>JAGOEI010000071.1 GCA_017997795.1 Thauera sp. | reverse complement strand
CGCGCGGTGCGCTGCGCGCGGCGCCAGTCCTGGGCGCCGGCTGCCTGCCCGACCAGCACCATGGTGGCGATCGACAGCGACAGCGGCAGCATGTAGATCATGCCGGTGAAGTTGGCGATGACGCGGTGCCCGGCCACGGTCTCGGTGCCGAGGCGGGCGGCGAGGATGGCGATGAGCGTGAAGGAGCTGATGTCGATGAAGGTGGACAGGCCCATCGGCAGGCCGAGGTGCAGCAGTTGCCCGAGCGGCTTGCGCTGGGGCATCTGCCAGGCGTGGAAGAGCCGGTACGGCCGATAGGCGGGATTCAGGCACAGATAGGCCAGGCCGCAGCCGCAGGCGAGCCAATTGACCAGCGCGGTCGATAGCCCGCAACCGACTCCACCCAGCGCGGCGAAGCCGAGCGTGCCGTTGGTCAGCGCCCAGGCCAGCGGGATGTGGGTGGACATCACGATGGCGCTGATCACCATCAGCACCCGCGGCCGGCCGAGCGCGTTGTTGAAGGCGTAGAAGGTGCGGTAGAGCAGCAGCGCCGGCAGGCCCAGCGCGGTGGCAGCGAGGTAGTCGCTGGCCTTGGCCGCGACCGCGGGCGGCACGCTGGCGAGTTCGAGCAGCCAGCCGGGGCTCAGCAGCAGCGCCACACCGGGCACCGCGAGCAGCAGCGCGAGCCAGAAACCCTGATGAAGCGCGGGCGCGATCGCCTCCTGGCGGCGCGCGCCGACGTGGTGGGCGATGGTCGGCGCCACCGCCTGCAGCGTGCCGGTGAGCAGCATCACCACCGAGATGTAGTAGCTGCTGCCGATGGCGACGCCGGCGAGGTCCTCGGTGCCGTAGCGGCCGGCGATCACGGTGTCGGCGACCATCATCGACATCGACAGCAACTGCGCGATCAGCACCGGCCAGGCGTGGTGCAGCAACTGGCCGACGATGGCACGGCTGGTGGAAGAAGGGAGGGCGGCTGCGGGATCGCTCATGCTCGAGGCGGTGGGACGGAGGGCGTGGATGATCGCCGTTTGCCGAGTGCGGATAAAGAGGGCAGGCGCGAGCAGATCGTTCCTGTCGGACGAACAATCCCGCGCGGGCTCCAGCGCACGATCGCTGCACCCGCAACGTCGATTCGCAGTTCGCGCCGCGCTACACCAGCCATTGCGGGCGCAGCAGCATCACCAACCCGAGCGCCAGCATCACCGCACCCGACAGCAGCTTGAGCCGGCGCCCGCCGCGCTCGTCGAGCTTGCCGCTGCCGAGCGCCAGCACCGCGGTGCCGACCATCAGCGCATCGTCGGCGATGTAGGCGAGGATGTAGAGGCCGAGGTAGCCGTAATGCGCGAGCGGCGACAGCGCATGCTGCGTGAGCACCGCGGTATAGATCGCCGGCAGCCCGGCGGTGCACAACAGCTCGACGAAATTGACCACCACCGCCAGCACCGCCACCGCGGCGAGCGAGGCGGGCAGGGATTCGGCCTTCAGGATCGCGCGTGCGCGGGCGTAGAGGCCGGGCTTGGCGGACTCGGGGATCGACAGCGACACCCCACGGCGGAAGGCGAAGAAATCCTTGACGTTGATGAAGCCGATCAGCATCGCCAGCGCCGCCAGTCCGATGCGCAAGGCCTCGCTCATGCCGACGAACAGGAACACGTTGAGCCACGCCGCCATGAAGGCGTAATACACCGCGCCGCTGGCGAGCACGAAGGTGCCGGCCACCATCGCCATGCGCCGCCGGTCCTGCAGACGCACCAGCAGCGACAGCAGGAACAACAGCACCCACATCGCGCACGGGTTGAAGCCGTCGAGCAGGCCGAGCGCGAGCGTGAACAGCGGCAGGCCGAGCTCGCTCGCCTCGAGGGTGCCGAACAGGCCGGATTCGACCGTGCCGGGCGGTGCGCGCGGCGCGGCTTCGTCGAGCAGGCGCAGCAGCTCGGCGCCGACGTGCTCGGCGTCGTCGAAGCCGACCAGCACCCGACCGCCAAACACGAAGGTCGGCACACCTGGCGGCCAAGCCCCGACCGCCGCGCTGATCGCCACCAGGGCGTCGCGCGCGGCGGGGTCGTGATCGACCTCGCGCAGCACGACCTGCAGTTCGGGGCGGGATTCGGCGAGGCCGGCAAGGAAGCGCTTGGCCTCTGCGCAATGCGGGCAGCCTTCGCGCACATAGACGTGGAGCTGGCCCGGCGCGGGGAAGTCGAGCGCCGGTGCGGCCGTGGCGGCATCGGCGCCCGGGCTCGCGTGAGCGAACAGCAGGCAGACGAACAGCAGCAGGGTGCGGAGAACGGATGCGATCGCCATGGATGCGCGCCTCGCCGGCGTTGTGCCGATCAGCGGCCGGCGGGCTCCTTGGCCTCCTCCAGTGGCACGGCGGTGCGCTCCTCGACCGGCGCGGCTTCCTGGGTCGCCGGCTCGGTGCGCGCGCGCATGCTCTCGAGCGCCTCCTTGCCGACCTCGCGCAAGCGTTCGGCCGCGCCGCGGGTGGCCTCGGCGATACGGTGCGCCGCCTGCTCGGCGGCTTCCTTGGCGTCGCGCACGGTCTCGGCAGGGCGACCGTCGCCGCCCCGGTCTTCGTTGGGCGCCTGGCTCAGCACCCCCGCATCGGATGAGTCGCGGGAAGTGTCCGTGGCGAGTTCGCTGGCAGCCTTCTCGGCAGCGGTACGCACCGCCGCATTCACCGCGGCGGTGCCCGCCTCGCCGATCTTGCGCGCGGCCTCGCCCGCCTTCTGCACCGCCTCGCGTGCTGCATCGGCCGCTTCGCGGCGGGCCTCCGCGGCATCGCTGCGTGGCGGCTCAGGCGCTGGCGCGGCTTGTTCGGGCTTGGGTTCCGTCGCGGGTTCCGGCGCGCAGGCGCTGGCGAGGAAGGCGGCGGCGAGGGCGAGGAGCAGGTGGGACGCGGTCATGACGGGGCGGGGGGCGGATTCGAAGGCGACAGCCTGCAGGTTACGCAATCCCGCCGCGAAGAAGAACCGCAAAATGCACGCTGCAACAAGCGGAAAACAATGGGGCCCATTCGGGCCCCATTTAATTGATCACGGCAGAACTGCTTACTTGACGCGGTTCTTGTACTCGTCGGTGCGGGTGTCGATCTCGATCTTGTCGCCGATCTCGACGAAGGCCGGCACCGGCAGCTCGAAACCGGTGCCGATACGGGCCGGCTTCATGACCTTGCCCGAGGTGTCGCCCTTGACGGCGGGTTCGGTGTAGACCACCTCGCGCACCACGCTGTTGGGCAGCTCGACCGAGATCGCCTTGCCGTTGTAGAACACCACCTCGCACTGCAGGCCGTCTTCGAGGTACTTGAGCGCGTCGGTCATGTTCTCGGCTTCGACTTCGTACTGTTCGTAGTCGGCGTCCATGAACACGTACATCGGGTCGGCGAAGTAGGAGTAGGTCACTTCCTTGTGGTCGAGCACGACGAGTTCGAACTTGTCGTCGGCCTTGTAGACCGATTCCGACGGCGCGCCGGTGAGCAGGTTCTTGAACTTCATCTTCACGACTGCAGCGTTGCGGCCGGATTTGTTGTATTCGGCCTTCTGCACCACCAGCGGGTCGCTGCCGACCATGATGACGTTGCCGGAGCGGAGTTCCTGAGCGGTTTTCATGCTGTTTCCTGAATTGATGGAGGCGGCTCGTGGCCGCATGTCCTTGAAAAAATTAGCGCGCGATTCTACCCCGCGCCGCGCCGTAAGTGCGAACAGAATTTTGTCAAGCGGAACGCAAGATCGGGCAGCGCAGCCTGGGCTTCGCACCAGACCCGGGCGTGCGCCGCGAGCACCGGCAGCGCATCGGCAAAGGCTGGCCATGCGGCGGCCGGCGTGGTGCCGTCATCCGCGCAGTCGTTCCATGCGCGCCAGAACCGCGCCTGCGCATCGGCCGCCGCGGGTGGCAGTCCGGCGAGGTAGCGGGTGAGGAAGGCGTCGAGCTTGTCGTGGTGCGCGGTGTCCGTCTGCGGATAGATCTGCCACACGAAGGGCCGCGCCGCCCACTGCGCGCGCACGAAGGAATCCTCCCCGCGCACGAAGTTGAGGTCGCTCGCCCACAGCAGCGCGTCGTAGCCGTCCTGGTCGGTGAAGGGCAGCACGTGGACGCAAAGCGCACCGCGCTCGATGCGGGCGCCGACCTCGGGGATGGCGCAATCGAGCGCGGCGGCGACGTCGGGCAGGATGCGCGAGACCGGCACCAGCACGTGGATCGGACGGGGGCTCTGTTCCCACGCCCGCAGCAGCGCGCGCACCGTCGCTTGCTCGTAGGCGAACAGCGACACCACCAGGCCATCATCGTCCGTCACCGGCAGTCCACGCGCCGCGCGCCACGCGGCCCGCCCCTGCGGCTGGGTGACGAAGCGATCCCGCCGCGCCAGCAGGTCGGGCTCGCGCAATAGTCCGCCGGTGTTGGCGTCGAAGCCGGGAAAGAAGAAATGCTTGACCAGCGCCAGGCGCGGGTGCGGTGAGGCCAGGCCGTGACAGCCCGCGACCCAGTCCTCGGCCGACAGGTACTCGAGGTTGATCCACACCGGGGCGACCGCCTGCGCCGCCATCGCCTCGAGCTGCGCCGGCGGCAGCTCGCAGGCGAAGGCCTCGATCACGATCTCGCCCGGTACGGAGGCGACGAACGCGGGCGTCCACCGGCGCACTTCCACGCCATCCACCGTTCCGCCCATCGCAGGATCCACCCCGGCCGCCGCCGGACAGATGCGTGCCAGCACCGCCCAGTCATCGACCCAGAGCCGGACCGCGCCTTGCTCGCGCCGGGCCAGATCCCTGGCCAGCCGCCAGCACACGCCGATATCCCCAAAGTTATCCACAACCTGACAGAAGATTTCCCACTTCGGGCGGGATACGGGCAGGGGATCCATCATCGTGGTGAACAATCCTGGGCAAAGAGGCGGGACAACTTGTGAACAAGGGCGCCAGCGGCGCAAGGCGTGGAAACGATGGATAAAGCACGCACAGCCCACCAAGGGGTTTATCAACCTGTTCTTCCGCGGCTGAATGTCTTTACTGGCCTGCGCTTGAAGCACTTATCCACAGTTTTTCGCGCACTGTTAACTTCTTTGTTATTTAAATCAATAGAAAAACATAAGAACAAACCTGAACCCTCGGATGGCGGCGGGCAAGCCAGGCGGCTTGCGGGTAGAATCCTTTCGAACCAACATGCCGGCATAAGAAGAACGGCATGCGGATGTCCGCAACAATTCATCCTGCAGTCCCGGCGCTGCAGCACAAGGGAGTTTCACCGTGGCAAGACGACATGTCGTCCGCTGCTGCTGGTGCTGATCGCACCTGTCGCCAGCGCAGCCGAACCCGGGCTCAGCCCCAATCCGGTCAGCCCCGAGGCGGCCCAGGAGGAAGGCATCCTGGACACCACCCGTAGCCATGTGCGTGGTTTTTCGCTGTGGCTGGGTGAGTCGGTCAACGACTGGTTCGGCGATCGACCGTTCACGGACGGTGGCAAGGTGACGCACGGTCGGCTCGGGCTGCGCAACCTGTGGCGCCAGGACGAGGGCTGGGATACCAACGTGCGATTCCGCGCCCGCTTCGACCTGCCCAACCTGCGCGACAAGGCCTACGTCTTCATCGGTCGGCAGAACGAGCGCGAACTGCTGACCGACCAGTCCGAAGCCTTCACGCGCGAGCAACTGCTGCTGGAAGAGCGCCGAAAGGAGGACCAGACCGGCTTCGCCGGCCTGGGCGTGGCCTTGCGCAAGAACCTCGATTTTCGGGTCGGTGTGCGCGGTGGGCTGAAGTTCTACACCCAGGCGCGCTATCGCAAGCAGTGGGCGCTGAGCGAGCAGGATCGCATCGAATTCCGCGAGACGATCTTCTGGAACAACAAGGACAAGTTCGGCTCGACCACCGCGCTCGATTACGAACACGCTTTCACGCCGAAGCTGTCGCTGCACTGGCAGAACGCGACCACGATCTCCGAGAAGACCGACGACTTCGCCTGGGGCAGCAGTCTCGGGCTGTTCCGCCGTTATGGCGACGACCGCATGCTGTCCGGCGAGATGGTCGTGACCGGCGAGACCGGTGCGAAGGAGAACATTGACGAGTACGGCGTGCGCATGAAGTGGACCCAGCCGGTGTATCGCGACTGGCTGATCGGCGAGTTCATCGTCGGCCACTACTGGCCGCAGCGCGAAGATCGCGAGCGCGACAGATCCTGGGCGGCGGGTGTGAATTTCGAAATGCGCTTCTGATCGCGGCGCACGAGGCCTGCCGCGAGCCGGTGTCGGGTTGCGGCAGACGAAAGTAGTCCAGGCCGAGACGAGCCCGCGCACGGGCCTCTTCGGCCTGAGTCGTCGCTAGAGCGCTTCTGGCGAGACGAAGTCGGCGAGGCGTGCGAGGTCTTCAGCCTCCAGCCAGCGCCACTGCCCCGGCGCCAGCTCGGGCGGCAGATCCAGGCCGCCGACGCGACTGCGGTGCAGAACCTCCACACGATTGCCGGCTGCGGCGACCATGCGCTTGACCTGGTGGTACTTGCCCTCGCAGATCGTCAGCCGCAGCGTGGACGGGCTGGTGAGTTCGCAGGCCGCCGCCGCGATCGGCTCGGGCTCGTCGTGCAGTTCGACCCCGGCGACCATGCGCTCGGCAAATTCCTGTTCCACCGCGTGCTTCAGGGTGACCTCATAGACCTTGGGCGTGCGCTTCTTGCCCGAGCTCCACTGGTGGATGAACTGGCCGTCATCCGACAGCAGCAGCAGGCCAGTGGTGTCCTGGTCGAGCCGGCCCACGCACTGCACGCCGCGGATCAGCAGTTGCGGCGGCAGCAGCGTGAACACCGAGGGATGGAAGGTCGGCTTCTGCGAGCATTCGTAGCCGGCCGGCTTGTGCAGCACGACATAGGCCTGGGCGCGGAAGCGCCAGTGTTCGTCACCCACGGTGAAATCGACGCCGGGCGCGCCATCGGTGCTGCCAGGATCGAATTCTGCAAAGGGATCTTCACACGGCTCGCCGGCGACGCTGACGTAACCGGCGCGGATGAGGGCGCGGCATTCCTTGCGGCTGCCGAAGCCCTGGGCATGGAGGAGGCGTTCGAGTTGCATGGCGCGCATGTTATCGCGGGCGAGGGTACGAGCGGGTAAACTGCCGCCCTGCCCGTTCAGGAGACTGCCTTGAAATTCGAACACCTGATCGAGGTCAATGATCTCGCCAATCCGCTGCAGGCGCCGCTGTCCCGCGAGGAGCTGTGGTTCGGCCTGCTCTGCCGGGCCGAAGACGCGCGCGCCTTCCTCCCGGGCCTCGAGGCCTGCCGGATCGTCGAGCGCAGCGAAGGCCGTCTGGTGCGCGACCTGCACTTCGGCAACGCGGTGATCCGCGACTGCGTCACCTTCGATCCGCTGCGCTGGATCTGCTTCGAATCCGAAGCCAACGAGCAACACGCCGGCGGCAGCCTGAAGATCACGATCGAGGAGCCCGAACCGGGCGCCCTCTTCCTGCGCTTCGCGTATCGCACCTCGCTGCCCGAGGGCGGCGAGGATGGCCGCTACGCCGAATTCGTGCGCGCGGCCTATCACCAGTCCGACATCGACACCGTGCGCGTGATCCGCATGATCGCCGAGTCAGACGGACTCGCGCAGTAAGGCCCCCGTTTTCAATTTCACCAACAGGAAATACCCCCGACATGTGGTTCAAGAATCTGCAGATCTATCGCCTTCCCGCCCCCTGGGACATGAGCGCCGAGCGCCTCGAGGAGCAGCTCGCGAAGAAGCCCTTCCATCCCTGCGGCAGCCAGGACATGGAGAGCCGCGGCTGGCTGTCGCCGCTGGGCAACGAGGTGCTGGTGCACGCCGTGGGCGGCCAGTTCCTGATCTGCCTCGGCTTCGAGCATCGCCTGCTGCCCTCTGCCGTGGTCAAGCAGGAGGCCGACGAGCGTGCCGAGGAGCTGGCCGAACAGCAGGGCTACAAGCTCGGGCGCAAGCAGATGAAGGAACTGCGCGAGCAGGTCACGCAGGAGTTGCTGCCGCGTGCCTTCACTCGCCGGCGGCGCATGTTCGCGTGGCTCGATCCCGTCAATGGCTGGCTGGTGGTCGATGCCGGCAGCCAGAGCAAGGCCGAGGACATGCTCGAGCAGCTGCGCCACACGCTCGACAGCCTGCCGCTGACGCTGCTCCGTACCGAGCTGTCGCCGACCTCCGCAATGGCCGCCTGGCTGGCTACCAATGAGGCCCCGGAGGGCTTCACGATCGACCAGGACTGCGAGCTGCGTTCGGTGGCCGAGGACAAGGCCGCGGTGCGCTATGCACGCCATCCGCTCGAGGGTGACGACGTCAAGGGGCACCTGGAAGCCGGAAAGCTGCCCACGCGGCTCGCGCTGACCTTCGATGACCGCATCAGCTTCGTGCTCACCGAGAAGCTCGAGATCAAGCGTCTGGACTTCCTCGACGTGGTGCGCGACCAGGTGGGCGATGCCGACAAGGACGACGCCGAGGCGCTGTTCAACGCCGAATTCGCGCTGATGACCGGTGAGCTCGCGCATCTGCTGCCTGCGGTGGTGGCGGCGCTGGGTGGCGAGCTGGCGTCGGCGCCGGTGGAAACCGGCAGCGTCACCGCCGAACTGCCGCGCATGCAGTCCGACAAGGCGGTTGTGCAGCCGATTACGGCGGACGATCCGCCGTTCTGAGAGTTGCGGCGCTTGGTGCGTCCTGTACGGGCGTGCCTGGCTGGCTGGACGGTGGAATCGCGACTTGCGTCGCTCCTACAGAAAGAACCAGCGCGTTTCCGGAGGCGTGCTGTAGGAGCGACGCCAGTCGCGATTACTGCGCTTGCAGGACTGCGTCAGCGGGTGCTTCGAGCTCAGTCAAGGTTCCGCTTCTGGGTGTACACAGAATTTAAAGATTTAAAAGATCATAAAGATCATGTACGCCCGGTTTCTGTGGATAAGTGCTTTTACCCGATTGAATACAGCGACTTGGATCATGGAAAACGTGGTGCACGACGCGCCTGTTAACGAAGGATGCTTTGTTGATGGAAACAGCGCTTTCGCAGATCCGTGTACTTATCCACAATTCGATGCCCTGCCTGATCACAGCTTTTCCACTTCGCGATCAAGGCCGTGCGCACGCGCATCAGCGCATGCAATCCCGCTTGTCACCGAGCTGCGCTAAAGTTCGGCCATGGATAACGCAATGACCCTCGAATGGTGGCACTGGGAGATCGCCGGCCTCGCGCTAGTGCTGCTCGAGCTGGCCGTGCCGGCCTTCTTCGTCATCTGGTTCGGCTTTGGCGCGATGCTGGTCGGGCTGGTGCTGCTGCTGGCACCCGGGCTGGCCTTGAGTGCGCAGATCGGGGTGTGGGTGCTGGCCTCGGTGGCGATGACGGTGCTGTGGTTCCGCGTCTTCAAGCGCTCGCAGCACAAGACCCTGGTCGGCACCGCGGCCGGTGAGGTGATCGGTGAGATCGGCCTGCTGGTGAGCGCGGTGGCGCCCTTCGAGCGCGGCAAGGTGCGCTTTCAGCGTCCGGTGCTGGGGGCGGAGGAGTGGGCCTGCGTGGCCGAATCCGCGATCGCCGCCGGTGAGCGCGTGCGGGTGGTCAGTGTCGAGGGCAGTTACGTCAAGGTGGCGAAAGCCTGATCAAACAAGGAAATACAACGTGTTCGCATCCGAAGGCCTGGCCATCGCAATCGCCGTACTGATCTTCGTCGTCATCACCATCGCCAAGGGTGTGCGCCTGGTGGCGCAGGGCGAGGAGTGGGTGGTCGAGCGCCTGGGCAAGTACCACGCCACGCTGCGCCCGGGGCTCAACATCCTCATCCCCTATCTCGACCGCGTCGCCTACAAGCTGGTGACCAAGGACATCATCCTCGACGTGCAGGAGCAGGAGGTCATCACCCGCGATAACGCGGTGATCCTGACCAACGCGATCGCCTTCGTGAAGGTCACCGACCCGGTCAAGGCGGTGTATGGCGTGACCGACTTCTCCGAGGCGATCCGCAACCTGATCATGACCACGCTGCGCTCGATCGTCGGCGAGATGGAGCTCGACGAGGCGCTGTCCTCGCGCGACAAGATCAAGGCGCGGCTGCGCGAGAGCATCGCCGACGAGGCGGTGGACTGGGGCCTGACGGTGAAGTCGGTCGAGATCCAGGACATCAAGCCGTCCGAATCCATGCAGCGCGCGATGGAGATGCAGGCCGCCGCCGAGCGCGAGCGCAAGGCCGCGGTGACCAAGGCCGAGGGCGCCAAGCAGGCCGCCATCCTCGAGGCCGAGGCACGGCTGGAATCCGCCAAGCGCGACGCCAACGCCCAGGTGATGCTGGCCGAGGCCTCGGCCGAGTCGATCCGCCGCGTGACCGCCGGCATCGGCGACCAGGCCGGACCGATGATGTACCTGCTCGGCGAGAAGTACATCGGCGCGCTCGAGAAGCTCGGCGAGTCGGGCAGCGCCAAGATCGTGGTGATGCCCGCCGACCTCCAGGAGACCCTGCGCGGCCTCGTCGGCCGCATGGGGGCACGCGGCTGAGCACGCCCCATCCGGACCGCCCTCCAGGCCTCTTCGATCGATTTTCCCGGATACGTAACCACTAAAAGGAAGACAACGATGCTGAAACCCTCGCACACCGTCCGCGCCCTGCTCGCCGCCGTCGCGCTCGCCACCGCCTCGGGCGGTGCGCTGGCGCAGAACTTCATGAAGGACAAGGCCGAGGTCGAGAAGCTGCTGACGGGCGCCACCTTCATCGGCGTGTATCTGCGCACCGAAGCGGCCTACACGCTCCAGTTCGGCACCGACGGCACGCTCACCGACACCACTGGCGCCAAGGCGCGCTGGTGGGTCGACGATCAGGCGCGCTACTGCCGCGAGTGGCTGGACGGCAAGCTCAAGGGCAACACCGGCTGCATGAACCTCGAGCTCGAGGACGGCCAGGTGGCGCTGTACTCCGAGGGCAAGAAGGTGGTCGAGGGCATCGTCACCGGCAAGTGATGACGGATGCCGGGTATGGCGGGACGCTTTCGCAGACCCGCCATTCACGTTGGCAAACACCGCTTGGCCGGGGGTGCTCGAGCGCGCCTTGTGCCCCCGATACGTCCACCCAGGACACGCAATGCGTCTGCTGATCATCTATTCGACCATCGACGGCCATACGCTCGAGATCTGCGAGCGCATCGCAGCGATCGTGCGCGATGCCGGTCACGAGGCGGAACTGGCCGAGGTCGCGGCGGTGTCCGCTGCCCAGCTCGACGCCTGCGACCGCGTCGTGATCGGCGCCAGCATCCGCTATGGCCACCACCGCCCCGCGGTGAAGGCCTTCATCGACCGCCACCAGGCGGCGCTCGAGGCGCGGCCCAACGCCTTCTTCTCGGTCAATGCGGTCGGCCGCAAGCCGCACAAGCGCCAGGCCGACACCAACCCCTACGTGC
>JAGOEI010000276.1 GCA_017997795.1 Thauera sp. | reverse complement strand
ACCCTGCCGCCGATGTCGCGCAACTCACCCCAAGGCTGTGGAAGCAACACTTCGCGGCCAATCCGCTTCGATCCGATCTCCACCCGCGCTCGAAGTAGGCAAGAACGCCGCTCGGTTACCGCTTACTTGGCAAGGTACAGCGCGATCTTGCACAGCGTTTCGCACCTTTCAGTTCGAAACCCTATCCATCAAGTCAATCCCTTTGGCATGTATGCTAAATCACTGCTGCCATAAATGACTGCCGAACGTATCTTGTAATTTGTGGTTCACAAGAATGATCGAAATATGTGACTACGAGACTGCACTGGCCTACCTCGCGGACTGGAAAAGGAGGAACGTGCGATGAACAAAAAATGGATCCCGCTCCCATAAGGCCTGAAGGAGCATGAGACGCGCCCGGTCACTGTGCTCGCCATCCACGCCGGCTTCGCCTTCCTCGAGGTGGGCGCGGCGCGAGTCGAACTGGTAGGCGAGCAGTGCGACTGCGTGGCTGCGGGCCTGGTGTCCGCCACCCGCAGCCGCAGACCGTGGAAGCCGACTTATCATGATGTTCATGTCGGCCTGCGCGCGTTGACGGGAATCGGGAACATGACCAAGGAACACGGCCCTTCAATCCGGGCGCTCGAGCGCGGCATCGAGGTATTGCGGCTGCTGCGTACCCACGAGGGCACCGAGCTGCGGACCCTGCACGCAGCCACCGGGCTACCGAAGTCGACGCTGCTGCGCATCCTCCACACCCTCGAGCACGGTGGTCTGGTGTGGCGGTCGATGTTCGACGGGCACTGGCGGCGCGCAGCCGGCTGGGCGCAGCCCCACGCCGTCACCGTTGCCGACCAGCGCCTGGCCGAGATTGCCGCGCCGAAGCTGGTGGCGCTGCAGCGCAGTGTGCTGTGGCCCTCGGATCTGCTCGTGTATCGGGACTTCGCCATGGAGCTCGCCGAGAGTTCGCGGCGCCTGTCCGGTCTGGCGATGAATGCGCGCTATCACATCGGCTATCGGGTCGATCTCTTCCTGTCGGCGCCCGGGCGGGCCTGGCTCGCACACTGCGCGGACGTCGAGCGCACGGCGGTGATGGAACACTTTCGCGCCCACCCGCCGGCCAATCCACGCAGCGCGGCCGTGTTCCGCGACGAGATCGGCGCGATCCTGGCGCAGACCCGGCGCCAGGGCTATGCGGTGCGTGACGCCGCGTTTGGTGGGTCGGAGGACGAGCCCAGCGTCTTCGACGACGGGCTGGACGCAATCGCGGTGCCCGTGCTTGCGGCGGGCGGCGTGCATGCGGCGATCAACCTGGTGTGGCCGCGCCGCTATGACCTGCGCGCCAAGGTCGTCGAGGCGCACCTGGGCGAGCTGCGCGCGACGGCGGCGGCGATCGCCGCGGCGGTCGATGGCTTGAGTGCGGACTGACGCGCGCTGCTGCGCTGCCTAGCGGGTCTGCTGCAGGTAGCGCTCCACCGCGTCGAGGTTGCGGCGCACGCGAGGGTGATCTGGCATCAGCGCGGCGGCGGCGCGCAGCTCGTGGGCGGCTTTCTCCCATTGTTTGCGCTGGCCCGCCAGTAGCCCGAGCGCGAAGTGCAGCTCGCCAGGCTGCGCCGCGCCCGCAAGACCCTCGCGCAGCACGCGCTCGGCCTCGTCCTCGCGCGCGCTGCCGGCGAGCAGGGTGGCGAGGCCCAGGCGCGCCGCCTGCACCTGCGGATCCTGGGACAGCGCGCGCCGGTAGTGGCGTTCGGCGCCGGCCGCGTCGCGGCGGGTGGCGGCCAGGCTGGCGAGGTTGAGCTGCGCGCTTGGCATGTCGGCCATGGCCTGCTGCGCAGCGACGAAGGCGGCGAGGCCGACGTGGAGTTGCGCGCGTTGCTCGGCGGGGAGGCGGTTTTCATCGATGTCGGCGAGGCTGCGCGCGGCGGCGATGCGCACCGCACGCAGCGGGTCGGAGAGCAGGGCGGGCAGGTGGGCGAGGCGCTCTTCTGCCGGTCGGGCGGCGAACGCGGCGGCGGCGGTGGCGCGCACCACCGGGTCGGGGTCCCGCAGCGCCGCGGGCGCCACGCTGCCGAGTGTCGCGAGCGTCTCGACCGCGGTGGCGCGCACGATGGCGGGCTGCGCCGGGTCGGTGATCAGGGCGTGCACGGGCTGCGCGGCGCCGGGTTCGCCGCGGCGCGCGGCGGCGAGGAGCTCGCCGTAGTGCGGCGGATGCTGGCGGGGGCCGAGGTGGCGGGTGATCGCCGCTGTCGCCCACTCGGCGCTGCGGTCGGCATGGCAGTCCTGGCAGGCGTTGGGCGTGCCGAGCTTGGCGCTCAGGTCGGGGCGCGGGATGCGGATCGCATGGTCGCGGCGGCCATGGACGACCATGTAGTTGCGGCTGGGCATGTGGCAGTCCACGCATTGGCTGCCGGCCTGGCCTGCGGTGTGGAAGTGGTGTGAGTGGCCTTCGTAGTTCTTTGTCACCAGGCCAGGAAAGCGCGCGCGGTCGGGGGTTTCGTTGTGGCACGCGGTGCATAGCGCATTGCCCTCGGCACGGCGCTTGCCGCTGTGCGGGTCATGGCAGTCGGTGCACGCGACACCGGCCTGGTACATGCGGCTCTGGCGGTAGGAGCCGTACTCGAAGACCTCCTCGAGTTGCTGGCCGTCGGCGTGGTAGAGGTCGGCGCGCAGGTTGTCGGGCATGAACTGGTCGAGCAGCGGGGCACCAGCGACGGCGTCCTCGACCAGCCGGGTGCGGCGCGCGTGGCAGGCCGCGCATTGGTCGACCTGGGCGTGGGCGCCGGCGAGCGCGCGGTTCGCGGTCGGCTTCGGCGTGCCTTGGCTGGCCGCGGCGACCGCGCGTGCGCTCTCGCTGTGCGCGCGGCCGCCGCCATGGCAGGCCTGGCAGCCGACGTTCGCTTCCGCCCAGGTGGTGCGATAGCTGTCGGTGGCGTCGTCGTAGCCCTTGCGGTAGGCGGTGGTGTGGCACTCGCCGCACATCAGGTTCCAGTTCTGGTAACGGCCGCTCCAGTGCAGGCTGCTGCCGGGAGCGTTGGCGCCCTCGGGGTGGAGCGAGAACCAGGTCTTGCGCTCGGTATCCCAAGCGATGGTGAAGGCCTGCAGGCGGCCGCCCGGCTGCGGCAGCAGTACCTGCTGCAGTGGCCGGATGCCGAAGGTGTGGGTGACGGGGAGTTCTGCGCGCTGCCCGTCCGCGCCCT
>JAGOEI010000275.1 GCA_017997795.1 Thauera sp. | reverse complement strand
CGGTGGCGGACATGTTCGCCGACCCGCAATTCCTTGCGCGCGAGATGCTGCACACGGTGACGCTGCCCGACGGCCGCGACTGCCGCATGCCGGGCGTGGTGCCGAAGCTGTCGGCCACGCCGGGCGGCAGCGAATGGATCGGGCCGGCGCTGGGCGAGCACACCGACGCGGTGCTGCGCACGCTCGGCTACGCGCCCGCCCGGATCGAGGCCCTGCGCCAGGCCGGCGCCATCTGAGCCACATCAATGCACAACGCCGAGGGAGGCGGACAATCGCGGCTTCCCCACCCTCCGGAGCCGCCATGTCCAGCGCACGTTTTCCCGCCTTCTTCGACCAGGTGCCGCGCCTCGTGGTGCGCGATCCGCTCGCCGACTTCCTCGGTGCCGCCGAGGGCGGCGTGCTCGACTACGGCTACGCCGATGCGGTGCGCCTGGCCGGGCATTCCTGCCCCACGGTGGCCTCGGCCTACGCGCTCGCCCACCACGCGCTCACGCGCCTTTATCCCGGCGAGCTTCCGGTCCGCGGCAACGTGCGGGTGAGCTTCCAGCATCCGCTCGACGAGGGCGTGACCGGCGTCATCGCCGCAGTGGTGGGGCTGCTCACCGGCAGCGCGCAGGACGGCGGCTTCAAGGGCATCGGCGGGCAGTTCGTGCGCCGCAACCTGCAGGCCTTCGGCGTACAGCAGCCGCTGGCCTTGCGCCTTACCCGCAGCGACAGCGGCGCCACCGTGGATGCCGCGTCTGAACTCTCGCGCGTGCCGCCCCACCCCGAGATGCCCGAGCTGATGCGTCACTGCATGCGCGGCGAAGCCGATGCGGCGCAGGCCAGGCGCTTTGGCGAGCTGTGGCAGCAGCGCGTGGCGCGCATCCTCCTCGAGCACTGGGACGACCCCGAGGTTTTCCACCTGTCGTCGGTCGCCTGACAGGGGGCTCAGCCGACCCCGGGCATCGCACCTTCCAGCGCGGCATCGTGGATGCGGTAGTGCCCGCGGCCACTGTGCTTGACGGCGTAGAGCGCTTGGTCGGCGCGCCGCTGCAGGACTTCCAGGCTGGCATCGCCATCGGGCCCGAACGCGATCCCCACCGACGCGCTGACGCAGGCCTCGCCTTCGGCAAGCACGAAGGGGCGCGCAATCGACGCGCAAATTCGCGCCGCCACCTCCTCGGCGTCGGCTTGCCCGGTGATCTCGGTCAGGACCACCGCGAACTCGTCGCCCCCCAGGCGGGCCACGGTGTCGGACCCGCGCACGCAGGCCTGCAGCCGGGCGGCGGTCTCCACCAGCAAGGCGTCGCCGGCGAGGTGTCCGAGGCGGTCGTTGACCGCCTTGAAGTGATCCAGATCGACCGCGAGCAGCGCGAAGCGGTGGCCATGGCGCGCCGCAGCGGCAAGCGCCGAACCGAGGCGGTCGGCAAACAGCGCGCGGTTGGGCAGGCCGGTCAGCGCGTCGTGGTCGGCGCGGTAGCGGATCTGCTCCTCGGCCTGCTTGCGCTGGGTGATGTCGCTGAAGGTGCACACATATGCCTCGGGCGCGTCGGCCGTGCCGATGCGGGTGATCGACATCCACTGCACGTACAGGTCGCCGCTCTTGCGCCGGTTCCAGACCTCGCCCTGCCAGGCGCCGTCGCGGGCGAGGCGGGCGCGCATGTCGTCGTAGAACGCGGCATCGTGCCGGCCCGATGACATCAGCGCCGGCGTGCGCCCGATCACGTCCTCGGCCGCATAGCCGGTGATGGCGCAGAAGGCCGGATTGACCTGCAGGATGCGGGTGTCGGCGTCGGTGACCATGATCGCCTCGGCGGCGCCCTCGAAGATCGCGCGGTAGCGCGCCTCGCTGGCGGCCAGTTGATGGGCGCTGCGGCGCTGCTTGTCCGCCTCGGCGGCGAGCTCGCGGTTCAGCGTGGCGAGCTCCCCGGTACGCTGGGCGATCAGGCGCTCCTGTTCGGCGTTGATGCGACGCACGGCGCGCACGTGGCGGCGGCTGAGCGTCATCAGGCCGTGGATCAGCCCGGCGGCGACGACGAAGGCGACCAGATGCAGCAGCGCGGCGCGCGTGCGCTGGGTGTCGCGCGCTTGCGCCAGCGCATGCGCGGGCATCGTCACCGAGATGCCGCCGCGGATGTCACCGAGCTTGTAGCCCTGCTCGGCATGGCACTGCAGGCAGGGCTGGGTCACGTACAGCGGCGCCATGTAGCGGTGCACCGGCTCGACGCCCTCATGGATCAGCGCCAGCACTTCCTTGTCGCCGCGGTCGAAGCGCGCGAGCGCCTCGGCTTCCCAGGGATCGGGACGGTTCTCGGGGCGGATCGGGTTGAGGCTGGTGATGTGCAGCCGGACGCCGTCTCCCGCAGCCGCGATTTCGGCGATCTGGCGCGTCATGTAGGCCGGGTTGATCATCGTCAGCCGACGGCCGTCGATGGTCTCGAGGTCGCGCGCCGGGTGGCGCAGATAGGGATTGGGCTGGACCGCGTCGGTGACCGCGACATACACGCCGCCATGGCCGGCGTTCCAGGCGCGCGAGTCCTCGATCAGCGCGAACAGTGCCGCGCCGCGCTCACGCGCGACCGCATGCAGGCTGCTGTCGATCCAGCGCCACTCGAGCGCCAGCAGGGCGCCGAACAGGATCGCGCAGGCCAGATAGACGAACGCGACGCTGCGCCCGAAGGCGACACCGTCGGTCGAGCCGAAGTCCCTCGAATCGGTCGAACCGCTATTCATCTTTTCATTTTACGCGCAGCGCGACGCGAGCCGACATCCGGCGCTCAGGTCGGTGTTCAGGTCGGTACGGTCAGCGCCAGCCCGTCCTTGTCTTCGTCGGCCGCTTCGGCCTCCTCGCCCAGGAAGCCGCCGCTCTGGTGCGCCCACAGCCGCGCGTACAAGCCACCACGGGCGAGCAGGCTGTGGTGGTCGCCCTCCTCGACGATGCGGCCCTTGTCCATCACCACCAGGCGGTCCATGGCGGCGATGGTCGACAGGCGGTGGGCGATCGCGACCACGGTCTTGCCTTCCATCAGCCGGTACAAGCTAGCCTGGATCGCCGCCTCGACCTCGGAGTCGAGCGCGCTGGTGGCCTCGTCGAGGAGCAGGATGGGCGCGTCCTTCAGCATCACGCGCGCGATCGCGATGCGCTGGCGCTGGCCGCCGGAGAGCTTCACGCCGCGCTCGCCGACGTGGGCGTCGTAGCCGC
>JAGOEI010000274.1 GCA_017997795.1 Thauera sp. | reverse complement strand
CATGCAGAAGCCCTCGTTGATCACACTGTCCTCAACGGCATGGATAGCGGTTTTCAAGATGTGGGAGCTGGGCGTGCCATCAAGGGGCAGACCGATGCGCTCGCCATCGAAAACCACCGGCAGCTTGTCCTGGGCGCCTGCCAGTGAGAGCCGCAAGCCATCCCTGCCCGCCAGCATGGGGCGGCGCGGCAATTCATCCAGGAGGGCAACGACTTCCTCGTCACTCAGCCACTGCACGTCATCACCTTGGGCAGACGTGCGCAAGGCCTGTCCGGGTTCCAGGAAGCTCACTGCGCCGGCGCATTCGCCACCGATGTGGTCCAGCAGCGCGAAGTCGTTCTGGCCGGATACCTGGAATCGCTGGGCGATCAGGCGGCGCATCTGCCCCTCGGGGAGCAGCCCGGCAAAGAACGGGCGCGATGTGCGATCGTCGAACGGTTCCGCCTGCAGGGGCAGCGAGGCCGACAGGGCAAGGGCGTCGGGGCGCGACAGCCAGCCGGGTGCGTATCGAAAGCTCAATCGGCCATCGACCAGCGCCAGGGTGCCGACACGGTCGGCGAACAACCACACCTCCAGCTCATGCACCATGGCGGTCACCCTCACCTTGGTCTGCGATGGCAGCGGATGGCAGTCCGCTCAAATGGATCTCCCCACCCAACGCGTCAATGACCCGCAGCACGTTTTCCAGTCGTACGGTGGCCTTGCCTGCCTCGAGGTCGACAATGAAGCGCACGCCCACCCCTGCCGCGAGAGCCAACTGGGGCTGAGTGAGCCCGAGCTGCTTGCGCGCGGCACGAAGGGCTTCGCCGAGTTGTTGAGCGGATCGTATGGATGTCATGATTTGCCAAGTTTCCCGTTCGGGAAATTATTTGCCGGAATCTGCCTCGACACAAGCGATATTTCCCGATCGGGAAGTCTACGCTCGACGGGCGCATCTTCGGCCCATGGATTTACCGATCGGGAAACACAAGATAGCGTATTGACAACCGCTACACATCGCGCCACAGTCCGTATATCTGTTGTATATGCAATCACAGGAGAGCCCCATGCGTGATGCCGCCATCAATCTGCGAGCCCTGCCCGAGCAGCGCGACCTGATCGATCACGCTGCCAGTCTGCTCGGCAAGAACCGCTCGGACTTCATGCTCGAAGCGGCCTGCGACCGCGCTCAGGCGGTGGTGCTGGATCAGGTCTTCTTCAGCCTGGATGCCGACAAGTTCAAGCAGTTCACCGCCCTGCTCGACGCGCCTCCCGGCCCCAATCCCGGGCTTGAACGCCTGATGGCCGTGAAAGCGCCCTGGTCCGGCGCCGCAGCATGAGCTTGCGACTGAGCGCACCGCAGCCCCTCGCGGCGGTGCATCTGCTGGATGAATTTTCCAGCGGGGAGGCCAGCCTCGACGAATGGCTCAGGCGCCGAGCCCTTGCCAACCAATGGAGCGGGGCTAGCCGCAGCTTCGTCGTCACGGATGCGAGCGGGCGCGTTTTCGGCTACTACGCGATGGCTGCCGGCGCGGTATCGCACGCGATGGCGACGAGTGGCGTGCGCCGAAACATGCCAGATCCGATTCCCGTAATGGTGCTGGCGCGGCTCGCTGTTGACCATCGCGCCCAGGGCATCAAGCTTGGCGCTGCCCTGCTTCAGGACGCGGTGAATAGAGCCATGGTGGTGTCGCAGCACGCGGGCGTGCGCGCCTTGCTCGTCCACGCGCTCAACGACCGCGCAAGGCAGTTTTACGAGCACTACGGCTTTCGGGAATCGCCACAGCACCCGATGACGTTGATGCTGCGCCTGAACACCGGCCCCGCCCAGAACCCCGTCCCGACGCCCTCTCCGGGAAATCCCGGGTGACACCGCAGCAGGTTTTGTGCAAAGCTTGGCCACTCGTTTTACCGAAATGGACTTCGGGCGTGGCGTCTTTACCGTCAGGGTCGCAAGCCCCGCCCGCGCCCCGTTCACCCCTTCCCTACCCGTGTCGATTCACTCACAGGAGAACTCCATGAAGAAACTGACCGCTCTCGCTGCTGCATTCGCACTCGTCGGCACCCTGGGCGCTGCGCCCGCGCAGGCCCAGCAGAAGTTCGTCACGATCGGCACCGGTGGCGTCACCGGCGTGTATTACGCGGCCGGCGGCGCGATCTGCCGCCTGATCAACAAGGACCGCGCCCAGCACGGCCTGCGCTGCTCGGTCGAGAGCACCGGCGGCTCGGTGTACAACGTCAACACCATCAAAGCCGGCGAGCTCGACTTCGGCGTGGCGCAGTCCGACGTGCAGTACAACGCGATCAAGGGCGAAGCCCAGTTCAAGGACGGCGGCCCGGTGAGCGACCTGCGCTCGGTGTTCGCCCTTCACCCCGAGCCGCTGACCGTGCTGTCGCGCAAGGAAGCCAACATCGCCAAGATGGAAGACTTCAAGGGCAAGCGCTTCAACGTCGGCAACCCGGGCTCGGGCCAGCGCGCGACGATGGCGATGCTGCTGCCGGCGATGGGCATGGCCGAATCCGACTTCTCGCTGGTGTCCGAGCTCAAGCCCGACGAGCACAGCGCCGCGCTGTGCGACAACAAGATCGACGGCTTCGCCTACGTCGTCGGCCACCCGGCCGCCAACATCCAGGACCCGACCACCACCTGCGGCGCCAAGCTGGTGTCGATCACCGGCCCGGCGGTCGACAAGCTGGTCGCCGAGCACCCCTACTTCGCCAAGGTGCAGATCCCCGGCGGCCTGTATGCCAACAACCCGAACGCGACCGACACCTTCGGCGTGGTGGCGAGCATCGTGAGCTCGTCCAAGGTCCCGGCCGAGACGGTCTACACCCTGGTGAAGGCGGTGTTCGAGAACTTCGAGGACTTCAAGAAGCTGCACCCGGCCTTCGCCAACCTCGATCCGCAGCACATGATCAAGGACGGCCTGTCGGCGCCGCTGCATGAAGGCGCGGTGAAGTACTACAAGGAAAAAGGCTGGATGTAATTCCGCCGGCCGGCGTCCCGCTACCGGGCGCCGGTTTCTTGCTGCACGAACGGCGGCGACCCCCGGTCTCCGCCGTTTTTTGTCTCTGTCACGAACCTGAGAGGCGCTGCTCATGACCCGCCCGGACGAAAACAAGGACAAGGCCAGCTTCGAGCTGTCCGACGAAGAGCTCAAGAAGATCGTCGCCGAGGCCGACACCGGCGGACGCAAGCCCACCGG
>JAGOEI010000273.1 GCA_017997795.1 Thauera sp. | reverse complement strand
CGCGCGTCACCTTGCTCTACCGCGTGACCCGGCTCGCCGACAATCTCGCGCTGGTGCTGAAGACCCTGCTCCCGGACGCCGACGACGAGGCCGCGAGCGCGCTGGTGCGCGAGGAATGGCTGGCGCGCCGCGTGCCGGGCAAGGGCTTCCCGCGCGTGTGCGAGCATGCGCAGCGCGACCACCTGTACTACCTGATGAGCTGGCACGAGGGCGAGACGCTGAAGGCCGCCCTCGATCGCGGCCACCGCTACGCCCCGCACGAGCTGGTCGGCATCGGCCGCGCGCTGCTCGGTCGTGTCGCCACGCTGCACCGGCTCGGCATCGTGCATCGCGACATCAAGCCGGACAACGTGCACATCGACCGCGCGGGCGACTTGCGCCTGCTCGACCTCGGCGTGGCGGCGGCGGACGCCGAGGACCTGGCCGAGATCAACAACCCCGGCACACCGTCCTACATGGCGCCCGAACTCTTCGCCGGCAGCACCGCCAATGAGTCGTCCGACCTCTATGCCTGCGGCGTGACGCTGTACGAGCTGCTCGCCCGCAAGTACCCCTACGGCGAGATCGAGCCCTTCCAGCGCCCGCATTTCGGCGCGCCGGTATCGCCCGTCCGCTACCGCCCCGACACCCCGGCGTGGCTGGAGGCCGTGCTGCTCAAGGCCTGCGCCCGCGAGCCCAAGGACCGCTTCGAGACCGCCGAGGAGTTCCTGCTCGCACTCGAACGCGGCGCCAGCCGGCCGCTCGCCACCCGCCGCCACGTGCCGCTGGTCGAACGCAACCCGCGCCTGGCGCTGAAGCTCGTCGCCGGCGCGTCCCTGCTGCTCAACCTGGTGCTGCTGTTCCTGCTCAGCCGGCACTGAGCGCATGCACCCCCCGAGATCGAGATTGCGGAGACCCTGATGGAAACCAAGGCCACCTGTCCCTACTGCGGCGTCGGCTGCGGCGTGCTGATCGAGCACGACGGCGCGCGCATCACCGGCGTGCGCGGCGATCCAGCGCACCCGGCCAACTTCGGCCGCCTGTGCACCAAGGGCGCCACGCTGCACCTGAGCGCGCGCCTCGAGACCCGGCTGCTCTACCCCGAGCTGCGCACGGCGCGCGGCGAGCCGCGCCAGCGCGTGGGCTGGGACGCGGCGATCGGCGTCGCGGCGCAGCGCTTCGCCGACGCCATCCACACGCACGGGCCGGATTCGGTCGCCTTCTACATCTCCGGCCAGTTGCTGACCGAGGACTACTACGTCTTCAACAAGGCGATGAAGGGCCTGATCGGCAGCAACAACGTCGACACCAACTCGCGCCTGTGCATGTCGAGCGCGGTCGCCGCCTACAAGCAGACGCTGGGCGCGGACGCGCCGCCCTGCGCCTACGAGGACTTCGACCACACCGACTGCCTGCTGATCGCCGGCGGCAACCCGGCCTATGCGCACCCGGTGGCCTTCCGCCGCATCGAGGATGCGAGGAAGGCGCGGCCGGACATGAAGCTGATCGTGGTCGACCCGCGCCGCACCGACACCGCCGCCGCGGCCGACCTGCACCTGGCGCTGCTGCCCGGTACCGACATCTGGCTGTACAACGCGATGCTGCACGTGCTGTTGCGCGAAGGCCTGGTCGATGAGGCCTTCATCGCCGCCCACACCGAAGGTTTCGAGGCTCTGCGCGCGCACGTGGACGCGGTGACGCCGACCGTGGCCGCCGAGAAGTGCGGGCTCGACGCGGCCGCGATCGTCACCGCCGCGCGCTGGTGGGGGCGGGCGCCGGCGGCGATGTCGCTGTGGTGCCAGGGCCTGAACCAGTCGACCCACGGCACCCACAACGGCGCCGCGCTGATCGCGCTGTCGCTCGCCACTGGCAAGGTCGGCCGCGCCGGCTGTGGCCCGTTCTCGATGACTGGCCAGCCCAACGCCATGGGCGGGCGCGAGGTCGGCGGGCTGGCGAACCTGCTGTCCGCCCACCGCGACCTCGCCAACCCCGCGCATCGCGCCGAGGTGGCGCGCCTGTGGGGCGTGGATAGCGTGCCCGATAAGCCCGGCCTGACCGCGGTCGAGCTGTTCCGCGCCGCGGCCGAAGGCCGCATCAAGGCCTTGTGGATCGCGTGCACCAACCCGGCGCAATCGCTGCCCGAGCAGGCGCTGGTGCGCGAGGCGCTGCAGCGCTGCGACTTCGTCGTGCTGCAGGAGGCCTACCGCAGCACCGAGACCGCGCCCTTCGCCGACCTGATGCTGCCGGCCGCGACCTGGGGCGAAAAGGAAGGCACGGTCACCAACTCCGAGCGTCGCATCACCCGCGTGCACCGCGCGCTGCCGCCGGCGGGCGAGGCGCGCGCGGACTGGCGCATCGTGTGCGATTTCGCGCAGGCCTTGGCGCCGTTGATCGGCAAGCCGCAGGCAGCCGCGCTGTTCGCCTATGACAAGGTGGAGGACATCTTCGCCGAGCACGTCGCCACCACCGCCGGGCGCGACCTCGACATCACCGGGCTCGACTACGCGGTGCTGGAAGCCGACGGGCCGCAGCAGTGGCCCTTCCCGGCGGGGATGGCGGTGGCCGATGCGGCGCGGCGCACGCGGCTGTATGCCGACGGCCGCTTTCCGACCGCGAGCGGACGTGCGCGCTTCGTCGTGCCGGTGGGCGAGACCACGGCCGAACAGGTCGATGCGCACTATCCGATCGCGCTCACCACCGGGCGGCTGCGCGATCAGTGGCACGGCATGAGCCGCAGCGGCAAGGTCGCGCGCCTGTACAGCCATGTGGACGAGGCGCGCATCGAGCTGCATCCGGCCGACCTGCGCATGTTCGAGGTGGCCAGCGGCGAGCTGGTGCGGGTGTCGGGCCGGCGCGGCGAGATCGTGCTGCGCGCGCTGGCCTCGGAGGAGCTGCGCCGCGGCCAGGCCTTCGTCGCCATGCACTGGGGGCGCAACGTGCTCAACTCGGCTGGTATCAATGAGCTGATGGCGGGCGAATTCGATCCGTTCTCGAAGCAGCCCGAGCTCAAGCACGCGGCGGTGCGCATCGACAAGGCGGCGCTGCCCTTCCAGTTGCTGCTGATGCGGGTGGAGACCGGAGAGCGGGCCGCCACCGAGCTCGCCGAGGCGCTGGTGCCCTGGCTCGAGCGCTTCGCCTACGCCTCGCTCGCACTCGCCGGCCGTGACGAGGCCGCCGTGGTGATGCGCGTGGCGCACGACCAGCCGATCCCGC
>JAGOEI010000272.1 GCA_017997795.1 Thauera sp. | reverse complement strand
GGGCATAACAACACAGCGCCGCCACGAGCGGCAGGAGAACGCTGATGGAAGCCTTCGCAAACCAGGTCGTCGACTCACTCAACGGCCTGCTCTGGGGCAAGATCCTGATCTGGCTGCTGGTCGGTTGCGGCATCTGGTTCACGCTGCGCCTGGGCTTCATCCAGGTGCGCCACCTCGGCCACACCTTCACCGTGCTGCGCGGCAGCCGCCAGTCCGACGCCTCCGGCATCTCGTCCTTCCAGGCGCTGTGCACCTCGCTGGCCGCGCGCGTGGGCACCGGCAACATCGCCGGCGTTGCAGTGGCGATCACGCTCGGTGGCCCGGGCGCGATCTTCTGGATGTGGGTGATCGCGCTCGTCGGCATGGCCACCGGCTTCGTCGAGGCCACGCTGGCGCAGCTCTTCAAGCAGCGCGACGACAAGGGCCAGTTCCGCGGCGGCCCGGCCTACTACATGGAGAGGGGCCTCGGCCAGCGCTGGGCGGGCACGATGTTCTCCATCTTCCTGATCATCGCCTTCGGCTTCGCGTTCAACTCGGTGCAGTCGAACACCATCGCCAGCGCGATGGTCGGCGCCTTCGAGCTCGACATGGGCACGATGAACCTGGCCGGCAACGAGGTCGGCGTCGCCGCGCTGGTGATCGGCGTGGTGGTCACGATCCTCACCGCGGTGATCATCTTCGGCGGCCTGCGCTCGATCGCGCGCTTCTCCGAACTCGCCGTGCCCTTCATGGCGGTCGGCTACCTGGTGGTCGCGGTCGGCATCATCCTCGCCAACCTCGGCGAGGTGCCGGGCGTGCTGGTCATGATCGTCAAGAGCGCCTTCGGCCTGCACGAAGCCGCCGCCGGCGGCATCGGCGCCGCCATCCTCAACGGCTTCAAGCGCGGCCTGTTCTCCAACGAGGCCGGCATGGGCTCGGCGCCCAACGCCGCCGCCGCGGCCACGCCCTACCCGCCGCACCCGGCCTCGCAGGGCTACGTGCAGATGGCGGGCGTGTTCATCGACACCATCCTGATCTGCACCGCGTCCGCCGCCATCATCCTGCTCGCCGGCCCGGTCGAAGGCACCGGCGTCACTCTGGTGCAGAACGCGCTGACCAGCGAAGTGGGCGGCTGGGGCAAGTACTTCCTCGCCATCGTGGTGCTGTTCTTCGCCTTCACCTCGATCGTGGCCAACTACTTCTACGCCGAGAACTGCCTGGTGTTCATCGAGCACAACCACCCCGCCGGCCTGCTGATCTTCCGCCTGATCGTGCTGGCGATGGTGCTGTTCGGCGCGGTGGGCTCGCTGCCCTTCGTGTGGAACTTCGCCGACGTGGCGATGGGCCTGATGGCGATCACCAACCTGATCGCGATCCTGCTGCTGTCGGGCCTGGCGGTGAAGCTGGCGCGCGACTACGACGCCCAGCGCGCGGCCGGCAAGCTGCCGAAGTTCGACGCCAGCCAGTACCCGGAGATCCGCAGCAAGCTCGAGCCGGGGATCTGGGACTGAGGCCGTCGGGGCGCCCCGCCGGGCGCCCCTGCACCGCACTGAAGCGGGAAATCCCCGGACTGGCTAGACTGCTGGTTATCGGAGATTTCCCGCTTTTCCGTTCACGTCCTGGAGAACGACCATGAGCATCGATACCCGCAAGATCGAACGCGACGTGGAGGCAGCCGTGGGCGCCGACACCGAAGCAATCGCCGAACGCGTGCGCGCGATCACGCTCGCCGCGCTGACCGAAGGCCGCCTCGACGCCCAGGCGCTGCGCGGCGTGATGAACGCGGTGCTCGAAGGCGCGCAGAAGGGGGCAATGCCGGTAGACGCCGAGCGCAGCGCCGCCTTCAAGGAGGCAATGCGCGGGCTCGACGAGGCCATGGCCAGCGCCGCGCAGGCGACGCAGCTTGCCATGCAGGAAGCGATCGGGCGCAGCGCCGAGTTCTCGCGCGAGGGCCTGCGCCAGTCGCTGGAGCCGTTCTCGAGCCTCGAGAACGACCTCATCGGCGCGCTCGCCGACGCCGCACGCAAGACCACCGGCCAGGCCCGGGACACCCTGAGCGAACTCGCCGAACACATGCGCCACAGCGGCACCGCCGCCGGTGAGCGCGTGCGCGACGCGGTCGCCGAGCTGGCCCGCACCAGCAGCAGCCTGGCTTGGTCGCAGGTCGAGGGCGGCGTGCAGACCCTGCGCAACCAGGCCGACCTGCTGGCCAGCCTCGCCGCCGGTGTGCTGCGCGGCTTCGCCGACCGCCTGCACCCGGTGGATTCCGCCACCGACACCGAGCGGAAGGACACGCCACGCTGACGCTCGCGCAGCGCCTATCCGGCGCCGCCGTTCCATCCCCGAAGCGCATGAAGCATCTTCTCGAGTTTCCCAGCCCCTTTCCTGCCGAACCCGGCCTCGTGCGCCTGCTCGAACCGCCTGCCAGCGACGCGCTCGCGCTCGCCGCGCGCCTGCTCGAAGGTCGCTACGACAAGCCTTTCGTGCTCGAGAACGGCGGCCTGCGCGCGCTGCACTTCAGCCTCGGCTACGTGCAGAGCGTGATGGACATCGACAACCCGGCCGCGCTGGTGCTGGCCTACGCGCAGCGCATGATGGCCTTCCTGCTCTTCAACCCGCGCCCGCGGCGGATCACCCTGCTCGGTCTGGGCGGCGGATCGCTGGCCAGCTTCTGCCACCGCCACCTGCCCGCTGCCGACCTCACCGCGCTCGAGATCGACCCGCACGTGATCGCCCTGCGCGACCACTTCGGCGTACCGCCCGACGACGCGCGTTTCCGCGTCATCCCCGGCGACGGCGTGCGCTGGATCGAGGACGCGCAGACGCGCTGCGACGTGCTGCTGGTCGACGCCTTCGGCGCCGAGGGCGTGGCCGCGGGGCTGCTGGAAGCGGATTTCTACGAACACGCCCACCGCCATCTCGGCGGGCGCAGCATCCTGGTCATGAACGTGGCCGGCGAGCGCAGCGGCTACGCCGATCATGTCGCCCGCCTGCTGGCGGTGTTCGACGAGCGCGTGATCGCCATCCCGGTGCGCGAGGACGGCAATCACATCGTGTTCGCCTTCCGCGACCCGGCCTTCGCCCCGCGCTGGCACTGGATGCGCAGCCAGGCGCTGGCGCTGCAGGCGCGCCTGGGGCTGGACTTTCCCGCCTTCGCGCAGCAGCTCGAGGCGGGCGCACGGCAGGGGCACGCGCAGCGCCTGGCGCGCTGAGCGTCTGACGGCGACCGCTCAGCGCC
>JAGOEI010000271.1 GCA_017997795.1 Thauera sp. | reverse complement strand
TGCTGATCGGCCTGCTCGGCCTGCTGCGCGAGTGGTTCGAGCAGCCGGCGACGCCGGCGGTGATGATCGCGATGTTCCACACCGCCTTCAACGTGCTCGGCGTGCTGCTGATGGTGCCGCTGGCGCGCCCGCTGCTGCGTTATCTGGCCGCCCACTTCCGCAGCCGCGAGGAAGAGATCGCCCGCCCGCGCCACCTCGACGCGCCCTCGCTGGCCGTGCCGGACCTGGCGCTGCGCGCGCTGCGCCTGGAACTCGGCCGCACGCAGTCGTTCGCGGTGACGGCGCTCACCGCGGCCACCCGGGTGCCGCCCGACGAACCGTGGATCGAACGCCAGGCGAGCGCGCTCGACGCGCTGGCGCCGGCGATCTCGGACTACGTGCGCAAGCTGAGCGCGATGCGTCTGCCGCCGGCGCTGGTCGAGGCGCTGGCGCACAGCCTGCGCGCGCTGCAGTACCAGGAGAGCGCGGTGATCGCGGTACGCCAGGCCTGTGCGCTGGCCACCACGCTGGGCGCGCCGCCGGGCAGCGAACTGGAGCCGGTCGCGATCGCCTTCCGCCAGGCCACCGGCGCGCTGGCGGCAAGCGCGGATGCCGGGCGCGACGATTTTTCGGCCGCGGCGGTAGCGGTCCGGCTTGAGGAAACCGAGCTGCGCTACCAGGCCTTCAAGGAGGCGCTGCTGCTGGAGGGCGCCCACGCCCGCATCGACATCCGCGTGATGCAGGACTGGCTGCGCCTGGCGAGCCTGGAGCGACGCGCGATCGAGCAGGTGGCCAAGGCCGCGCGCATGCTCGCCGTGCTGGACGGCGACCTCACGCCGCAGCAGGCGGCGGAGGCGGACGAGAACGCGGACAATAACGGGACGGGGTGACGTTCTTTGTCCTGGACAAATAAACTTTCTGCGCCTAAGATCGGTTGAGAGTTTCGTCCCTTCATACCCCACCAGACCCCTCGATGAACGCCCCCACGCCACCCGAAGCCGCCTTCAGCATCGCCGCCGTCGAACGCGACACCGGCATCGCCAAGGACACCTTGCGGGTGTGGGAGCGGCGCTACGGCTTTCCCGCCCCGACCCGCGACGCCAACGGCGAGCGCCTGTACCCACCCGAGCAGATCGAGAAGCTGCGCCTGATCCGGCGCCTGATCGACCACGGCCGGCGTCCGGCAGGCGTCGTCGGCGCCAGCGTCGAAGAACTTGCCAGCATGCTCGACAGTTGCCTGTGCCCCGAGGTCGCCAGCACCGGGCGCGAGGATGGGCTGCTGCAACTGGTGCGCCTGCACCGCAGCGTCGAACTCAACGCCGCGCTGCGCCAGGCGCTGATGAAGCAGGGGCTGCAGCGCTTCGTCGCCGACACGGTCGCGCCGCTGGCGGCCGCAGTGGGCGAAGCGTGGATGCGCGGCGAGGTCGAGGTCCCGGAAGAACATCTCTTCACCGAGCAGGTGCAGAACGTGCTGCGTAGCGCCATCGGCGCCCACGCCACGCCGGGCGGGCGGCCGCGCGTGCTGCTCACCACCTTCCCCGATGAAGAGCACGTGCTCGGCCTGCTGATGGCCGAGGCGATGCTGGTGCCCGAGGGCGTCGCCTGCCTGTCGCTCGGCACGCGCACGCCGCTCGCCGACATCCGCAGCGCGGCGGTCGGCGGCGGCTTCGACATCGTCGGGCTGTCGTTCAGCATCGCCTACCCGGCACGGCAGGCGATCGATGGCCTGCTCGAATTGCGCGCCCTGCTGCCCGACACCATCGCGATCTGGGCCGGCGGTGCCGCGGTGCGCGACAAGCACAAGCGCCTGCCCGGCATCCGCGTGGTGGGCGGACTCGACGACACCCTTGGCGCGCTGCGCGACTGGCGGGCCGAACACCCCTGACGGCCGTTGGCGCCCGCACAAACAGTCATCATTTTCTGCCAGCCCCATTTATTCACTTGGCATTGTCCGGCACAAAAACCTGCACGGAATCACGCGCTAAGACAGGCATCGGGCGGTAAAATGCGCGCCATGCTCGCTGATCCCACCGCCTCGTCCCCGACTTCGCCCACGGCGCCCACAGCGCCCTCCCCCGACGCCGCACACCGCATCCTAGAGCACGTCTTCGGCTATCCGGCCTTCCGCGGCGAACAGCAGCAGATCGTCGAACACGTCGCCGCCGGCGGCGACGCGCTGGTGCTGATGCCCACCGGCGGCGGCAAGTCGCTGTGCTACCAGATCCCGGCGCTGCTGCGCCACGGCACCGCGATCGTGGTGTCGCCGCTGATCGCGCTGATGCAGGACCAGGTGAGCGCGCTGGTCGAAGCCGGCGTGAACGCCGCCTTCCTGAACTCCAGCCTCGACGCCGAGCGCGCACGCGCGGTCGAGCGCGCGCTTTACGCGGGCGAGCTCGACCTGCTCTACGTCGCCCCCGAGCGCCTGATGACGCCGCGCTTCCTCGACCAGCTCGACCACCTCCGCGACACTGGCCGGCTGGCCCTGTTCGCGATCGACGAGGCGCACTGCGTGTCGCAGTGGGGCCACGACTTCCGCCCGGAATACCTGCAGCTCTCGATCCTGCCCGAACGCTACCCCTCGATCCCGCGCATCGCGCTCACCGCCACCGCCGACCGCCAGACCCGCGAGGAGATCGCCGAGCGCCTCAACCTCACCCACGCGCGCCGCTTCGTCTCCAGCTTCGACCGCCCGAACATCCGCTACACCATCGTCGACAAGGACGACCCGCGCCGCCAGTTGCTCGCCTTCATCCGCGAGGAATGCCCGGACCAGGCCGGCATCGTGTATTGCCTGTCGCGGCGCAAGGTGGAAGAAACCGCCGCCTGGCTGCAGGAGCAGGGCCTCGCCGCCCTGCCCTACCACGCCGGCATGACCCAGGAGATCCGCGCCGAGCACCAGACCCGCTTCCTGCGCGAAGACGGCCTGATCATGGTGGCGACGATCGCCTTCGGCATGGGCATCGACAAGCCGGACGTGCGCTTCGTCGCGCACCTGGACCTGCCGCGCTCGATCGAGGGCTACTACCAGGAGACTGGCCGCGCCGGGCGCGACGGCCTGCCGGCGCAGGCGTGGATGGCCTGGGGCGCGCAGGACGTGGTGCAGCAGCGGCGCATGATCGACGAGTCCGAGGCGAGCGAGGAGTTCAAGCGCCTGGCGCGCAACCGGCTCGACGTGCTGGTCGGCCTGGTCGAAGCCACCACCTGCCGCCGCCAGCACCTGCTCGCCTACTTCGGGGAAGACTCCACCCCTTGCGGCAACTGC
>JAGOEI010000070.1 GCA_017997795.1 Thauera sp. | reverse complement strand
CGGGGCACGACGCAGGGGATGCGGCGCGAGCAAGCGCGGGAGCATAGCCGATCGCTTGTTAAACTTGCGCCTCGAACGCGCGCTCGTGCCAACCTGTCTGCACATCCCCCACGGAATGCCTCATGGCTCGAACCCACCCCGAAGGCTGGCAACAGCTCCCCGCCGCCGGCGCCCGCGGACGCGAGCGCGCCACGCTCGCGCTCCTGGCCGAAGCGCTGCCGCGCGAATGGACGATCTACCACGGCCTGCACTGGACGCGGGCCGAGGGCGCGCATCTGGTGTTCGGCGAGATCGCCTTCGCCGTGGTCGGCCCGGGCGGACGTGTGCTGCTGATCGAGCAGCATGCGGGCTTCCTCGACGAGACCGCCGAGGGCCTGATGCGCCCCGGGCGCAAGCGCGCGCAGCACATCAGCCATGAGCTCGCGCGCAGCGCGGGCGAGTTGCGCACCCGCCTGCGTCCGCTGCTGGCCGGCGCCGAGCCGGCGCTCGACATCCTGCTGTTCTGCCCCGACTACCACGTACGCCAGCCCGGCAGCGCCGGGCTCGATCCGGCGCGCATCGTGGACGCCAGCCGGCGCGACGCCTTCGCCGCCATCGTGCAGGAACTGACCGCCGGGCAGGCCGGCGATGCGCCCGCCGAGCCCGGCGGCCTGCAGGCGCTGCATCGCTTCTTCGCCGACATCCTGGAGCTGGTGCCCGACGTGCAGTCGCACATCGGCCAGGTCGACGAGCTCACCACCCGGCTGTCGGGCGGCCTCACCGAGTGGGCGCGCCGCATCGACATGAGCCCGCACCGCCTGCGCGTCACCGCCACCGCCGGCAGCGGCAAGACCCAGCTCGCGCTCGCGGCCTACACCGACGCGCTCGCCGCCGGCCGCCGCCCGCTGTACGTGTGCTACAACCGCCCGCTCGCCGACCACTTTGCGCGCATCGCGCCCGCCGGCGGCGAGGTCGCCACCTTCCACCAGCTCTGCGACCGCCGCCTGCGCGACGCCGGGCGCAAGCCGGCCTTCGGCGCCCCCGGCGCCTTCCGCCGCATGGAGGCGGACTTCGCCGCCCTGGTCACCACGCACACCGCCGCCGCCTGGCAGTTCGACGAGCTGATCATCGACGAGGGCCAGGACTTCATGGAGCCCTGGCGCGACGCCCTGCTCGCACTGCTCAAGCCCGGCGGGCGCGCGTGGTGGCTGGAGGATCCGCTGCAGAACCTCTACGACCGCGCGCCGGTGCCGCTGCCCGGCTGGGTGGGGCTCACCGCCGACACCAACTACCGCACCCCGGCCGACGTGCTCGCGCTGCTCAACGCCCGCCTGCCGCTGCCCGCGCCGATCCGCGCCGGCAGCCCGGTGGCCGACAGCGAACCCGAGGTGCTGGCCTGGCACGACGACGCCAGCCTGCTCGACGCCACCAAACGCGCGATCACGCGCGCGCTCGGCCTCGGCTTTCGGCGCGAGATGATCGTGCTGCTCACCTTCCGCGGTCGCGAGCACTCGCGCTTCACCGCGCTCGACCACCTCGGCCCGCACCGCCTGCGCGCCTTCACCGGGCGCTACGACCTGCTGGGCGAACCCGAACACTCGCACGGCGAATTGCTGATCGACTCGGTGTATCGCTTCAAGGGCCAATCGGCGCCCTGCATCATCTTCACCGAGATCGACTTCGAGACGACCGAGGGGCAGATGGACGCGCTGACCATGCGCAAGCTCTTCGTCGGCGCCACGCGGGCGACGATGAAGCTGATTCTGGTGGCGTCGGAACGCGCCGCCACGATGCTGGCACCCGCGTATGCTGCAATTGAACGTGAATAACTGCACACCCCCTGGGCATAACCCCACGCCTGGGCATCACATTTTCATGGGATGATCTAGCAACGAAAAGTTACATCTCAAGCCCAGTGCGCCCGCATGCCGGAACCGACGCTACCCAGCCCGACGCAGCCCGCCCCGAACGATCTGACGACGAAACCACTGCAATGCAACGCTAAAACTCGCCTGCTGTTCTGCCTCGACCCGTTCAAGGACCTGCTCGACACACGCTGGAGCCTGAGCTGGCGCATCAGCGGCGTGCTCATTGCGATGTTGCTGCTGGTGGTCGCCTCATTCGCCACGCTCTACGTCGGCGACCAGATCAACGCGTCCGGAATGGTGGTGACGCGCTTCATGGCACGCGGACAGGCGCCGCTGATCGCCCACAGGTATCCGACAGCCGCCCGCGACCAGATCAGCGTGCTGCTCTACGACCAGGCCTATCTCAGCGACAACAACATCAGCTGGCCGATCCCCTATGCTGAGCACGCCGACTGGCTGCTGCGCATTGCGAGCGATCCGGTGGCCCGCCCTCGCGCGCTGTTCATCGACATCACCTTCGGCCAGGAGCGCGAGGACGACAGCATTGCCGCCCTCCAGAACGCGCTGTGCACGGCTCATCAGGACTACGGCGTGCCGGTGTTCCTCGCTGCGCTCGCTTCACCGCGTGACGGCCGCTTGAAAGTACGCAGTGGCCTGGCTGAGTTCGACCCGCGCAGTGGCCGCCGCTGCTTCACGCTGGTGGACGTGAAGTACGATCCGGACCCGCTCGACGGCCTGGTGTGGGCCTACCCGATGAGCCGGCACCTCGGCCCCGACGGCTGGGTCAGCGGACTGCCAGCCAACCCGGCGACACCAGCGCTCCGGAGCGCCGCGATGGCAATTGCCGAGGATGCCGCCGGGCTGGACCTCGGCCCGGAGACAGCGCCGATGGCCATGGTGTGGGGTCTCAAGACGGCGCCCGGCGCGGGCGAGCAACCCGGCCCGCGCTGTCATCCGGGCGAGGTGCAATTGTCACGAGTCGTACCCGGCTTCATCCGCAAGCGCTTCGTCGATGAGCCGCGGAGCCTGATCTGTCCCTACCACGCTGCCCTGTCCATGGCGGACCTCAATACCTTGGATGACGCGGCACTCGCCCATCACCTGCGGGACCGCTTCGTGCTCATCGGTGCTGCAGTGCCGGGGTACAACGACTTCGTGCGCAGCCCGATCCACGGCCTGATCCCTGGTATTTACATGCACGCCATGGCGCTCGACAACCTGTTGAGCTACCAGGACGAGTACAAGCTCGCTACCGACTGGTCCGAGCTCGACGAGAGCCCCGCCCTCGTCTATGCCGCGGTGATCGCGGTGGCTGCGATCTATCTGGTCCATGTGGGCTGGGCGCTGGTCAAGGCCTTCCTGCTATCCCAGGCCTGGTTCGCCCGAAGGCTCTCCACAATCCCCTGCCTCGAGTGGTATCTCCAGACGCGCACGCATGGACGCCGCGCCGCCCACCTGCTCGTCTCGGCCGCCACCTGGCTGCTCGGGCGCGTGGCCCAGGGGGCGGTCGCCATCGTGCTGATCGCCCAGCTCCAGTCGGTGTTTCGCATCGGCATGCTGCCCGTCGTCGAGCTGGTCGCGATGGCGCTGGTCGTGGAGGGGCTGAACGTCCTGGGCCGGCTCAAGCGCCTCATCACCGGCGAAGACGACCCACCCGTCAAGGCCCTGCCTTGGGCCTGGCTCGACGCGCAGACGAGCAGGATCAAGGCCCCGGAATCCGACTCATCGCCCACCTAGGAGCCCACATGAAGACTGCTGTCACCCTTCTTACCGTCGCCCTCGGCCTCGCTAGCGCCGCCGCGTGCGCGCAGAACACCATCGTCGGCACCAGCCCGAGTTCGCTGAAATCGCTCGACACCTATGCAGAGCCGGGAGGCAGCCCGGGCGGCGCGGTGCCGGTCTCCGAGCTAGCAATGCCGCTGACGATCATCGAGAGCCAGTCCGGTTATCACAAGGTCCGGATCGATGGCCAGCCGGTGTGGGTCAAGAGCGCCCAGGTGCGCATCAAGCGCGCCTCGAAGGCCAGCTGCGCCGGGACGGACGAGCTGCGCGCCGCGAACGAGCAGGTGGGTGCGACCGCAGGGATCACACGCAATGACTGCAAGTAAGCCCCGCCCACGAATCCGCGCGTGCCTGCGCCTGGTCGTCGTCCTTGGTAGCGTAGCCCTGCTCGGCTGCCAGGCCATCCCGCAAACCCTTGCCGGCATTCCCGGCCTGGGTGAGATCGTCGCCCCGCCGCTGCCACCGACCGCAGAGCTGCCGCCACCGGCCGCGCGCGCTTGGCCCGACCCGGCCCAGGACGTGATCACCCAGCGCGCACGCGGCTATGGGCTGGCACGGATGCCACAGCTTCAGCTGTACCTCAACGGCCTGCTGGCGCACATCAAGACCAGCGCGGGCGTTCCGGACTGGCCGGGCGAAGTCCATATCCTCGCCACGTCCACGCTGGAAGCCTATGCGACGGCCGCGGGCAACATCTACGTGTCGCCGAGCTGGGCAGCCGAAGCGCAGACCGAAGACGAGCTGGTCGCCCTGCTCGCGCACGAGTTCGCACACGTCTATCTGCACTATCACCAGCTCGAGGGCGCAGTTCAAAGCTCGGACCAGCTCGCGACCTTGGCCGCAGTCGGCGTCGCACTGGCCAGGAAGACCGGTCAGAGTACGGGCTGGAACCAGGTCGACACCCTGGTCACCAGCTACATGATGGGGCGGACGCTAACGGCCGCCTCCTGGGGACGCGGCCAGGAGTCCGCTGCCGACGCCTTCGCGATGAACCTTAGCTTCAAGATGGGCTATGGCTACGAACACGGCATGAAGGTCCTGCTCGAGCGCCTCGCCAGCTGGGAAGAAACCAACAGCGAACGCCAGCGCGCGCTGTCGCAACAACTCCTTGCCGAGTTGCAGAAGCAGTCCCACGACGCGGTGATGAACGAACCGGGCAAGGACCGCTCGAGCCCGCTGGCGCAAGCCATGTTCCAGCCGCTCGCCGGCATCAATGCGGGGATCAACACCCTGCTTTTCCAAGGTCAGGAGGCTGCGAAGGGGATCGCCAACGCCACCACCAGCACCCACCCGCAAATCCTGGCCCGCCTGGATGCAGTCGCAAAATCGGTCGAGCCACTACCGGAAGCACTGACCAGCCGCGAGCCCGTCACCGCCCCACTCGAAAAGGCCCTGCGCGACAAGCAGACCGCAAGCCTGCTCAAGAACTACGAGCTTGCGGCGCAGGTGCTGGCCGACCCGAGCGCGCCCGACGCCCTCCGTCTGGCGCGCCAGGCGGCCAGCGGCCTGAGCGCACGTCACGCCTTTCCGCTGATGGCCGTTTATCGCGCAGAACTGGCGCAACCGCCCGCCACAGGCAAGCGCGCACGTAAGGCCGACCCGGGCGCGGTGCTCGATGCCAACCTCGGTTCGGCGCCCGATCGCGCCTGGATGCTGTACCTGGAGCGCAGCAACCAGCTCGAAGCCAGCGGCCAGCGCAAGGACGCAATCCAGGTCATGGACCAGGGCTTCGCCCATTTCGAAGCCAGCGCCAGCATCTGGCCACAGGCGATCGCGTTCTACGGCCAGACGCAGGGCTGGGCGCAGGCCCAGGCGCTCGCCCAAAGCTGCCGGGAGCGCTTCGGCTCGCTCGCGCCGGAAACGACCGCCTGCAACACAGCAGCGGCCACACCGGAAGAACGCGCAGCGGCCCAACGCAAGACCGACGAGAAAGCGGATCAGCTCGTCAAGAAGCTGTTCAACAAGAACTGAACCGCCGTATCCAATCCCCTTTCTTTCCTGTAATCACAGAGGCGCGTCCACTCATGAACACCCGCAAGAAACTCACCGCACTTGCTGTCACCGCGTGCGTCGGCGTCAACGCCGGCTGCGCCAACATGCCGCAGGGCGAAGCCTTCAACAAGGAGAACATCGGCACCGTGGTCGGCGCGGCGGCCGGCATCCTGATCGGCAGCCAGATCGGCAAGGGCGGCGGCCGCACCGCGGCCATGGTGATCGGCGCACTTGCCGGCGGCATGCTGGGCAAAACGATCGGCGCAAGCCTCGACGAGCGCGACCGCCAGGCCCTAGCCATGCAGACCCAGCAGGTGCTGGACAACACCGGAGACGGCCAGACCACGACTTGGAAATCCGACCACAGCGGCGCTTCGGCCACGATCGTGCCGGTGTCGACCGAGCAGGTCAGCCGCGAGATGGCGGTCAAGCGCACGGCCAAGGTGCAGGCCGTCTCCAATCTGCATGTCATCAACAAGCCCTACCGTGCGATCAAGAGCGCCAACGTGCGCAACGCCCCGGACGCCAACGCCGAAAAGGTCGGCGGACTGGCCGCAGGCAGCACTTTCACCGCGATCGGCCGCACCGACAACAACTGGCTTGCCGTCGGCCGCCGTGGCGTGACCGTGGGCTATGTGTTCGCGCCGCTGGTCGAACCCGTGCCCGCCCGCCAGCAGGTCGCCAAGGCCGCGAGCACGCAGACCCCGGCCGCCAAGCCGGTCGACACCGCCACCGACCTTGACGCCTTGGACGTCGCCAGCGCCCAGCGCCAGGGCTTCGACCTGGACAGCCTGCCGGTCGTCGAGGACAAGGTCGCGGCGACTACGACCTGCCGCACCCTGCAATACACCGTTAACGCCGAAGGCAAGCGCGAACAGCAGAACGTCAAGGCCTGCCAGTCGGCCGACGGTGCCTGGGAACTGACCTAAGGACCGCATCCACATGAAGCAATACCCTGTCCTCGGGCTGCTTGCGCTCAGCCTCTCCGCCTTCGCCGGCGACGCAAGCCACCGCCTGGCATTCTCCAAAGCAGAAAATGTCGAAGTGTTCGTAGACCACCGCGCCGGCGAGCCCTGGTGCGCCCCGGCCCTGCAGATGCGCTTCGCCTTCAGTGGCTCTCCCAGCCTGGAAGCGATCGAGCGCCTGATGCCGCGCCTGGGCGGCCTGCTCGCCAAGGAGTGCCCGCAAGCCGCAAGCGCGCAGTGGAAGAGCGTCGACGCGAGCGGCCGCGAAACCCGCAACGGGCTCAGCGAGAAAGCCGGCGGCTGGCTTGCCCTCGCTGCCCAGCCGCAGCCCAAGGCGGCGCTCACCAGCGCGCCGGCGCCCGCCACCGAGGCGCCCCCCGCGGAAAAGCCCGCGCCTGCCGCAGCACCGGCACCTGCAGCGGCACCTGCCCCCGTTCCGGCTGCGACCGAGGCTGCCCCCGCTCCGGTCGCTGCGACCGCCCCGGCAGCAGCAGCCACGCTGGCCCAAGTCGTGCAGCCGCAGCCCGTTGCCGCAGCGCCCGCCCCCGCTGCTCCGCCCGCACCGGCGCCGGCCGCGGCGCCGACCCCGACACCGAGCGAGCCCGCTACGCCGGTCGCCGTTGCCGCGCAACCCGCGCGTGCAAACTTCGGCGTTGCCGGTTGGACACCGCCACGCGAAGACACGGTGCTGGCAGGCGCGCGCTTCCTAACCGAACTGCGCGACCAGGCGGGTTGCCGCTACCGCGTCGGCTACAAACCCGACGTCGCTGCGGAGTTCCTGCGCGTCGAATCGAAAGGCCCGATGTGCGGGGACGACGGCTTTGCCACCGGCGAAGGCGAGCTGAACATCATGCGCAGCGATGGTGTGCTGCTCCGCAAGATCAAGGCCACCTTCAACCGCGGCCTGCCCATCGTCAACGGCAACACCGCTTGGCCGATCGCCGGCTTCGATGACGAGCAGAACCTGCTGCTGCTGCTCGGCAGCGATGCGGAGAATGGCGTCCATTATCTGGCGCAGTTGCCGCGGGACCGTCACAACGGCAGCTGGCAGGCCGGCAGCCTGTTCATCATCGCGCTGACCGAGAAAGCCGATCTGTTCCGTAACCTCGACACCATCCGCAGCACCTTGATGCAACCGATCGCGGCACTGGAAGAACAAGGTCCGCGCTTCAACTCGGTCCGCGTCTATGCCATGCGCAGCCTCCAGCAAGGCCTGCTGCAGGGGCAGCGCGACACCTGGCTGTACGAGGTGGTAATGCAGCGCGACTGGCGCAGCAAGCAGCTCGGCTTCGACCCCAACCAAGCGGTCAACCATCTCTTCAATCACGAGCGCAAGCAGGCCGAACTGGAACAACGCCAGGCCGCCGAACGCGAGCGCGCCGAGCGCCAGCGCCTGCAGCAGATCGCAATGCAGGCCGAGAACGAGCTGCAGGTCTTCGAGGGCTTCGGCCGGCTCGTGCGCGATCCGCAGCAGCTGATGGCCAGACTGGTCAACGACCTGAACGGCGCGAACGACTTCGCCCAGTTGATGGGAGGTCGCAGCAAGCCGGTGAGCCTGATCCTCCGCGTGAGCGACACGACCAACGACGGTGCTCGCGTGGTCTTTCCCTACGAAGCCCGGCTGCTCGCCGGCAAGACCGAAGAACTGGCCAAAGGCTGGTACCTCGTCACCGCCGATGCGAGCCTGGACGCCAAGGCGCGCGACGCGGCGGGGCTCCCCCTCACCCAGCTCGCCGCCAAGACCGTCGTCGCCTGCGAGAAGGACGGCTGCGCCGACCTCCGCGACCCGCTCAAACTCACCCGCCATCGGCTCGGGCAGCCCGAATGGACGCCCGAGCGCGCCAAGGATCAGGTGCGCGCGGTTTGGCCTGACCGCTACGTGCAGTAAGGCGCACAGGAATGACCATCATGCAGAAACACATCAAGTTCATCGCACCCGCCGCCCTCGCCGTCGCCATCGGCGGCTACTTCGGCCTCGGCGCCTACGCCAGCAGCAAGGCGGAAAAGCAATTGGAAGACTGGGTGTACGACAACGGCCTGAGCGGCCAGGTGAGCTGGCGTGCAGTCAGCTCGACCCCGCTGGGCGGCACGGTCACCATCGACGGTCTAGCCATCCGCAGCGAGAACCCCCTGGTCGGTAAGCTCGACATCGCCATCGATCGCGTCGCCATCTCGGACTACGAGGACAGCAAGGACCGCAAGCGGGTCACGCTCGACCTCACGGGCATCCAGATGCCGACCGGGCAGAAGAGCGCGGTCGACGCGCTGAAGCCCCTGCTCCACGCGAGCGGCCGTAATGAGCTGCAGCCGTTCGACCTTCACGTGAAGGCCGACTACAAGGACAAGGAGCGCGAACGAAGCCTGGGGCTGGAATACAAGGCCACCCTGCCGGACCTACTGGCGACGGAAGCCAGCTTTGAACTCAGCAGCCTGCCCGACCCTACCGAGCTCGCCAACGCGGCCGCGATGGCGGGCAACCCTTTCGGGGGCGGCATGCTGGGCGCGCTCGGAGCACTCGAGTCGATCGAGATCGGCAAGACCTCCGCCTCGGTGCGCGACCTGGGCTACTTCGCCCGTCGCGGTCTGATCGAGCAGCGCTACAAGTACCCGGTCGACCCGCTCAAGGGCGACCCGGACAAGCAGCGCAAGGCTGCGAGTGAAGCGGACATCGCCCAGCAGTTGCGCGGCTGCGAGCAGGAGCTTGCCAGCATGCTGTCCGCCCCCAAGGACGCCTGCGCGGCCTGGGTGGGGCTCGTGAATGGCACGGGCGAGGGCGCAAGGATCTCGATCGCACCGGAACGCCCGATGCGCGTGGCGGAGTTCGCGCGCGTGATCGGCGCCCCACAGCAGGTGGGGCCGATGCTCAAGCGCCTTCAGCTCAAGGTAAACGCCCTGTAAGGCCCACCAGGCATGTCGCCGCGCTGGCGGCATGCCCCTGCCTTCGGCATCGGGCTCCCACAACTGCAGCCGAGACCACACGGCGCACCGAAATTGCCCCCGCGCGCGCGTCGCAGGAATAGCATCTGAGCTTGCCATCACACAGCGCGAGGCATGTCATGAGCCACAAACACCTGCACACCCTCGAAGCCATCTTCCGCGACCCGCCACCCAGCAACCTGCAGTGGCGCGAGGTGGAGTCGCTGCTTCACCACCTTGGCGCGGTGGTCGAATCGGGCCACGGGGCACGATTTCGCATCGTCATCAACCGCCACGAGTTCTACCTACACCACCCGCACCACAGCAACGAATTCGGCAAGCAGGCGGTGAAGGCCTTGCGGGAGTTCCTCGCCAGCGCGGGCGTCACGCCCTCGCGGTACGAGGAGGGCGGACAATGAGTGCTCGCGCGCCCGAGGCCTGCTGACCCTGGCGCTCACACGCGCAGATCGACCTGGCTCACCGTACCCACCCCGCCATCCTCGCGCAGGTAGATGCTGCTCGCGCGCATCAGGCCCTGGGTGTCGTTGGCAGCGTCCTTGAGGCCGAACGCGGTGTCGACCCGGCCGAGGTAGAACGCGCCGACACCGGCCTCGGTCAGGCTCTGCAGCCTGCCCTCGGCATCGGCATCGGGCGACCACAGCCGCAGTTGCGACCAGGCCGCGTCAGCCTCGTCGATCCAGCCGTTGCCGTCCTCGTCGAGCGCGGCGAGCTCGGCGAAGCCGTCGCCGCTGGCCGGGCCGAAGAGCTCGCGACCGTTGTCGATACGACCGTTGCTGTTGCGGTCGAAGGCGAGGAAGCCGCTGCCGCCCAGCAGCGGCAGTTGCTCCTTGCCGCCGTCGCCGTCGAGATCGAAGTCGAAGCGCACATCCGACAGGGCCGCGGCCGGGCCGCCGAAGTCGAGCACCAGCGGGTCCTTCAGGCGCTGGTCGCCGGCACGCAGGCTGAACGACACCGACTCGGTGTAGCTGCGTGCCATCGCGAAGCCGAGCTCGAAGCGGATCTCGGCACCGTCGGCGGTCCGCACCACGCCCGCGGCGCTGAAGCTCATGTGCTCGGACTCGGTGTAGGTCGCGCTGAAGTCGTACTCCATGCCGAAGCCGACGCGCCGCGCCGCCTGGCCTGCCCCACTGCCGGCTTCGCCGCTGCCCGCCGGGCCTTCTGCAGGCAGCGCGACCGCCGCGCCCGGCTCGAGCGCGCGCAGATCGAAGCGGCGCACCGGCTCGCCGGTCAGGAACTCGATCATGCGCACCAGCATGGCCAGGCGCGGATCACGGTCGATCGGGTCTTCCGCGACCTGGTCCACGGCGCCGGCCTCGGCCTCCGCGCTCAGTGCGGCCTGGGCGGCGGCGGAGATCTGCACCGCCCCGCGCCCGGGCTGAGCCCCACCCGCCGCCGCAGCCGGCGCGTCACGCCAGAACTCGAGGCGCTCGCTCGTTTCGAGTGACTGCGAGAAGCGGTGGGAGGACTGAAGCTCGATGTTGAAGGCGGCGACTTTCACGGACGGACCAGCGCGTTGCGTAGGGACAATCCCATTAACGGCCTCTGGACCAAGGACTTGACCAGGACCTTCGCCGCGGCCATGCGCCGCGGGTCACCACTGGCGATCTCGACCCGCAGCGCGGCACCGGACTCGCCGCCGTGCAGTCGCGATGAGTCGGGCCGATGAGAAGGGGCGACTGAACTATAAAGACTCATGATCGTTCTCCGTGCGTCGGACCTTTTTCAGCGACCCTCGCAAGGACAACGATCAAACTCGGACTTTATTCCACACCCTGTCGTGCCGCCCGAATCGACGCGGGTGAGCAAGCGCGGTCCAGGACCCTGAATCAATTTTTTTCATGGTTGAATTCCATGACAAATGTCAAATGCTGCGCCGCAAGATATTCGTATGGTGACTCACACGCCCCAACGTTACGCGGGCGCCAGCGCAGCCCGCAGAGAGATCAGGCCATGAATACCAGGATCACCATCGACGGCAACGAAGCGGCTGCTTCCGTTGCCTTTCGCGCGTCCGAAGTGATCGCGATCTACCCCATCACGCCCTCGTCCAACATGGGCGA
>JAGOEI010000270.1 GCA_017997795.1 Thauera sp. | reverse complement strand
GCGGCTCAATTTCCGCGTCACCACCCAGCGCGACTTCGAGCAGACCGTCGAGCAGTTCTTCGGCGCCGCGCTCGACGACTCCTCCGTGACCGATCTGTTGTCGGGGCTGGACGATCACGAGGACGAGACGAACTCGCTCAAGGACGACGTCAGCGCGGCGGCCGACAACGAGCTCGTCAAGCTGGTCAACCGCATCGTCATCGACGCCTACCGCCAGGGCGCCTCCGACATCCACATCGAGCCGCGCCCGGGCAAGGAAAAGACGCTGATCCGCTTCCGCAAGGACGGCTCGCTCGTGCCCTACATCGAGGTGCCGGCGAGCTACCGCAATCCGCTCGTCACCCGCATCAAGATCATGTGCGACCTCGACATCGCCGAGCGCCGCAAGCCGCAGGACGGCAAGATCCGCTTCCGCAAGTTCGCCCCGCTCGACATCGAGCTGCGCGTGGCCACGCTGCCCACCCAGGGCGGCATGGAAGACGTGGTGATGCGCCTGCTCGCCAACAGCGAGCCGATCCAGATCGACAAGCTCGGCCTGCTGCCCTTCAACCTCGATCGCCTCAAGGGCGCGATCGCCAAGCCCTACGGCATCTTCTTCGTGTGCGGCCCCACCGGCTCGGGCAAGACCACCACGCTGCACTCCATCCTCAACTACATCAACACCCCCGACACCAAGATCTGGACGGTCGAGGACCCGGTCGAGATCACCCAGAAGGGTCTGCGCCAGGTGCAGGTCAACCGCAAGGCCGGCATCGACTTCGCGACCATGATGCGCGCCTTCCTGCGTGCCGACCCGGACGTGATCATGGTGGGCGAGATGCGCGACCACGAGACGGTGGCGGTCGGCATCGAGGCCTCGCTCACCGGCCACCTGGTGTTCTCCACGCTGCACACCAACAGTGCCCCCGAATCCGTGGTGCGCCTGCTCGACATGGGCATGGACCCGTTCAACTTCGCCGACGCGCTGCTCGGCGTGCTCGCCCAGCGCCTGGCCAAGCGCCTGTGCACGAAGTGTCGCGTGTCCTACCAGCCCAATGACGAAGAGGTCAATCGCCTGCTCGACGAGTATTGCGAGGACATGCACCTGACCGAGGACTTCCGCATCGACGCCGAAGCCGCCCGCCAACGGGTGCTGACACGCTGGAAGCAGGACTTCGCCGGCAATGACGGCCGCTTCACGCTGTATCGGCCGGTGGGCTGCGAGCACTGCAACCAGGGCTACAAGGGGCGGGTCAGCCTGCACGAGCTGATGCTCGGCTCGGACGCGATCAAGCGCCTGATCCAGGCGCGTGGCCGCGTCGACCAGATCCTCGGTCAGGCGCTGGGGGAGGGCATGCGTACGCTGCGCCAGGACGGCATGGAGAAGGTGCTCGCCGGCATCACCGACATGAAGCAGGTGCGCAAGGTGTGTGTGCGCTGAGCGGGGCGGGCGGGCCCACAGCGGTTAGAATCCGGGCTGATCCCACCTCCCGGAGCGCCCCCATGTACCGCATCGCCCCCAGCCTGCTGTCCGCCGATTTCGCCCGTCTCGGCGAGGAAGTGCGCAACGTGATCGCCGCCGGCGCCGACTGGATCCATTTCGACGTGATGGACAACCATTACGTCCCCAATCTCACCATCGGCCCGCTCGTGTGCGAGGCGATCCGCCCGCACACCACGGCGCCGATCGACGTGCACCTGATGGTGAAGCCGGTCGATCGCATCATCCCCGACTTCGCCAAGGCCGGCGCCAACGTCATCACCTTCCACCCCGAGGCCTCCGAGCACATCGACCGCAGCCTCGGGCTCATCCGCGATTCCGGCTGCCAGGCCGGGCTGGTGTTCAACCCCGCCACACCGCTGCACCACATGGACCACGTCATGGACAAGCTCGACGTGGTGCTGCTGATGAGCGTGAACCCCGGCTTCGGCGGGCAGAAGTTCATCCCCGAGACCTTGAACAAGCTGCGCGCCGCGCGCGCCAGGCTCGACGCCTACGAGGCGCGCACCGGCCGCCGCATCCTGCTCGAGATCGACGGCGGGGTGAAGACCGACAACATCGCCGACATCGCCCGCGCCGGGGCCGACACCTTCGTCGCCGGCTCCGCGGTGTTCGGTGCCGGCAAGGACAGCGACCCGCACCGCTACGACTCGATCATCGGCGCGCTGCGCGGCGAACTGGCGAAGGTGGCGGAATGAGCGCGCCGGCGCGCTTCTCGCCGCGGGCGGTGCTGTTCGACCTCGACGGCACCCTGCTCGACACCATCGCCGACCTGGCCGATGCGGCCAACCTCGCGCTCGCCGAACTCGGCCGCCCGGCGCGCACCCAGGACGAGATCCACAGCTTCGTCGGCAAGGGCATCCCGCACCTGGTGCGGCGCTGCATGACCGAAGGCACCCAGGCCAGCGAGGCCGAGATCGAGCACGCGGTCGCGGTATTCCGCCGCCACTACGCGCGGGTCAATGGCGTGCGCACCCGCATCTATCCCGGCGTCACCGACACCCTGGATGCGATGCGCGCGCGTGGCCTGCGCCTGGCCGTGGTCACCAACAAGGCCGAGGCCTTCACGCTGCCGCTGCTCGAACGCATGGCGATCGCGCACTACTTCGACACCGTGATCAGCGGCGATACGCTGGCGGTCAAGAAGCCGGATCCCGCGGTCGTGTACCTGGCCTGCGAGCGGCTCGGCGTGTCCGCGGCCGAAGCGCTGATGATCGGCGACTCGGCCAACGACGCGCTCGCCGCCCAAGGCGCGGGCATGCCGGTGCTGCTGGTCACCTACGGCTACAGCGAGGGGGTGCCGGTGGACACCATCGAATGCGATGGGCTACTATCGAACGCGTTTCAGGCGCTGGATCATATCGAATTCGCATAGCTGCGAACGCTCGGATGCTGCGGCTCGAAGCCCGGTTCGGGCGGCGTGCTGTGCCGTCTGGCCGAGCATGCTGTCCCGCCCAATCACTCCACCTCAGATCGACATCGTGATGCGCGCACCCCGGGATCCTTTCCTCGCCGCCTTTTCCTCCGTCCAGCCGGTCTGGCGCGGCGGCTGGCGCTGGCCTCTGGGCCACTGAACGCGATCCCCCTTCGCGGGGCCCGGATGGCTGCGAACGCACCTCCGCCTCCCCCGCCTGCTGCACGCCGCTCCGATTCAACCGCTGTCCGTGGAGTCCCCATGCTCGAACACGAATTCAACGCCCTCGCCGCCGAGGGCTACAACCGCATTCCGCTCACGCTCGAGACCTTCGCCGATCTCGACACCCCGCTCTCCATCTACCTGAA
>JAGOEI010000269.1 GCA_017997795.1 Thauera sp. | reverse complement strand
GAATCCACCCCGAGCAGGCTCACGCCGCGCAGGATGAAGGGGAACACCGTGGTGTCGATGTTGAAGCTGGCCGCGTTGCCGATGCTCGCCACCGTGCCGGCCTGCTTCATGGTCGCCAGCACCCAGTGCAGGATCTGGCCGCCGACGTTGTCGACCGCGCCGGCCCAGCGCGCTGCCTCGAGCGGGCGCACCTTGTCGAAGTCGATGGTCGAGCGCAGCAGGATCTCGGCGGCGCCGAGCATCTTCAGGTAATCGGACTCGGCTTCCTTGCCGGTGAGCGCGACCACGTGATAGCCGAGCTGCGCGAGCATGTCGATCGCCAGCGCGCCCACGCCGCCGGTGGCGCCGGTGACGATGACCGGGCCGTTGGCCGGCGCCAGGCCGTTGTCTTCCATGCGCACGATGCCGAGCGCGGCGGTAAAGCCCGCAGTGCCCAGCGCCATCGCCTCGAACAGATCCAGCCCCGCCGGCAGCGGCACCACCCAGCCCGCCGGCACGCGCGCGTACTCGGCATAGCCGCCGTGGTGGGCGACGCCGATGTCGAAGCTGGTGGCGATGACCTTGTCGCCGGGCGCAAAGCGCGCGTCGGCGCTGTCGACCACCTCGCCGCACAGGTCGATGCCACCCACGCACGGAAAGCGGCGGATGATCTTGCCCGCCCCGGTCGCCGCCAGCGCGTCCTTGTAGTTGATGCTCGAGTAGTGGACGCGGATCGTGACCTCGCCGGCGTCGAGCTGCTCGGCAGCGAGCGTGCCCATGCGGCTGACGACCTTGCGGTTCTCGTCCTGGTCGATCACGAAAGCCTTGAAGGGGTTCATCCGGGAGTCTCCTGTCGAACGCCGGGGCCTGTCGGCGCGGCCTGTAATTATAGCCCCATAATTATAGGCAATTTCGCCTGGGCGGCTTGCTCGGTTCTGTGGGACGAACGGTCCGTGGGAGCGGACTCCCGCCAAGGACCGCTTACATTGCGAACCGCTCCTGACAATGACTGACCCCGTCGTGTGACGTTCAAGAATCAAGCCGGCCTGCCGTTAAGATGCAAGCGCTGGAAGTCATCAGCCTTTTCCTGGGATCGAGCCTCGAATGTCCTTGCTGCAACACCCCCTGCCGTCGGTGCAGGCCTATGTGCAGGCCTTCTCGGATGCGCCCCTGCCAGTGCTGCGCCACACCGTGCGGGCCTTCGCCAGCCTGCGCGAGAGCGGCGAGAACGTCGGCGCGCGCCATCTTTCCGCGGTGGTCATCGCCGACCCGCTGATGACCATGCGCCTGCTGACGCATCTCGAGCGCCATCGCCGCCAGTCGCAGAACCACGACATCACCACCATCGAGCGCGCCGTCATGATGATGGGCGTGGAGCCCTTCTTCACCGCCTTCGCCGACCTGCCCACCGTCGAGGACGCGCTCGCCGCCCACCCGCGCGCACTGATCGGCGTGCTCAAGGTCATCGCCCGCGCGCGCCGCGCCGCCGACTATGCACGCGACTTCGCGGTCGTGCGCCGCGACATCGACCCGCAGGAGATCACCGTGGCCACGCTGCTGCACGAGGCCACCGAGATCGTGTGCTGGATCATGGCGCCGCAGCTCACGCTGCAGGTGTTCGAGCGCCAGCGCGAAAACCCGCGCCTGCGTAGTGCCGACGCCCAGCGTGCGGTGTTCGGCGCCAGCGCGGCCGAGCTGCAGCTTGCGCTGATTCGCGCCTGGCACCTGCCCGAACTGCTGGTCACGCTGCTCGACGACAGCCAGCAGGACCACCCGCGCGTGCGCACGATCCAGCTCGCCGCCGACTTCGCCCGCCACCTCGCCCACGGCTGGGAAGACCCGGCGCTGCCCGACGACCTCGCCGCCCTCGAGGCCCTGCTGCACCTGAGCCGCGAACCGCTGCTGCATCGCCTGGGCGTGCCCGAAGACATGCGCGCGCGCTTCCTGCCACCGCCTGCCGCCGAGCCCACCGCAGCCCCTACGGCCTGACCAACAGCAACGGCCCGCTCTACCCCGCAGCCACGCCCCCGCCGGCGCGCGGCAGGCGGGTCACCCGCACATCAGCATCAGATTGCCGAAATCGAGCAGCAGCGCCGGATGCTGGTAGGCCGCAAACACCAGCCCGAGCACCACCGCCGCCAGCACGATCAGCACCAGGCGCAGCAGACCCGCCCGCAAAGAGCGTGGGGGCTTGGTCGCCTCGTGGGAGCGCGCTTGCCCGCGAATGTCGCTCATCGCGCCTCCGCGCGCAGCAGCGGCGCCTCGCGCACCGGCAGCGACAGCGCCGCCGCCATCACCGACAGCGCGATCGACAGCCACCACGCCATCAGGTACGAACCGCTGAGGTCGAAGATGCGCCCGCCCAACCACGCGCCCAGGAAACCGCCGATCTGGTGGCCCAGGAAGACGATGCCGTACAGCATGCCCACATAGCGCAGGCCGAAGATGTGCCCGACCAGCCCGCTGGTGAGCGGCACCGTGCCCAGCCACAGCAGCCCCATCACCGCAGCGAACACATACAGCGTGAGCTGCGACAGCGGGAACAGCAGCAGCGCCAGGATGGCGACGATGCGCAGCACGTAGATCCACGCCAGCAGCCACTTCTTGCTGTAGAGCCCGCCCAGCCAGCCCGACAGGAAGGAGCCGAAGATGTTGAACAGGCCGATCATCGCCACCGCGGTCATGCCGATGTTGGCCGACATGCCGCTATCCACGACGAAGGCGGGCAGGTGCAGCATGATGAAGGCGGTCTGGAAGCCGCACACGAAGAAGCTCCAGAACAGGTAGTGGAAGCTTGGCGTGCGCATCGCCTCGCCGAGCGCCTCGCGCAGCGACTGCTGCACGCCGGTGCTGCGATCGCTGGTGCCGGTGACGGCGGCCGCGAGCGGGATGATCAGCGCGATGCCGAAGGCCAGCCACAGCAGCGCATCCTGCCAGCCCACCATGCTGATCAGCCCCTGCCCCACCGGCAGCACCGCAAACTGGCCGAAGCTGCCGCCGGCCGAAGCCAGGCCGAGCGCCATGCTGCGCTTTTCCGGGGCGGCCATGCGCCCGATCACGCCCAGCACCACGCTGAAGGTGGTGCCCGACAGGCCCATGCCGACGAGCAACCCGGCACCGACATTGAGACCGAGCGCGGTGTCGGCGTGCGCCATGATCACCAGGCCCGCGATGTAGAGCAGCGCGCCACCGACCAGCGTGCGCCCGGCGCCGTGGCGGTCGGCGAAGGCGCCGGCGAAGGGCTGGAACAGGCCCCACAGCAGGTTCTGCAGCGCGATCGAGAAGGAGAACAGCTCGC
>JAGOEI010000069.1 GCA_017997795.1 Thauera sp. | reverse complement strand
TCGCCTCGCCCGACGCGAGCACCGACATCACGTCGCCCCCCTCGGCGCCGGAGTCCACGTGGACGGCGTCCGATGCGCCACAAGAACGGGCACCGCGGAGTGTGACGGAAGACGCTGCGCCGGAAGCGCTCGACGCGGCAAGCGACGAGCCCGACCTCGCCCGCCTCGACGCCACCTACGGCCGGCCACCGCGCAAGACCCACCCGGCACTACGCGCCCTCGGCGGGATGCTGGTCGTGGTGCTGACCGCGCTCCTTGGCCTGCAGACGGCCTACCTCTACCGGATGGAGATTGCCCGCGACCTGCCGGGCCTGCGCCCATTGCTCACCGAAGCCTGCGCGCGCGCCGGGTGCACGATTCCCTATCCGCAGGACGCCGAACGCATCGCAATCGAAGCCTCCGACCTGCAGGCCGAGCCGGGCAAGCCCGGCCGCTACCTGCTGCATGCCACGCTGAACAACCGCGCCGAATACCCGCAGCGCTGGCCGCACCTCGAGCTGACGCTCACCGATGCAGGCGACAACCCGATGTCGCGGCGCGTGCTGGCACCGGCAGAGTGGATGAACCCGGCCGAGACCGCCGAGGCCTTCCCGCCGCGAAACGCCATCGAACTGCGGCTTCCCTTCGAGGTGCCGGGCCTGGCGCCGACCGGCTATCGGATCTACGCCTTCTATCCGTGAACGCCAGCGGGACCCGCATGGGCCCCGCCGAAAGTCACCCGCTACAACGAAACCACTCAGCGCGTCACGCGCGTCGTGCCGCCGTCACGCAAGATCCTCACGCGCTCTCCGGGGCGGAAGCCTTCGCCTTCATCGGCCTGCACCACGGCCAGAAACTGGCCGTTGTCGAGGCGCACGGTCACTTCGACCCCGGGCGTGCGGGTTGCCCCCTCTTCCACCGCCGAACCCGCCAGACCCCCTGCCACTGCGCCGATCACCGTCGCCACCGCCTGACCGCGACCGCCGCCGATCGTGCTGCCCGCGATGCCGCCCACGGCCGCGCCCGCAACCGAGCCGATCGGCGTCTTGGTGCCTTCGAGCTGCACCCCGCGCACCGATTCGATGGTGCCGAACTGCACCGTCATCGCCCGCCGCGCCTCGGTGCGCGAATAGGTACCGCCGCCCAGCCCCTGCGCGCAGCCGCCCAGCACCAGCACGGCAACGGCCGCAGCCGCCACCGCGCGCAGCTTGATGCGCCGCGACTTCATCCCCTTGTCGATCACCACAGTTCCTCCCCGAAAGCCTCGCGGTAGCGAGATGCAATGTCCGCCCGCGAGGGTTGATGGTTCTGCCCGCCGCGATGGGCGATCTTGATCGCCCCCATCACCGCGGCCAGTTGCGCACTCGTGCGCATGTCCCAGCCATTGACGATGCCGTGCAACAGTCCGGCCCGATAGGCGTCGCCGCAGCCGGTCGGATCGACGATCGCGTCCGCCTTCACCGCCGGCACCTCGAACACCTCGCCGCGCCAATGCACGCGCGAACCCTCTGCACCCAAGGTCACCACCAGCGCCTCGACCTCGCGCGCGAGTTCGGCCTCGCTGCGCCCGGTCTTGTCGCTCATCAGACGGGCTTCGTAATCATTGACCGTACAGTAGCGCGCCTGTTGCAGGCAATTCAGTAACGCTTCGCTACCGAGGATGGGCAGCGCCTGGCCCGGATCGAACACGAACGGCACCCCCGCCTCGGCAAAGCCCGCCGCGTGGCGCAGCATGCCGTCGGCGCCGTCGGGCGAGACGATGCCCAGCTTCGCGCCCGCCGCCGTGCGCACGTCGTTCAGGTGGGAATGGAACATCGCCCCCGGATGGAAGGCGGTGATCTGGTTGTCGTCGAGGTCGGTGGTGATGAAGGCCTGCGCGGTGAAGGTGCCCGGCACCTCGCGCACGAAATCCTCGCGCAAACCCAGCGCCCGCATGCGCGCGCGATAGGGCGCGGCATCCTCGCCCACGGTGGCGACGATGGTCGGATCGCTGCCGAGCAGCTTGAGGCTGTAGGCGATGTTGCCGGCACAGCCGCCGAACTCCCGGCGCATGTCGGGCACCAGGAAGGACACGTTCAGGATGTGGATCTGCTCGGGCAGGATGTGGTTCTTGAAGCGGTCTTGGAAGACCATGATCGAGTCGTAGGCGACCGATCCGCAGACGAGGATGGACATGGGGGGCGCGTCATCGGGAAGTGATCGAGCCTCGGATTATACGCAGCGCAACGCACCCGCCGGCGGCGCCCCGCGGCCCCCTCCGCCCACTTCAAGCCTCCGCCGCGAGCGCGCCGCGCAGCTTCGTCGCCATCTCCTCCAGGGCCTCGCGCGGCGGGTTCTTCACCGGCCAGGCCAGTTCCATGCCGTCACCTTCCCAGCGCGGCAGCACGTGGATGTGGAAATGGAACACGGTCTGCGCGCCGGCCTTCTCGTTGGCCTGGAGCAGCGTCACGCCCTCGCAGCCGACGGCCTTCTTGGCCGCACGCGCCATGCGCGCCGCGGTGCGGAAGACCGCGCCGGCGAGCTCGTCTTCCAGCGCGTAGATGTTGGCCCTGTGCGGCTTGACCAGCACCAGCATGTGCCCCGGATTCACGGACTGGATGTCCATGATCGCCAGCGTGTGCTCGTCCTCGAAGACCTTCGATGCGGGCAGCTCGCCGCGGGCGATGCGGCAGAACACGCAGTTGTCGGCGCTGTGGGTATCGGTCATGGGGTCGGGCTCCTCGAATGGGTCAGGGTGGATCGTCTGTTGCCTGCCAACGGTCCGTCACCCGATCGTAACCAGCGCGTCACCGCGTCGCAACGCCAGGTTTCGAGAATGGCCCGACCCAGAACAGGACGGAAGAACGCCATGCTCCAGCACATCCAGCCGCGCCAGGACCGCGCCGCGCGCAAGTCCCGCAACCTGCATGTCGGTCTCGCCACCTGCGAGACCGAGATCCTCGAGGCCCAGAAGCTGCGCTATCGCGTCTTCGCCGACGAGATGGGCGCCCGCCTCGCCACCCGCACGCCCGGCGTGGATCGAGACATCTACGACCCCTTCTGCGAGCACCTCATCGTGCGCGACGAGGACGCCGGCCGCATCGTCGGCACCTATCGCATCCTCTCCCCGGCGGCCGCGCGCAAGGTTGGCGGCTACTACTCCGAGAACGAATTCGACCTCACCCGGCTGCAGAACCTGCGCAGCCGCCTGGTCGAGATCGGGCGCTCGTGCATCGACGCCGACTATCGCAGCGGCGCGGTGATCGCGCTGTTGTGGTCGGGACTGGCGCGCTACATGCAGGAGAACGGCTACGACTACCTGATCGGCTGCGCCTCGGTGAGCATGGCCGACGGCGGGCACAACGCGGCCAGTCTGTATAATCGCCTGCGCGAAAAACACCTTGCGCCGCTGGAATACCATGTCTTCCCGCGCTATCCGCTGCCGCTCGGCAGCCTGCGCGGCGACCTCGAGGCCGAGGCGCCGCCGCTGATCAAGGGCTATCTTCGCGCCGGCGCGTGGATCTGCGGCGAACCCGCGTGGGATCCCGATTTCAACACTGCGGACCTGCCCATCCTGATGCCGATCAACAAGGTCGATGAGCGCTACGCCCGCCATTTCATGGGACGCCAGGACTGAACGACGACGCCCGCCCCACGCGCCCGAACGCCCCCGACATGCCCGCAGTCGATATCGCCGCGCCCCGCGCCGCCGACCGGACGGCGCACGGCGCGAGCGCCCCCTTCCATGCCACCGCCACGGCGAGCGCGCTGCAGCACGACGTCACGCCCCGCGCCTTGCGCGCCTGGCGCTACCTGCGGCTGGCGACGCACCTCGTGCTCGGCGTGCTGACGATCGCGCTGATTCATCCCGTCACCCGCCAATCTACGCACCTGACCCTGCGCCGACGCTGGTCGCAGGGGCTGTTGCGGGTGCTCGGCATCGAGCTCGACGCCCGCGGCACGCCGGTCGAACCAGGCTGCATGCTGGTCGCCAACCACATCTCCTGGGTGGACATCTTCGTCATCAACGCCATGGCGCCAGCGGCCTTCGTGTCCAAGGCCGAGGTGCGCAACTGGCCGGTGATCGGCTGGCTCGCCGCAAGGAACGACACCATCTTCCTGCGCCGCGGCAGCCGCGGCCACGCGCGAATCATCAATGAAGAAACCGCGGCCGCGCTCGACGCCGGCCGGAATGTGGCGATCTTCCCGGAAGGCACGACCACCGACGGCAGCCAGTTGCTGCACTTCCACGCCGCGCTGCTGCAACCCGCGATCGCCTGCGGCCATCCGGTACAGACCCTGGCCCTGCAATACCTCACGCCCGCAGGCCACTTCACCCGCGCGCCCGCCTACGACGGCGACCTCAGCCTCGGTCAGTGCATCGCCAACATCATCGCGGCACGCCGCACCATCGCCCGCATCACCGTGGCCGCGCCGATCGCCACCGCGGACGGGCTCGACCGCCGCGCCCTGGCTGCGCGGGCGCACGCGGAGATCGCCTGCGCGATCGGGGTGGAGGATGTGGCAGCGCGCGACGGCCTGGCGGCAGAACCGATCACCGCCCGGGCATGACGCCCCCCGAAAGGGTGCAACGCGCAGATGAACGCCGTTCCGGGCCCGCGTCCGGCGCCTAACCCGGCACCTGGAACACCGCATCGTCCTCGATCCGGATCGCGGTGAGCTTGCCGCCCCACACGCAGCCCGAGTCGAGCGCGATCAGGCCCGGCTCGCGATAGAAGCCGAGCGCCGACCAGTGCCCGCACACCACCGTATGCGTGCGGCTGAAGCGGTCCGGTACGCGGAACCACGGCAGCATGCCGGGCGGCGCCTTGTGCGGCGCGCCCTTCGCGCGCAGGTCCATGCGGCCGTCGGCGGTGCAGAAACGCAGGCGGGTCAGCGCGTTCACGATCACGCGCAGGCGATCCCAGCCCTTGAGGCCATCCGACCAGCGCTCGGGCCGGTTGCCCGCCAGGTTGAGCAGGAAGTCGCGCGCCCGCGCGCCCCCCAGCACCGTGCTCACCTCGCTGGCCAGCGCCTGCGCCCGCGTCACCGTCCAGCCCGGCAGCAGCCCGGCGTGCACCAGCACGTGCTCGCCATGCACCTTGATCAAGGGCAGGCAGGCGAGCCAGTCGATCAGCTCGTCGCGATCCGGCGCCTCGAGCACCTGGAACAGCGTGTCGTCGCTGTCGCGGCGCTTGAAGCCGGCCGCCACCATCAACAGATAGAGGTCGTGGTTGCCCAGCACGATGCTCGCCGCATCGCCCAGGTCGCGCAGGAAGCGCAACACGCGCAGGGACTCCGGCCCGCGATTGACGAGGTCGCCGACGATCCACAACCGGTCTGCCGCCGGATCGAACGCGATCCGGTCGAGCATCCGGGCGAGCGGGGCATAGCAGCCCTGGATGTCGCCGATTGCGTAGGTGGCCATCGGATCCCTGCTGCCCCGGCCGGGTCAGACCTTGTAGTAGTCGCGATACCACGCGACAAACCGCCCCACGCCATCGCGCACACTGGTCGCCGGCGCGAAGCCGGTCCACGCGTTGAGCGCGGCGGTGTCGGCATAGGTCGCGGGCACGTCGCCATCCTGCAGCGGCAGGAAGTTCTTCTCGGCGGTCATGCCGAGCGCATCCTCGATCGCGCCGACGAAGCTCATCAGCTCGACCGGATCGTGGTTGCCGATGTTGAACACGCGGTAGGGCGCGTTGCTCGTGCCCGGGTTCGGCTGCAGCGCATCGAAGGCGAAGTCGGGCTCGGCGACGCGGTCGAGCGTGCGGATCACGCCCTCGACGATGTCGTCCACGTAGGTGAAGTCGCGCTTCATGCGGCCGTGGTTGAAGACGTCGATCGGCCGCCCTTCGAGGATGGCCTTGGTGAACAGGAACAGCGCCATGTCCGGCCGCCCCCACGGGCCATACACGGTGAAGAAGCGCAGCCCGGTGGTCGGCAGGCCATAGAGATGGCTGTAGGTGTGCGCCATCAGCTCGTTGGCCTTCTTGGTCGCCGCGTAGATGCTGACTGGATGATCGACGCTGTCGGCCTCGGAGAACGGCATCTTGGTGTTGCCGCCGTACACGCTCGAGCTCGACGCATACACCAGGTGCTGCACCTTCGAATGCCGGCAGCCCTCGAGGATGTTCATGAAGCCGACCACGTTGCTGTCGATGTAGGCGTGCGGGTTCTGCAGCGAATAACGCACGCCGGCCTGGGCGGCGAGGTGGATCACGCGGTCGAACTTCTCGGCGGCGAACAGCGCCTCCATGCCGGCGCGGTCGGCCACGTCCATCTTCACGAAGCGAAAAGCCGCATGCGGCGTGAGGCGCGCCAGTCGCGCCTCCTTGAGCGTGGGATCGTAGTAGTCGTTGAGATTGTCTAGACCGACGACTTCATCGCCGCGGGCGAGGAGGCGCAGGGAGGTGTGCATGCCGATGAAGCCGGCAGCGCCAGTGACGAGGATTTTCATGGAGGGGCGAACCGAAAGGAAACCGTGCGGGATTATCGCATGCACACCGGCATCGGGCGTGTGACGGGTTTCTTGCAGCGCCTCCTCTGCGGGCGCTCAGCGTAGCCGCGACATCCTTGCTTATACTTGCGCGGTCGCGACTCGCCCCGTCTAGATGCTGACCCGCCTGCCCTACACCCTGCTGTGGATTCTCGCCCTTCCCCTGGTGCTGCTGCGCCTGCTGTGGCGCGCGCGCCGCCAGCCCGCCTACCTGCGGCACGTCGGCGAGCGCTTCGGGCGCTACCGCGTGCGTGCGCCGCTGGCGGTGATCTGGGTGCATGCCGTGTCGGTGGGCGAGACGCGCGCCGCCGAACCGCTGGTGCGCGCCCTGCTCGCGCGCTGGCCCGAGCACAGCGTGCTGCTCACCCACATGACCCCCACCGGCCGCGACACCGCGCGCACGCTGTTCACGGACGAGCCGCGCGTGCTGCGCGCCTATCTGCCCTATGACGTCGGCTGCTTCGCCCACGCCTTCCTGCGTCACTTCCGGCCGATGTTCGGCGTGATCATGGAGACCGAGCTGTGGCCCAACCTGCTCGCCGCCTGCCGCCGCCGGCGCATCCCGGTGATGCTCGCCAACGCACGCCTGTCCGATCGCTCCGCCCGCCGCTACGCGCGGCTGCCGGCGCTGACCGCGCTGACCATGAAGGCGCTCGCCGCGATCGGCGCGCAGACCGCGGCCGACGCCGCGCGCCTCACCCAGCTCGGCGCCCGCCGGGTGACGGTGACCGGCAACATCAAGTTCGACATCACCCCGCCCGCCGAGATGCTCGCCCTGGGCCAGACCCTGCGCGCGCGCATCGGCGAGCGCCCGGTCGTGCTCGCCGCGAGCACGCGCGAGGGCGAGGAAGCCGTGCTGGTGGACGCCTTCGTGCGCAATGCGCCAAGCGATGCGCTGCTGCTGCTGGTACCGCGCCACCCCCAGCGTTTCGACGCGGTCGCAGCCGAGCTCGCGGCACGCAGGCTGGCCACGCAACGCCGCAGCGCGGACGAAACGATCGCCGCGCACACGCGGGTGCTGCTCGGCGATTCGATGGGAGAGATGTTCGCCTACTACGCAGCGGCCGACGTCGCGCTGATCGGTGGCAGTTGGCTGCCCTTCGGTGGCCAGAATCTGATCGAGGCGTGCGCGGTCGGCACCCCGGTGGTGGTCGGTCCGCACACCTTCAATTTTCAGGCGGTCGCGCAGGATGCCGTGCGCGCAGGCGCGGCGCTACGCGCCGAGGACGCCAATGCCGGCATGCAGGCCGCGCTGGCGCTGCTCGCCGACGATGACGCGCGAACCCGTTTTTCCGCTGCAGGGCGCGCGTTCGCCACCACCCATCAGGGCGCGACGGCGCGCAGCATCGCCATCCTGGAAAACTTGCATCAGGCGCAGGCTAACGGCGGCTGATCACGCCCTTCAGTCCACTGCACCCGGGCGCCATCAAAAGCGGAAACTGCGTCGATCGCTTCGTCACCCGGCCGGATCGGGCCCGGTGCGTATGGCTCACTCCGTCAGCAAGGCGTTGATCGCGGCGACGTCATCCTCGCCCAGCGTCCCCGCCGCCGCCTTCAGACGAAGTTGGGCGAGCAGGGTGTCGTAGCGCGCGCGCGACAGTTGCTGCAGGGTGTCGGCGAGCTGGGTCTGGGCGTTGAGCACGTCGATGTTGATGCGCACGCCGACCTCGTAGCCGAGCTTGTTGGCCTCGAGCGCGGACAGCGAGGACACGCGCGCCGCTTCCAGGGCCTTGACCTGCGCCATGCCGCTGGTGACGCCCAGCCACGACTGGCGCGCGGCGAGCGCCGCGCTGCGGCGCGCATCCTCGAGGTCGGCGTCGGCCTTCATGCGCAGCGCCGCGGCCTCGCGCGACACCGAGGACACCCGGCCGCCGGCGTACAAGGGCAGATTCAGTTGCAGGCCGATCGTCGTCGCCTCGGAGCGGTCGGTGCTCGGCTGCGGGCGGTTGTTCACGCCATGGCTGGCGACGATGTCGACCGTGGGCAAGTGGCCCGCACGCGCGCGCTCGACCTCGCGCGCGGCGATCTCGCGCGCCAGTTGCTGGGCCTGCACGCCGAAGCTGCCGGATTCCGCAGCGGCGACCCAGTCGGCGATGTTCTCGGGCTGCGGACGCTGCAGGGCCACGCCCTCGCGCAGCCCGGCGAGCGGCTCGGGCTGCTTGCCGATGACCTGGGCCAGCGTCTGGCGCGCCACCTCGAGCTGGTTCTGCGCGGCGATCTCCTGCGCCGAGGCGAGGTCGAAGCGCGACTGCGCCTCATGCACATCGGTGATGGTGACGGTGCCGACCTCGAAGCTGGTCTTGGCCAGTTCGAGCTGCTCGGCCGCAGCCGTGCGCAACTGCGTCACCGCGTCGAGCGCGTCCTGCGCGTTGAGCACGTTGAAGTAGGCCTCGGCCACGCGCAGCACCAGATCCTGGCGGGCGATGCCGAACTGGGTGTCGGCCAGTGCGGTCTGCAGTTCGCCCTGCTTGAACTGCACCCAGTTCTGCCAGCGGAACAGCGGCTGGGTGAGCTGAACGCCGTAGCCGTTGCTGTTGTACGTGTAGTCGTTGCTGACCCCACCCTTCGGCTTCAGATTGGTGTCGTTCCAGGTCGTATCCGCCCCCAGCCCGATCTGCGGCAACAGCCCCGCGCGCCCCTGCACCACCTTCTCCTGTCCGGCCTCGTACTGCGCGCGCGCGGCGGAGAACTTTGCGTCGTTGGCGAGCGCATCGCGATACACCTGCATCAGGTCGGCGGCCAGTGCGCCACCGGAAAAAATGCCTGCGATGCAGACCGCCAGGATTCGCTTCATCGTGTTCTCCGCTCTTGAGGTGCGCCGCGCTAGTACTGCGCCATCCTCGGATCGACCTGCGCCGCCCAGCCGGCGACGCCGCCAGCCAGGTTGATGACACCGGAGAACCCCTGACGTTCGAGGAACATGCACACCTGCGCGCTGCGTCCGCCGTGATGGCAGATCACCACGGTCTCGCGATCGCGGTCGAGCTCGGGGAAACGCGCCGGCACGCTGCCCATCGGCATCGCCACCGAACCCTCGATCCGGCAGATTTCCAGTTCCCAGGGTTCGCGCACGTCGAGCAGCAGCGGTGCCGGCTGCTGCGCATCGTTCAGGCGCTGGGCGAGCTGGGCGGGACTGATCTGGCGCATGGCGGACTCAGAAGCTGAAACCGTCGCGCTGCGGTGCGTTCTTCAGCATCGGCACCACGGTCTCGAAGATGTCTTCGGTGCGGAAACGGCCCTCGGCCTCGCAGGTGATCAGGCGCGCCTTCATGACCGGCGCCTCGCCGACGAAGGCGAACAGGCGACCGCCCACCTTGAGCTGCTCGAGCAGCGCCTGCGGCACGAAGGGCAGACCACCGGACACCACGATGACGTCGTACGGTGCGCGCTCGGCCCAGCCGGCGATGCCGTCGCCCTGCACCACCACGACGTTCTCGACGCCGTTGCGTGCCAGGTTGGCGCTCGCCAGCTTGACCAGCTCGGGCTCGAGCTCGATCGTGCGCACCCACTCGGTACGCGCCGCCAGCAGCGCGGCAAAGTAGCCCGAGCCCGTACCGACCTCGAGCACCGAGTCGGCCTTGCCCAGACGCAGCGCCTGCAGCACCTTGCCCTCGATCACCGGCTTGAGCATGACCTGACCGCAGCCGATCGGGATCTCCACCTCGGTGAAAGCCAGATCGCGATACGCGGCGGGAACGAATTCCTCGCGCTTGACCGTCATCAGGAGGTCGAGCACGTCCTGATCCAGCACCTCCCAGGGGCGGATCTGCTGCTCGACCATGTTGAAGCGCGCTTGTTCGAAATTCATCAGGGACTCCCGGCGAAAATATTAGCACACGCTAATGGATAGCGTTATCCAGAAAGGCAAAACTGCAACATTCTAGCGCAGATGCTGCGCTGCGATCCGCACGCGTTCGGTCGGTTCATGGCTGATCGGGGCAAGTCGATCGACCGGATCGAGCGCGCGAAACGAGCGCCCCGCTCACCCCTCCGCCGCGCGCGACTGCCTGCGCGTTCGGCCACCCCGCGCGCGCGCTTCGCCCTTGCGCGCGCCCGCCTTCGGTGCCGCGCCGCGACCGACCGCCCCGCGCCCGGGATCGGCCCGCTCCAGCCAGAACAGCGCATCGACGTGCGCGATGAAACCTTCCAGGTACTGCGGCGCGATGTCACGCATGCGGATCAGCGCCTGCAGCACCAGGAAGTGCGAGTTGAGCGGCCCGGCATTGTCCGGCGCCTGCGCCAGCGCGCGCGCCAGTTGCTGCTCCAGGCTGAGTCTCGACCAGGTGCTGCGGAAGTAGCGCAGCGACTTGAGCTCGGTGGCGGGCTGCGCGCCCGACGCGGCGTCGATGCGAGCGCCTGCGCCATCGGCATGGCGCGCCACATGGTCGAGCAGGTCTGCGAGCACCCCGCGCACGGAATGCACGGGCTCCGCTTGCGCGTCCGCGAGCGCGACGGCCGGGGGGGGCCCGGCACGGTCCGCCCCCGGCGGATCGACGCTCTGGCCGGCCGCCGGGGGCACGACGGCCGCCTGAATCGCGGGCGCCGCGTCGACGGCGGGCGCCGTATCGCAGCCAGTCACGGCAGGCGGCGCACTACCGGCGCGCTCGAAGCGCTGAGCGAGGTTTGCCAGCCTGCGCTCGATCCTGCGCAGCAGGGCGGTCCGCGCGGCGCCGCGGAAACCATCGACGCGCCGCAGCATGGCTTCGATCACGCCCCAGCCCACCGCATCGAAGCGCGCCGCGCCGCGGGTGCGCAGCGCCTCGATCCGGCCCAGCAGCTCGCCACCCGGCGCGGCGTCAGCAGGGGACTGCGCCCGCGGCGAGGCCTCAGCCATCGCCGGCCGTCGCTTTCTGGGTGACCTTGCCTGCGACCTTGGGCACCGGCGCCATCTCCACCCGGCGGTTGCGCGAGCGGCCGTCGGCGTCGTCGTTGGATGCCACCGGCTGCTCCGACCCGAACGCGGCGGCGAAGATCGACGACGACGGCACGCCCTCCTCGATCAAGGCGCGGGTCACGGTCAGCGCACGCTGGGCCGACAGATCCCAGTTGTCGGCAAAGCGGCGGTTGGTGTCGAGCACCGGGCGGTCGTCGGCGAAGCCGCTCACCATCAGCATCTCGTCGCGCGTGCCGAGGTAGGCGGCGAGCGGCGGCGCCAGGCTTTGCAGCACCTGGCGACCCTCGGGCTGCAGCTCGGCCGAGTTGAGCGCGAACAGCACGCTGCCGCTGATGCCGATGCGTCCGTCGTTGAGCGTGACCCG
>JAGOEI010000268.1 GCA_017997795.1 Thauera sp. | reverse complement strand
CGCCGATGCGCAGGCCGGACAGCCCGGCATCGCGCGCTTCGCGCTCCAGGATGCGCTCGACGATGCAGCGGATGTCGCTGCGCTCGCGCAGCGGCGGCAGGCTGACGGTGAGGCTGTTGACGCGGTAGTACAGGTCCTCGCGAAACTCGCCGCGCGCGACCGCATCGCGCAGCACGCGGTGCGTGGCGCACACCAACGAGATGTCCACCGGGATCGACTTCACCGAGCCCACCGGCGTCACGCAGCGCTCCTGCAGCACGCGCAGCAGTCGCGCCTGCATCCCCAGCGGCATGTCGCCGATCTCGTCGAGGAACAGCGTGCCGCCATGGGCCTGCTGGATCTTGCCGAGCGCGCCTTCCTTGCGCGCACCGGTGAAGGCGCCGCCGACATAGCCGAAGAGCTCGGACTCGATCAGCGTCTCGGGCACCGCCGCGCAGTTGAGCGCCACGAAGGGCTTGTCGGCGCGCGGCCCGCTGTTGTGGAAGGCGTTGGCGAACAGCTCCTTGCCGACGCCCGACTCGCCCTGGATGAGCAGCGGAATGTCCTTGCCGAGGATGCGGCGCGCGCGGTCAAGGGCGCGGCCGATGCCGGCGTCGCCGGTGGCGAGCGAGGTGAGCGTGCAGCCCGTGCTGGTCGTCGCCGGCGCCGGGCGCGGCGCGCGCGCGGCTTCGGCGATCCTGCGGGTCTCGCCGACGAAGGCCCCGATCTGCGGCCGCAGCGAGCGCAGCTGCACGTACAGGTGCGATCCGTCGTGCAGCGACAGGCGGATCAGCGCATCGCTCGAATTCTTTGCGCGGTCGGCGATCTTCCCCAGGCCCTGGCGGAAGAGCTCGGCGAACGAGGCGCCGCCGCCCTCCAGGCGCTGCGCCAGCCACTCGCGTGCGATCGAGCTCGCCCCGGCCAGCACGCCTTCGGGCGTGACCGCGAGCAGGCCCTCCTGCAGGCTGCCGACGTATTCCGGGCGCTCGTGGAAGGCGACCAGGATCTCGTTGGCGAACTCGGTCTCGAACAGGCGCTTCTCGATCAACTGCACCGACAGCCGCACCAGCCCGAGCGAATGGCGCTAGTGCATGCGCTGGTCGCAGGACACGTCGAGCACGCCGGCGAGGGTGCCGCGCGGGTCGAGGATCGGCGACGCGGTGCACGACAGGAAGCTGTTGTGGTCGAGATAGTGTTCGGCGCCGAGCACCACCGCCGGCGCATTGGCGGCGATGGCGGTGCCGATGGCGTTGGTGCCGCGCGCCGCCTCGCTCCAGCATGCGCCGGGCTGCAGTGCCACGCGGTTGGCGCGATCGACGAAATCGGCATCGCCGAGGCTGTGCACGATCATGCCCTGCGGGTCGGACAGCAACACCACGCTGCCCGAGGCCCGGATCTGCTCGAACACATGCTCCATGACGCCGCTGGCGTGCTCCACCAGGCGCGCGTTGCGCTCGCGCACTTCGGCCAGCCGGGCGCGTTCGCCGTACTCGCGCGCCTCGCGGTTGGCGCGGTCCATACCCAGCGCGCGACAGCGCTGCCACGAATTCAGGATCAGCGCCGGCACACCCTCGTCAGGGCATTCGCCCTCCTCGAAGAACTGCTTGCGCGCAAGCCTGAAACGCTGCTCGCGTCCCGCGTCCACAGCCGATAACTGCCCCATGGTCCTCACGTCTCCTCCGGGTGGCCTGACCGCGATGCCTGCGGCCGGCTGCCTCGATTTTCATTGCTTTCACGGTTCGCAACGTAGCACTTGATCCGTATCGAAACAAACGCCGTGCTCCGTTGCCCGCAAGCCTGAGCAGGAATCTTGCCAGTTCGAAAAATCTGCCCGCCGCCGAAGCCCCGCGCAGCCACCGATCCGCCCCGATCCGGAATCAGGTGGCACGCGGATTGCAGTTAGCCCCTCATCCGGAGGAGCCGGACCCAAACCCGATTCGAACCAAACCAATGAGGATCAACAAGGTGAAGACACAAACCTTGAAGGAGACGCTGTTCCGCCGACTCGCACTCGGCACCGCCACCATCGGCGTCGTGGCCGCGGCCACGTTCGCGCACGCCCACGGCGACGTCACGCCGCAGGCGGTGGACACCAGCAGCCTGACCCAGCTCGGTGCGGACTGGCGCATCGCCAACCCCTACCGCGACAACGCCGACGCCATCCGCATCGGCGACTCGGCCTTCAACCAGAACTGCGCGCGCTGCCACGGGCTGGGCGCGGTGTCCGGCGGCATCGCCCCCGATCTGCGCTACCTCGAGCGCGGCGACGAGATGGACGAATTCTTCATCGGCAAGGTGCGCAACGGCGTGACCCGCAACGGCGCGGTGTACATGCCGCCCTTCGAGGGCATGCTCACCCAGGAAGCCATGTGGGCGATCCGCGCCTGGCTGGAGACGGTCCATGAAGAACAGTGATCGCCGCCGCTTCCTGCTCGGCGCCGGCGCCCTCGCCCTGCTCGCCGCCAGCCCGGTGCGGGCGGCGGCGGCCGAGCTCGAGCTGCAGCAGCCCGGCACCCTGCGCGTCGCGGTGTATGCCAACTTCGCGCCCTGGTCTGCGACCGGCAAGGGCATCGACGTCGCACTCGGCCGCGCGCTGGCCGAGCGCCTCGGGCTGCAGCCGCAGATCGTCGAATTTCCCGCCGACGAGAACATGAACGACGACCTGCGCAACATGGTCTGGCGCGGGCATTACCTCGGCCACAAGCCGGCCGACGTGATGCTGCACGTGCCGGTGGACGTGCATTTCGCCGCTGCCAACCGCCAGGTGAAGATCTTCGCCCCCTACCACCTCGAGACCCTGGCGCTGGCGCGCGTCGCCGAGCGCGTGCCGGCGCCTTCGGGCTCGGCGGCCGAGAGCTTCGCGGTGTTCGCGCAGGAGCGCATCGGCGTGGAGCTCGACAGCCACGCCAGCGACTTCCTGCTGCAGTTGATGGACGGCGCGCTGCGGCCCAACGTGGTGCACTTTCGCAACGTGGGCGAGGCTGCGGCCGCGCTCAGGAACGGCGAGATTGCCGCGGCGATGGGTACGCGCAGCGAACTCGAGGCCGCGCTCGCCGCGCATCCGGGCATCGCGGTCGACACGCTGGCCATGCCCGAGCTGCGTATCAGCGGCTGGCCGCTCGGCATGGCGGTGAAGGCCGACAGCGCCGCGCTTGCCGACGCGCTCGGCGGTGCGCTGGCCGAGCTGCAGCGTTCGGGCGAACTCGCCCGTCTGTTCGCGGCCAACGGCGTCCGCCACCGCGTCCCCTGAGCAATGGAGCGTTCCGGAGCGCAACGAATCTGTTGCGTTCCGGAACAAGTCCTGCTCCCTT
>JAGOEI010000267.1 GCA_017997795.1 Thauera sp. | reverse complement strand
CGAGGATCTGCGCGGGGTCCACCGCCAGGCCGCGCACGCTGCTCAGGTGGCTGGCGAGCGCCGCGCGCAGGGCGGGATCGCCGCCGTGCGCCGCATAGCCGAGCTGCCGCCAGCCGGCGTCGCGCCACGCGCGTTCGAGACAGGCGCGCCAGGCGCGGAAGGGAAAGGCACCAAAATCCGGCACGCCGGGCGAGAACGGCAGCGCTTCGGCATCGCGCGCCGGCTCGCGCTGCAGCGCCGCCGCGGCGCGCGCGGACAGGGTCGGCGAGGCTTCCCGCGCAGGCGACGCGGGCTGCGCGGCGCGCGCCGCGGCGGGCAGCGGCGCCACGCGCGTCCCCTGGCGGTCCGCAACCAGGCAGCCCTCGGCGACGAGCTGCTCGTAGGCGAACAGCACCGTGTTGCGCGCGATGCCGAGCGTCGCCGCGAGGCTTCGGCTCGCGGGCAGGCAGGTGTCCGCCGGCAGCCGGCCGGACAGGATGGCCTCGCGCAGGCGCAGGTAGAGCACGCGCTGGCGCGGCACGGCCGCGGGCAGGGGTGGCGCGAGCAGCCAGTCGAGCTCCATCGTGGCTCCATTCGTGTGGGTTGCTGTGGCACTACGCAAGGTACCACCACGAACCTAGGATGGCGTGGTCGAAACCTTCGGAGCCTTGAAGCCATGCCCCACACCACCGCCCCCTCCCCGCGCACCCGCGTCCGCCGCCTGCCCGAGCGCGCACACTACGACGCCGACAGCATCGCCGCCATCGTCGACGCGGCGATGCTGTGCACCGTCGCCTTCCAGATCGACGGCATGGTGCACGCGATCCCGACGATCCACTGGCGCGAGGGCGAGCATCTATACATCCACGGCGCCAAGGGCTCGCGCATGCTCAAGGCGCTGACGGAGGGCGAGGCCTGCGTGACCATCGCGCTCGCCGACGGCCTGGTGCTGGCGCGCTCGGCCTTGCATCACTCGATGAACTACCGCTCGGTGGTGCTCTACGGCCGCTTCGAGGCGGTGACCGAGCCCGCGTACAAGCTCGCCAGCCTGCGCGCCTTCATCGACGGGCTCTACCCCGGGCGCTGGGACACGCTGCGCCCGATCAGCGACAAGGAACTCAATGCCACAACCGTGCTGCGGATCGCGCTCGACGAGGCCTCGGCCAAGGTGCGCGACTGGGGGGTGAAGGACGACGCGGAGGATCTCGACTGGCCGGTGTGGGCGGGCGTGATCCCCCTGCGAACGGTGGCGGGCGAGCCGGTCACGGAAGCCGACAGCGTGGGGCGTGAAGTACCGCGGACCTGCTTCGGCTGAAGGAGGACATGCGCCAAGGCGCGGCCAACCTCGCCGTTCGCCTGGCGCTCCGGCATCGCCCGCGGCGCGGGAGCCGCCCGAAGCGCGCCCCCCGCAGCCGCCGCGCCTTACGGGCCCTTGCGTTATTTCGCCATCGCGCCCGCGCTGGCTATACTCCCCCGCACTTTCACCCCAGGGGAGACCTGACCCATGAAGCTCGAAACCATCGCCGTGCACGGCGGCTACTCGCCCGACCCCACCACCAAGGCCGTCGCGGTGCCGATCTACCAGACCACCTCGTACGCCTTCGACGACACCCAGCACGGCGCGGACCTCTTCGACCTCAAGGTGCAGGGCAACATCTACACCCGCATCATGAACCCGACCACCGCGGTGCTCGAGCAGCGCGTGGCGCAACTGGAAGGGGGCATCGGCGCACTGGCCGTGGCCTCGGGCATGTCGGCGATCACCTACGCGATCCAGACCATCGCCGAAGCCGGCGACAACATCGTCTCGGCCTCCACGCTGTACGGCGGCACCTACAACCTGTTCGCGCACACCCTGCCCCAGTTCGGCATCCAGGTGCGCTTCGCCGACTACCGCGACCCGGACAGCTTCGCCGCGCTCATCGACGAGCGCACCAAGGCGATCTACTGCGAGTCGGTCGGCAACCCGCTCGGCAACGTCACCGACATCGGCCGCCTGGCCGAGATCGCTCACAAGGCCGGCGTGCCGCTGATCGTGGACAACACCGTGCCCTCGCCCTACCTGTGCCGCCCCTTCGAGCACGGCGCCGACATCGTGGTGCATGCGCTCACGAAGTACCTCGGCGGCCACGGCAACTCGATCGGCGGCGCCATCGTCGATTCGGGCAAGTTCCCCTGGGCCGAGCACAAGGCGCGCTTCAAGCGCCTGAACGAGCCGGACGTGTCCTACCACGGCGTGTGCTACACCGAGGCCCTGGGCGCCGCCGCTTTCATCGGCCGCGCGCGCGTGGTGCCGCTGCGCAACACCGGCGCGGCGATCTCGCCCTTCAACAGCTTCCTGATCCTGCAAGGCATCGAGACCCTGGCGCTGCGCATGGACCGCATCTGCGACAACACCATCAAGGTCGCCGAGTACCTCAAGAAGCACGCCAAGGTCGAGTGGGTGAACTACGCCGGCCTGTCCGACCACGCCGACCACGCCCTGGTGCAGAAGTACATGGGCGGGCGCGCCTCGGGCATTTTGTCGTTTGGTGTGAAGGGTGGCTTCGAAGCCGGCGGCCGCTTCCAGGATGCGTTGAAGCTGATCACCCGCCTGGTGAACATCGGCGACGCCAAGTCGCTCGCCTGCCATCCGGCCTCGACCACGCATCGCCAGTTGTCGCCGGCGGAGCTGGCCAAGGCCGGCGTGTCGCCGGACATGGTGCGGTTGTCGATCGGCATCGAGCACATCGACGACATCATTGCGGATCTGGAGCAGGCGCTGGCGGCGGTCTGATCCGGTAGATCGGGCCCCGGCCGTGCCCGCACGGGACAGACTGCACGTTCTCTTTGAAACTGCAGCCTGTCCCGGATGAGCTCCCTGCTCCCCGAGCTGCGGCCCCCGTCCGAACACCTTCCTCACCGACGACGCCGCCGCCCGATCGGGACCGCGTCCTCGCCCCGCATGACGCGTCGCCCGCACGCCTTTCTAAGGGCATGCTTCCGGGACTCGCCTGCAGTAAGCAGCCTGAACCTGGCGGCCTCTGGTATCACGCACGGTCCGCACATCATCGGCCGTGATCGTCAGCTCTTTGAGCTTCACCATCCTCAGCAGCGTTTCGTCGCTCGCTGTCAGCATCGCCTGCCTGACGTAGGGTGCCAGGTCGATGTTCTGGCCCTTCCTCGCGTCCAGGTATCCCCGGAACAGGTTTCGGTTGCTGTGGCCCACGATGTTCTCGAAGCGCTCTTGCGTGAGCGTCAGCTCCGGGCGTTTTACGCACACTTCACGCGTAAGGTAGTCGGCTTCACGCAGGCAGGCGTCGAGCTGGACAGGGGTCAGCATCACCTCTTTGC
>JAGOEI010000266.1 GCA_017997795.1 Thauera sp. | reverse complement strand
GCCAGCCCCGGCGGCGCGACGCTGGCGGCGGGGTTGCGCGATCTCGCGCTCGCGGCCGACGAGGTACGCGCCTTCGGTCACACCCTGAAAGCCGTCGACCTGCGCGCCCAGGCCGACGCGGGCGGCTGGAAGGCGCGCCTGGAGAGCGACATCGCCGACGGTGCGTTCGACTGGCGCCACGCGGGTGACGGCGCGCTGCGGGCGCGCTTTCGCCACCTGCGCGTGGGTCAGGAGGATGCGCAGGGCGGGGATGAAGGCGGTGCCGGCGCAGGTGCCGGGGAGGGGGCCGAAGCGCAGGCCGAGCCCGTCGAGGAGGCGCCGCCACGCCGCTTGCCTGCGCTCGACGTGGTCGCCGAGCAGTTCGAAGTGCGCGGCCTCGATCTCGGCCGGCTGGAGGTGTTCGCGCGCAACCGCGGCGGGCTGTGGCAACTCGAGCGCTTCAATGTCACCAACGACGATGCGCGCCTCGCCGGCAGCGGCCAGTGGCAGGCCGCAGGACGTCAGCGCACGCGGCTGGACTTCAGTCTCGAGACGCCCGACGTCGGCCGGCTGTCGAAGCGCCTGGGCTATCCGGACGTGGTGCGCGGCGGGCAGGCCAGCCTCGCCGGACAGCTCGGCTGGCAGGGCGCGCCGACGCGCATCGACTACCCCTCGCTCAATGGCAGCCTCAAGCTGGAATCCGGCAGCGGCCAGTTCAACAAGCTCGAGCCCGGCGTGGGCCGGCTGCTCGGCATCCTCAGCCTGCAGGCCCTGCCGCGGCGGATCACGCTCGACTTTCGCGACGTGTTTTCCGAAGGATTCGCCTTCGATCGCATTTCCGGTAGCATCGACGTGGCTGCTGGCGTGCTGCGCACCGAAGACCTCGAGATCCGCGGTCCTGCGGCGCGCGTGAAGATGACCGGCGCGGCCGATGTGGTGGCCGAGACCCAGGATCTGCGCGTGCAGGTGCAGCCCACGCTGTCCGAATCGATTGCCATCGGCGCGGCGGCCGGTCTTCTGAATCCGGCCGTCGGCGTGGTCACCTACCTTGCGCAGAAGGTGCTCAGCGACCCGATCGAAAAGCTCTTTGCCTTCGAATACGCCGTGACCGGGGCGTGGTCCGACCCGCAGGTGGCCAAGCGCGGTCAGGTGCCGGAGCCACGGTGAACTGCTTCGTCGAGCCTGCGAGCGGCCACGTGACTGATCACGCCGTTGATGTGGCGGCTTGCCGAACCCGGGAGTGCTGCGCTTGCGCGCGCGAATGCCTGCGCCCGAGCCCTGATTCAACGATTACTCGACCGGACGCACCGCCGTGGCGTTCGTGACCAAGAATACCGACATGAGCCCCCTGAAGACCTCCACTGCCCCCGTGCGCATCGCCGCCATCCAGACCGTATCCGGCCCTGACGTCACGGCCAACCTCCACATCGCCGCCGGGCTGATCGCCGAAGCGGCAGCGGGCGGCGCGAAGCTGATTGCGCTGCCCGAGTACTTCCCGCTGATCAGCAATGACGAATCCGCCAAGGTGCGCATCCGCGAGGCCGAAGGCAGCGGGCCCTTGCAGGACTTTCTCGCCGATGCGGCCCGCCGCCACGGCGTGTGGCTGATCGGCGGCACCGTCCCGCTGGTCGCCGAGGCCGACGACAAGGTGCGCAACACCACGCTGGTGTTCGACGACCAGGGGCGGCGCGTGGCGCGCTACGACAAGGTGCACCTGTTCGGCTTCCAGCGCGGCGACGAGCGTTACGACGAGGCTGCCACCATCGAGCCGGGCGGCACGGTCGTGTGCTTCGATTCGCCGGCCGGGCGCACCGGCCTGTCGGTGTGCTATGACCTGCGCTTCCCCGAGCTCTTCCGCGCCATGGGCGAGGTCGACCTGATCGTGCTGCCGTCGGCATTCACCTTCACCACCGGCCGCGCGCACTGGGAGGTGCTGCTGCGTGCGCGCGCGATCGAGAACCAGTGCTACGTGATGGCGCCGGCGCAGGGCGGTCGCCACCCGAGCGGGCGCGTGACCTGGGGGCACACGATGATCATCGATCCGTGGGGCGAGATCCTCGCCTGCCGCGAGGAAGGCCCCGGGGTGGTCAGTGCCGAGGTCGATCCCGCGCGCATCGCTGCCGTGCGCGAGAGCCTGCCCGCGCTGCGCCACCGTTGTCTCGCCTGATCAGCCACGCGACCTGCCGGTAGCGGTGCGTGCCGGGGCCGTGTTCGGCTGCCGGCCGCGCAAAGATCGTTTTTGTATGATGCCGGTCCAACCGGCAACACCCGCCAAGGATTCCCGATGAGCAAGAGCCAGAACCCCCTCAAGGTCGCCGACCGTTACCTGCTGTCGCCCTACGGCCTGGGCGAGGCGGAGATCGAGAAGACCTTCCGCAAGCTGATGCGCCACGACATCGACTTCGCCGACCTCTACTTCCAGTACCAGCGCTCCGAGGCCTGGAGCCTGGAGGAAGGGATCGTCAAGTCGGGCAGCTTCGACATCGAGCAGGGCGTGGGCGTGCGTGCGATCAGCGGCGAGAAGACCGCCTTCGCCTACTCCGACGACATCTCGCTCGACGCCCTGGTCGGTGCCGCCACCGCCACGCGCGCGATCGCCGCGGCGGGCGAGCGCCGTCGCGTCGGCATCGTCCCGCACAAGCTGCGGACCCGCCTGTACCGCGCCGACGACCCGCTCGATTCACTCGACGACACCGCCAAGGTGAAGCTGCTCGAGCGCCTCGAGGGCTTCGCCCGCGGCGAGGATCCCCGCGTCACCCAGGTCATGGCGCACATTGCGGGCTCGTGGGAGGTGGTGATGGTGGCGCGCAGCGACGGCCACATGGCCGCCGACGTGCGTCCGCTGGTGCGGGTGTCGATCACGGTGATCATGGAAGAGGATGGCCGCCGCGAGCAGGGCAGCGCCGGCGGCGGCGGGCGTTACGACTATGGCTGGTTCTGCGACGACCGCCTGCACGACTACGCGCGCGACGCGGTGCATCAGGCACGCGTCAATCTCGGTGCCGACCCCGCGCCGGCCGGTACCATGCCGGTGGTGCTCGGCCCCGGCTGGCCGGGCATCCTGCTGCACGAGGCGATCGGCCACGGCCTCGAAGGCGACTTCAACCGCAAGGGCAGCTCGGCCTTTTCCGGGCGCATCGGCCAGCAGGTCGCGGCCAAGGGCGTCACCGTGGTCGACGACGGCACGCTGCCCGATCGCCGCGGCTCGCTGTCGATCGACGACGAGGGCAACCCGACCGAGCGCACCGTGTTGATCGAGGACGGCATCCTCACCGGCTACATGCAGGACATGATGAACGCGCGCCTGATGGGCATGCCGCTCACCGGCAACGGCCG
>JAGOEI010000265.1 GCA_017997795.1 Thauera sp. | reverse complement strand
TCGCACAGGATCAGCCGGCCTTCGGCGTCGGTGTTGAGCACCTCGATGGTCTGGCCCGACATCGAGGTGACCACGTCGCCGGGCTTGGTGGCGCCGCCGCCGGGCATGTTCTCGGTGGTGGGGATGAGGCCGACGAGGTTGATCGGCAGGCCCATCTGCGCGACCGCCTTGAAGGTGCCGAGCACGCTCGCCGCGCCGCACATGTCGTACTTCATCTCGTCCATCTCGGCCGCCGGCTTGAGCGAGATGCCGCCGGTGTCGAAGGTGATGCCCTTGCCGACGAGCACGACCGGCTTCGCCTTGGCCTTGCCGCCCTTGTAGTGCATGACGATGAACTTGGGCGGCTGGTGCGAGCCGCGCGCCACCGACAGGAAGGAGCCCATGCCGAGCTTTTCCATGTCGTCGCGGTCCAGCACCTCGACGTCGAACTTGTGCTGCTTGCCCAGGGATTCGGCGGTTTCGGCCAGGTGGGTGGGCGTGCAGATGTTGCCGGGCAGGTTGCCGAGATCCTTCGCCAGCGCCATGCCGGTGGCGATCGCGTGGCCCTGCAGTACGGCGGTGTCGAGCTCGGCGGTGAGTTCGCTGGTCACCAGCAGCACGAGCTTCTTCGCGCCGCGGTGCTTCTTGTCCTTCTTGTCCTTGTCCGACTTGAGGGCGTCGAAACGGTAGGCGCCGTCGGCGAGGATGCGGGCGGACTGTTGTAGACGCCAGGGCAGGGCGCGCTTGTCGAGCTCCACGTCGGCCAGCGCGACCACCGCATCCTTGGCCGGGGTGGCGGCGAGCGCCTTGGCAGCAGCGGCGAGCGCATCGCGCCAGGCCTTGTCGCCGAGCTCGTCTTCCTTGCCCAGGCTGACGAGCAGCACGCGCTCGGCCTGCACGCCGGGCAGATCGGGCAGCAGCAGCGTCGAGCCGGCCTTGTCTTCGAGATCGCCGCGCTTGATCAGGGCTGCGATGCGGCCTTCGGCGGCGCCGTCGGCTGCAGCGGTGAGCGCCGGCAGTTTGCCACCGGCAAAGGCGCCGAGCACCAGCAGGCCGGTCTTGAGCTTGGCCGGGCTACCGGTCTTTATGGTAAATTCCATCGGCTTTTTCCTTGTGTTGATGCCTGGTTCGGACTGCCAAAGATTATGGCCTGTCCGCAACGCGAGCGTCAAAGACGCTTTCCATCGATCCCGCGGCCTCTGGCGCGGGGTTTCCTCTCCGGTTCTCGACGATTCACCCGATGATCTTCCGGCGTGCGCTGCAAAGGGAATTCGCGCAGACGGCGGCCGCAGTGTTCGTCGCGCTGTTCGCAATCCTCATCTCCACCGTGCTCATCCGCCTGCTCGGCCAGGCGGCGGGCGGGCGCGTGCCTGCCGATGCGGTGGCGGCGCTGATCGGCTTCGGCGCGCTGGCGCAGTTGCCGACGGTGCTCACCCTGACCTTGTTCATCGCCATCCTGGTGTCGCTGTCGCGCAGCTATCGCGATTCGGAGATGGTGGTGTGGTTCGCCTCGGGCGTGCCGCTGACCGCGTGGATTACGCCGGTGCTGATGTTCGCCGTGCCACTGGTGGTCGTGGTCGGCGCCGGCGCGCTGTGGCTGTCGCCGTGGTCGCAGTTGAAGAGCGCTGAGTATCGCGAGCGGCTGGACAGCCGCGACGACACGCATCGGGTGGCGCCCGGGGTGTTCCGCGAGTCATCCGGCGCGCAGCGGGTGTTCTTCGTCGAGGTCGGCGCCGGCGAGGACGGCCGGGTGCGCAACGTCTTCGTCAGCGAGCAGACCCGTGGCGGCGAGCTCGTGGTGATCGTGTCGGCCGAGGGGTCGCTGCGCAGCGACGAGGAGGGCCGCCGCTTCGTCGTGCTGGACAAGGGCCGCCGCTACGACGGCAAGCCCGGCACGCCGGAATACCGCGTGATGGAGTTCGAGCGCTACGAGGTGATGATCGAGCAGAAGCAGGCGATCACCCAGCAGGCACGGGTGCGGGCGCTGCCCACCGAGGTGCTGCTGGCGAGCGCGGACAAACGCAGCCTGGGCGAACTGGTCGGGCGCTTCGGTACGCCGCTGGTGGCGCTGCTGCTGGCGCTGATGGCGATCCCGCTCTCCTTCGTCAATCCGCGCGCAGGACGCGCCAACAACATGCTCGTGGCCTTGCTCGTGTACCTGCTCTACAGCAACGCCATCTCGGTGTTCCAGTCGTGGGTGAGTCAGGGCAAGCTCGGTTTCGTGGCGGGCCTGGTGCTGCCCCATCTGGTGGTGCTGGTGGCGCTCGGGCTGATGTTCTACAAGCGTCTGGCAGTGTCGCCCTTCTGGCGGAGGCGCACATGAGCGCGGTGCTGCTGCGTTACCTCGCGCGCGAGATCTTCGCCGCCACCGCGCTGGTGCTGGTGGCCTTCCTCGGCCTGTTCGCCTTCTTCGATTTCATCAACGAACTCGAGGACGTGGGCAAGGGCGGCTACACGCTCTACCAGGCGGTGGTCTATGTGGGGCTGACGCTGCCGGCGCGTGTCTATGAGTTGATGCCGATCGCGGTGCTGATCGGCACGCTGTATGCGCTCGCCACGATGGCCAAGAACTCCGAGATCACCGTGATGCGGGCCTCGGGCATGTCGAACGCGGTGCTGATGCGCTCGCTCGGCATGATCGGTGCGGTGTTCGTGGCGCTGATCTTCCTCATTGGCGAGTACGTCGCGCCGCCGGCCGAGTCGGCAGCCGAGGAGTGGAAGCTCACCGCCACCAAGGCCACCGTGTCGCAGCAACTGCGCTCGGGGCTGTGGGTCAAGGACGGTCCGCTCGTGATCAACGTGCGCACGCTGATGCCCGACCGCACGATGCGCAATGCGCGCGTCTATACCTTCGACGCGAACTACGCGCTGGTGTCGATCAGCGAGGCCAAGCGTGGCGAGTTCGACGGCGCCGGGGAGTGGAAGCTGATGGACGTGCGGCGCACGAGCTTCCTCGGCGACCGCACCACGATCGAGCGCCTGCCCGAGATCCGCTGGCGCTCCGAGCTGACGCCGGAGGTGCTGGGCGTGCTGATGGTGGCGCCCGAGCACATGCCCTTCGCCAAGCTGTGGACCTACATCAACCACCTGCGCGAGAACAACCAGAACGCCGACCGCTTCGAGATCGCGCTGTGGAAGAAGCTGGTCTATCCGTTCGCCGCGCTGGTCATGATGGCGCTGGCGATGCCCTTCGGTTTCATCCACGACCGCATGGGTGGGGCGAGTGCACGGATCTTCATGGGCGTGATGCTCGGGGTGGGTTTCCACCTGCTCAACGGCTTGTTCTCCAACCTGGGCATGATCAACGCCTGGCCGCCGTTCATGGCCGCGCTGACCCC
>JAGOEI010000264.1 GCA_017997795.1 Thauera sp. | reverse complement strand
CTTCTTGAAGCGATCGTCGCATCCAGTGCGATGGTCGCCTATGCTGATGGCCAGATTTCATCGGACGAGAAGCAAAAGCTCATGGGCTACCTGCGAAGCTCGGAGCAGTTGAAGCACTTCGACCAAAACGACGTGATCAAGCTTTTCCAGAAATACGTTGAGAAGTACGAGTTCGACGCCACCATCGCGACCGGCGAAGTCATGGCCGCTGTCAGCAAGTTCAAAGGCAAACCCCAGGCACAGTTGGTCGTTCGGGTGTGCTGCGCGATCGGCGCCTCCGATGGCGATTTCGATCAGACGGAAAAGGATGTGGTTCGACGGATGTGCGCCGAGCTCGAACTTGACGCGACTGCGTTTGGCCTTTGAGCATGGCGCCCTCAAGACAACGAGTCACGCAGTACGCTCAGAACGCCGGGGTTCGACACTTCTCCCCGATTTTCGCCCCTTTTCGGAAAGTGCCTCCAGCGCAGGCGCGGGTTTGAAGGCCGCGACCGTAAAAGTGCTGTGGTGGCACGTTTGTAACAGCCACCCGTAAGCTTGACGGCGCTTCTTAGGTGGTTAAAGTGGCGGCATCATGCACGTCAAGCTCACTACCTCCGGAGGTCGCCGCTACGTCCAACTCGTCGAGTCCTATCGCGACGAGGCTGGCCGGGTAAAGAAGCGAACCGTCGCCACGCTCGGCCGCGCCGAGCAGGTCGATGGGTCGCTCGACGCAGTGATCAACGGCCTGTTGAAGATCACGGGTCGCGAACCGATGGGCGCCAAGCCGCCGGCGCCGACGGTGTCGTTCGAGTCCGCGCGCGCGCTCGGTAACGTGTGGGCGCTGACCGAGCTGTGGAAGTCGCTCGGGTTCTCGGATCTGCGGCGGGTGTTTCGCCGCACGCGCCGCACCACCGACGTGGAAGCGCTGATCCGCCTGATGGTTCTCAACCGCCTGTGCGACCCCGAGTCCAAGCTCGGTGTCCTGCGCTGGGTGCAGACGGTGGCGCTGCCCGACTTTGGGCCGAAGGCGGTGACGCACCAGCAGTTGCTGCGCAGCCTCGATGCGCTGATGGATCATCAGGATGAGGTCGATGCAGTGGTCGCCGGGCTGCTGCGCCCGCTGATCGACCAGGATCTGTCGGTGGTCTTCTATGACCTCACCACGATCAGCAGCGAGGGGCTTAGCCAGCAGGCCGGCGACGTGCGCCAATACGGCATGGCCAAGGAGGGACTGATCGCCCGCCAGTTCATGCTCGGCGTGGTGCAGACCGCCGAGGGGCTGCCGATCTACCACGAAGTGTTCGACGGCAACACGGCTGAGACGCACACTCTGCTGCCCACGCTCACCAAGGTGCTCGAGCGCTTCCCGTCGGTGCAGCGCCTGGTGCTGGTCGCCGACCGGGGACTGCTCAGCCTGGACAATCTAGAGGCGCTGAAAGCGGTGCGCCTGGCCAGCGGCAAGCCGCTCGAGTTCATCGTCGCGGTGCCGGGTCGGCGCTACAACGAGTTCATCGACCTGCTCGAACCCTTCCACGAAGCGCAGTGCGCTGGCGCCACGCACGAGGTCATCTCGGAGCACACTTGGAACGACCTTCGGTTGGTGGTTGCGCACGATCCCACGACGGCCGCCACCAAGACCGAGCAGCGCAATGAGCGTATCGACGCGCTGATCCGCCAGGCGGACGAATGGTCGGGCAAGCTCCCCCCTGTGCCAATATGATCTGCGTCACCTACCCCTGATCATTTAGTGAGCAACGAGGTAGGCATGACGACCACCACTCAACCCCAGGCATCCATGCACATTCTGAAGACCTCTGCCGATCCGCTCGTCTCGCAAGGAGCCCGTAGGGCGACTGAAGAGACGAGCGGATCGGCGGCGCCGACCAAGCCATCCGGTGACGACACCGAGGTCGTGCCACGCGCCCGACGTCGGCAGTTCTCCAATGCCGACAAGCGGCGCATCCTCGACGCGGTCGACCGCTGCAGCCAGCCCGGCGAGGTCGGTGCGCTGCTGCGCCGGGAGGGCGTCTATTCGTCAAGCCTGAGCACGTGGCGACGCCAGCGCGAGGCCGCCGAGTTGGCCGCCTTGGCGCCGCAAAAGCGGGGCCCCAAGCCAGATGTCGCCGCCGTCGAAGCGCGCCAGATTGCGCTGCTGACGCGTGAGAACGAACGCCTCAAGAGCCAACTCGACAAGGCGATGCTGGTGATCGAAGTCCAAAAAAAAGTTGCCGCATTGCTGGGCAGTCCGATCGACGACACGCACGGCAAACAATGATGCACGGCGTGGATGAGCTCGCCCCGGTTATCGGCACGGCGGCCGCCTGTCGAGCCGTCGGGCTATGGCGCGGCGCACCGGCCCGAAGCCGAGCGCGGTCACACCGCTTCACCCTTCACGGACCGCACCCTCGCCGCGCGCCGAGGCCTCGGCCACCGCTGGCGCTCGACGCCCTCGAGCAGCAGGCGCTGCTCGAGGTGCTCAACAGCGAACGCTTCTGCGACACGGCGCCGGCGGCGATCTACGCCACGCTGCTCGACGAAGGCCGCTACATGGGCTCGGTGCGCACCATGTACCGGGCGCTCGCCGCCGATGGCGGCACGCGCGAACGCCGGCGCCAGCTCAGCCACCCGAGCTACGTCAAACCCGAACTGCTGGCCACCTCGCCCAACCAGGTCTGGTCCTGGGACATCACCAAGCTCAAGGGGCCGGTCAAATGGACCTGTTTCCACCTCTACGTGATCCTCGACATCTTCAGCCGCCAAGTCGTGGGCTGGCTAATCGCCGAGCGTGAAAGCGCCGAGCTGGCCGAACAGTTGATCGCCGAGACCGTGTCCCGCCACGACATCGCGCCCGGCACCCTCACGCTGCATGCCGATCGCGGCGCGAGCATGCGCTCCAAGCCCGTGGCCGCCTTGCTGGTCGATCTGGACATCACCAAAAGCCATAGCCGCCCGCACGTCTCGGACGACAACCCGTATTCGGAGTCGCAATTCAAGACAATGAAGTACCGCCCGGACTTCCCCGCGCGCTTCGGCAGCCTCGCCGACGCCCGCGCCCACTGCCAGACCTTCTTCGCCTGGTACAACACCGAGCACCGGCACTCGGGCATCGGCTACATGACGCCGAGCAGCGTCCATTACGGCCAGGCACAAGCGGCGCATCTGCTCCGTCAGGACACCCTCGACGCGGCCTTCCTGGCCAACCCGAAACGTTTCAAGGGGCGCCGCCCTGAACCCCCAGAGCTGCCGAGCGCCGTCTGGATCAACCCACCCGCAACGGAGAAGAACGACGACTCGAACATCCTGGCTTCCGCAGTAAATTCATGAAGCACGGTGACGCAAAGTCATTGACACGTTCCG
>JAGOEI010000068.1 GCA_017997795.1 Thauera sp. | reverse complement strand
GCGAGAAGTGCAACCCGTATTTCTTCGCCCAGTACCAGAACGACACCTACGACGAGGCCGCCGGCAAGGTCGCCAACGAGAAGGGCTACCAGAACGTCGTGCTGATCGCCCCCAACTACCCGGCGGGAAAGGACCACCTCAACGGCTTCAAGCGCCTGTACAAGGGCGGCGTGAAGGACGAGATCTACACCAAGCTCGGCCAGATCGACTACGCCGCCGAGATCGCGCAGATCCGCGCGGCGAAGCCGGACGCGGTGTTCTTCTTCCTGCCCGGCGCGATGGGGATCAACTTCGTCAAGCAGTTCGTCGGCGGTGGCCTCAAGGACGTGCCGCTGATCGCCCCCGGCTTCTCGGCCGACGAGGACGTGATTCAGGCGGTCGGCGAGCCGATGCTCGGCGTGCTCAACACCGCGCACTGGACGCACGACCTGCAGAACCCGGCCAACGCCGACTTCGTGGCTGCCTTCCGCCAGAAGTACGACGGCCGCTACCCTTCGGTGTATGCGGCGATGGCCTACGACACGCTGATGGCGATGGACGCCGCAGTGCGTGACGTCGGCGGCAAGATCGAGGACCGCGAGGCGGTGCTGAAGGCGCTGAAGAACCCGAGCTTCAAGTCGCTGCGCGGCGAGTTCCAGTACGGTGCCAACAACTTCCCGGTGCAGAACTACTACCTGCGCGAGGTCGGCAAGGACGCCGAGGGTCGCATCACCAACAAGCTGGTTGGCACCACGCTCGAGAAACACCAGGACGCCTACGTGGGCGCGTGCAAGATGTGAGCGCCGCGCACGGGGGGCATGGGGCGCAGGCGTCGGACCGCTGCGGGCAATGGCGATGTGAGCTCCGCGCGCGGGGCATGGGGCCGTCGCTCCTACGGAAAGCTGCGGTGGCCCCGGGGCGGGGTATTTCGACTTGTGTCGCTCAAAGAGGCTGCGGATTCGCTGCGATGCCGTTTCACTGAAAACCGATGGATGCCATCTTCGTCTTCGAGCAACTGCTCAACGGCCTCGGTTACGGCCTGATGCTGTTCCTGATCGCTGCCGGGCTCACGCTCGTGTTCGGCATCATGGACACCATGAACCTCGCCCACGGGTCGCTGTACATGGCCGGCGCCTATGTGGCGGCGCGGGTGCATGAGGCGAGCGGTGCGTTTGCGCTCGCCGTGGCGGCGGCCGTCGTGGTGACGGTGGCGGTGGCTGCGGTGCTGGAGTTTCTCGTCATCCGCCGGCTGTACCGGCGCGACCACCTCGTCCAGGTGCTCGCCACCTTCGGCATCATCCTGATTGCCGACGACGCGGTGAAGGCGATCTGGGGCGTCGCGCCCTTGCTGGCCTCGACGCCTGCGGCGCTCGCCGGACCGGTGCAACTGTTCGAGGGCCTGCCCTATCCGTCCTACCGCCTGCTGCTGATCGGCGCCGGGCTGACGGTGGCGCTCGGGCTGTACCTGCTGGTGAACAACACCCGCATCGGCATGCTGGTGCGCGCCGGCGCGTCCAACCGGCAGATGGCCGAGTTCATGGGCGTGCGCGTGGGCGCGGTGTTCGCCTTCGTGTTCGCGCTCGGCGCCGGGCTGGCGGCATTGGCCGGGGCGCTGATGGCGCCGATCAGCGCGGTGCAGATCGGCATGGGCGAGGCGATCCTGATTCCTGCGCTGGTGGTGATCGTGATCGGCGGCATCGGCTCGGTGCGGGGCGCCTTCGTGGCCGCCCTGCTGGTCGGGCTGGTGGATACCGCGGGGCGCGCCTTCCTGCCGCCGGCGTTGCGTGCAGTGCTGCCGCCTTCGGTGGCGGCGGACCTCGGGCCGGCGCTGGCCGGCATCGCCATGTACGTGCTGATGGCGGCGGTGCTGACGCTGAAACCCGCGGGGCTGTTCCCCGCGCGCGGGTGAGGAGCGTGATCGTGCCGCGCACTCACGCCCCGGCTGGCGGTCGCACCGAGCGGGGCTCGCCTGTGGGCGCGGGCTTGCCCGCGAACGCTGCGCTCGAGGGGGCCCATCTTCGCGGGCAAGCCCGCGCCCACAGCGGGGGGCGATGCTGACGATGGCCTTCGACCGCCCTGCGCATTTTCCCGGCCTCGCGCGCCGCCTGCCCTGGCTGGTGCTGGCGCTGCTCGCCGCCTTCCCGCTGCTCGCGCCCGCCCTCGGCCTGGAGTACTACGTCGGCTTCGTGCGCCGGGTGCTGATCGTGGCGATCGCGGCGACCAGCCTCAACTTCATCCTCGGCTACGGCGGCATGGCGGCGCTGGGCCACGCGGGCTTCATCGGCGTGGGCGCCTACACCGTGGTGGCGCTGGTCGAGGCCGGGGTCTCGTCGGCCTGGCTGGCGTGGGGGAGCGCGGCGCTGGTCGCCGGGCTGGCCGCGGCGGCGATCGGCGCGGTGTCGCTGCGCACGCGCGGGGTGTACTTCATCATGATCACGCTCGCCTTCGCGCAGATGCTGTACTACCTGGCGGTGTCGCTGCGCACCTATGGCGGCGACGACGGCTACGGCATCTACACCCCGCTGGAACTGGGCGCCTGGCTCGATGGCGCGCATGCCCAGGTGTTCTACTGGGTGGTGCTGGCGATCGCGGCGCTGATCTTCGCGCTGTTCAGCCGCGTCGCGCATTCGCGCTACGGCCACGCGCTGCGCGGCATCCGCGACAACGAGACGCGCATGGTGGCGCTCGGCTACCCGGTCTATCGCCTCAAGCTCGCCGGCTTCGTCGCCGCGGGCGCGGTCGCCGGGCTGGCCGGTGGCCTGCTCGCCAGCCACAACGCCTTCGTCAGCCCGGGGATGATGCACTGGACGCAGTCGGCGCTGCTGCTGGTGATGGTGATGCTCGGCGGCCTCGGCCGGCGCTGGGGCGCGCCGCTGGGCGTGGCGCTGTGGCTGACGCTGGAGGAGGTGCTGAAGATGTACACCGACTACTGGCACTGGCCGCTCGGGCTGCTGTTGCTGCTGGTGGTGTTCCACGCACCGCAGGGCGTGGCGGCGCTGTTCGAGCGGCGCGGCGAGCAGCAGGGGGCGGCGCGGTGATGGGCGCGCAGATCGCACGCAGCCCCGTCACGGGCACCCGGACCGCAGGCGCCCGGATCGCAGGCACCCGGACTGCAGGCGCCCGGACAGAACACCCCCCCGTCGTGGGCGGCGCGCTTCGGGGGAGCAAGGCGCGGGAGGCGACGCGATGAGCCTGTTTTTGGCCGAGGGCCTGGTCAAGCGCTTCGGCGGTCTGCTCGCCACCGACCACGTGGATATTGCAGTGGAGGCGGGCGAGATCCACGCGCTGATCGGCCCCAACGGCGCGGGCAAGTCCACCCTGGTCAATCTGGTCTCGGGCCTGTTGCCGGCCGACGCCGGGCGCATCGTGCTCGACGGCGTCGAGCTCGGCGCGCTCGCGCCGCATCAGCGCAGCCGCCATGGCCTGGCGCGCTGCTTCCAGATCACCAGCGTGTTCCGCAACGATTCGGTGCGCGACAACCTGGTGCTGGCGGTGCAGGCGCACACCGGGTCGAGTTTCCGCTGCCTGTCGCGGCGCGATGCCGAGCACGCGCTGCAGCAGCGTGCCGAGGCGCTGGCGCAGCGCGTGGGGCTGGCCGATGTGCTGGACCGCAACGCCGGCACCCTGCCGCACGGTGTGCAGAAGCGGCTGGACGTGGCGCTCGCGCTCGCCTCGCGGCCGAAGCTGCTGCTGCTCGACGAGCCGATGGCCGGCATGGGGCCGGAGGACTCGCAGCAGATGGTGACGCTGATTCGCAGCCTGCGCAGCGAGACGGCGATCCTGCTCATCGAGCACGACATGGACGCGGTGTTCCAGCTCGCCGACCGCATCTCGGTGCTGGTGTATGGGAAGGTGCTGACCTCGGGGGACGCCGCGCATGTGAAGTCGCACCCGGAGGTGCAGTCGGTGTATCTGGGCACGGAGGCCGCATGCGGATGACGCGTTTCCCGTGGGAGCGGTGCGCGCGTATCTGCGGAGGCGTGCGATGAGCGCGCCGCTGCTGAGCTGCCGCAACCTCGAGGCCGGTTATGGCGCCAGCCAGGTCTTGTTCGGGCTGGACTTCGACATCCAGCCCGGCGAGGTGGTGGCGCTGCTCGGGCGCAACGGCATGGGCAAGAGCACCACGATCAAGGCCGTGGTCGGCGGCCTGTGTCCCCAGCGCGGCGAGATCCTCTTCGATGGCACGCCCATCCACGGCGCGCGTGCCGACCGGATCGCCCGCCTCGGTGTTGCGCTCGTGCCCGAAGGCCGGCAGTGCTTCCCCAATCTCACCGTGCGCGAACACCTCGTCGCCTTCGCCGACCACCGCAACGGCGTGGCCGAGCCGTGGACGCTGGCGCGCCTTTGCGCGCTCTTCCCGCGCCTGGCCGAGCGCGCCGGGCATATGGGCAACCAGCTCTCCGGCGGTGAGCAGCAGATGCTGGCGATCGCACGCGCGCTATCGACCAACCCGCGCCTGCTGATCCTGGACGAGGCCACCGAGGGCCTGGCGCCGGTGATCCGCGACGAGATCTGGCGCTGCCTCGCGCTGTTGAAAGCGCAAGGGCAGACCACGCTGGTGGTCGACAAGTACATCGAGAAGCTGCTGCCGCTCGCCGACCGCAACCTGATCCTCGAGCGCGGGCGCATCGCCTGGCAGGGCAGCTCGGCCGAGCTGGATGCCCGGCGCGAGCTGTGGACGCGTTATCTCGGGGTGTAGAAGGCCGTTCGCTGGCTGCGGCCTTCAGAGGAAGGCGAGCGCGGCGGTGAGGACCGCACCGTGGATAAGCACGGCAGCCAGGCTGCGCCGGACCGCGGGTGCGAGGCTCGCCGGATCGTCGGCGTATTCGATCAGGTCGCGCCCGGCGGGAAAGGACAGCGCCACCGTCAGCGCCGCGGCGGCGCTCTTTTGCGGCAGCCAGTCGTTGGCGACCGTCAGCACCAGCCAGGCGTAGGCGACGATCGCGATCAGCAGGTAGCCCCATTTGGCGACCTGGCGATCCATGCCGAGCACGAGCGAGCCCGCCGGCCCGGCAGCGAAGCGCCCGATCACGAACAGGTTGATGGCAAGCAACACGAAGGACGGCGCCGCCAGTGCGAGCGCGACCGCCGGCTGGCGCCCGAAGGCGACGGCCGCCACGATCAGCGCAGCGACCGCGGCCAGCGCAATCCACGACGCGCGCATCGCGGCCGGGCTCACAGCAGCACGATGTCGAATTGTTCCTGCGTGTAGCTGCCCTCGGCGTGCAGCGAGATCTTCTTGCCGATGAAGTCCGACAGCATCGCCAGCGACTGGCTCTCCTCGTCGAGGAAGAGGTCGATCACGTTGGGCGCGGCGAGCACGCGGAACTCCTTGGCGTTGAACTGGCGCGCCTCGCGCATCAGCTCGCGCAGGATCTCGTAGCACACGGTGCGCGCGGTCTTGACCTCGCCGCGGCCGCTGCAGGTGGGGCAGGGCTCGCACAGCAGGTGGGCGAGCGACTCGCGGGTGCGCTTGCGGGTCATCTCCACCAGGCCGAGCGCGGTGAAGCCGTTGATCGTCATCTTGGTGTGGTCGCGCGCCAGCGCCTTGCGGAACTCCTCGAGCACCATCTCGCGGTGCTCGATGTTCTCCATGTCGATGAAGTCGATGATGATGATGCCGCCGAGGTTGCGCAGGCGCAGTTGGCGGGCGATGGCCTGGCTGGCCTCGAGGTTGGTCTTGAAGATGGTGTCGTCGAAGTTGCGCGCGCCGACGAAGCCGCCGGTGTTCACGTCGACCGTGGTCATCGCCTCGGTCTGGTCGATGATCAGGTAGCCGCCGGACTTGAGGTCCACCCGGCGCGCGAGCGCCTTCTGGATCTCTTCCTCGACGTTGTAGAGCTCGAACAGCGGCCGCTCGCCGGCGTAGTGCTCGAGCAGCGGCAGCACCTTGGGCGTGTACTCGGCGGCGAAGGCGGTGAGTTTCTGGAAGTTCTCCCGCGAGTCGACGCGGATGCGCGAGGTCTCGTCGGTGACCAGGTCGCGCAGTGTGCGCTGGCCCAGGCTCAGGTCCTCGTGCAGCACCTTGGGCGGGAACAGCCCCACCGTCGAGCCGGAGATCTCGCCCCACAGCTTGCGCAGGTAGCCGATGTCGGCGGCCAGTTCCGTGTCCGAGGCGGACTCGGCCATCGTGCGTACGATGAAGCCGCCGCGCTCGTCCTCGGGCACCAGCGCAGTCAGCCGGCTGCGCAGGGCCTCGCGCTCGGCCTCGTCCTCGATGCGCTGCGAGATGCCGATGTGCTTTTCCTGGGGCAGATAGACCAGCAGGCGTCCGGCGAGGCTGATCTGGGTCGACAGGCGCGCGCCCTTGGTGCCGATCGGATCCTTCAGCACCTGCACCATCAGGCTCTGGCCCTCGGCGAGGATGCGCTCGATCGGGCGTGCGCTCTCGCCGTTCTGACGGTCGCTCCAGATGTCGGCCACATGCAGGAAGGCGGTGCGCTCGAGGCCGATGTCGATGAAGGCCGACTGCATGCCGGGCAGCACACGCACCACCTTGCCGAGGTAGATGTTGCCGACGATGCCGCGGCTGGCGGTGCGCTCGACGTGCAGCTCCTGCACCACGCCCTGTTCGACGAGCGCGACGCGGGTTTCCTGCGGGGTGAAGTTGATGAGGAACTCGATGCTCATGACCGGGGCGCGCTCACAGCGGGTAACCGAAGATTTCGAGCAGCGCGGCCGTGTCGAACAGCGGCAAGCCCATGATCCCCGAGTAGCTGCCGCGGATCTCGTCGATGAAGATCGCCGCGTGGCCCTGGATGCCGTAGGCGCCGGCCTTGTCCATCGGCTCGCCGGTGGCGATGTAGCGCCGGATGTCGTGCTCGGACAGCGTGCGGAAGTGCACATCGCTCACCGAAACGCGGCTGCGCGTGCGCTCGCCGTCGCTCATCGCGACCGCAGTCAGCACGCGGTGCTGGCGCCCGGACAGGCGGCTGAGGATGGCGTGGGCGTCGGCAGCGTCGCGCGGCTTGCCGATGATCTCGCCGTCGAGTTCGAGCGTGGTGTCGGCCGCCAGCACCGGGCGCGCGAGCATCTTGCGCCACAGCACGCGGCGCATGCCGGCCTGGGCCTTGGCGAGTGCGAGGCGTTCGACGTAGCGCTCGACAGGCTCGCCCGGGATGGGGGTTTCATCGACGTCGGCATCCTCGCCGCGCTCGCCGGAGCGGAAGATCAGCACGTCGAAATTGACCCCGATCTGGCGCAGCAGGTCGCGGCGGCGGGGGCTCTTGGAGGCAAGGTAGATGCGGGGCGTGGGGTTCATGGTCGGAGGTCGGCAAGGCCAGGCGCAGACGCACGCATGCGCGCGGGCGCATGGGGCGATGGATTGCCCTGAATTCTAATGGGTTTCGCGCACGGCCGCCCCTGCGCCCGCGCGAGAGCGGGTTTTCGTGGGAGCGGGCTCACTCCCGGTGGTAGGGATGATTCTTCAGCACCGTCCACGCGCGATACAGCGCCTCGGCCAGCAGCGGGCGCACCAGGGCGTGGGGCAGGGTGAGGCTGGAGAGGCGGATCGCCTCGTGTGCCGCGGCCTTGAAGTCCGGCGCCAGGCCGTCCGGGCCGCCGACGATCAGCGCCACGTCCTGGCCCTCGCCCTGCCAGGCCTCGAGTCGGCGCGCGAGCGCCAGGGTGCTGAGGTCGGCGCCGCGTTCGTCGAGGATCACGCGCCGGCAGCGCGGCGGCAGCGCGGCCTCGATACGCGCCGCCTCGGCAGTCATCATCGCGTCGACCGTCTTGCCACTGGTGCGCGGTTCGGCCTTGACCTCGATGAGCTGCAGCGGCAGCTCGCGCGGCATGCGGCGGGCGAACTCGTCGAAGCCGGCCTGCACCCAGCCCGGCATGCGGTGGCCGACGGCGACGACGAAGAGCTTCACGTCAGCGCGTGGCGGCGCGGCGACTGGCCAGCGGCGTGTTCCAGAGTTCTTCGAGCTTGTAGTGCGCGCGCACCGCGGGCTGCATCACGTGCACGACGATGTTGCCGAGGTCGACCAGCACCCATTCGCCGGTGTCCTGGCCTTCGGTGCCGATGATCTCGCCGCCGGCTTCCTTGACCTTGTCGTGGACGTTCTGCGCCAGCGCGCGGGTCTGCCGACCGGATTCGGCGCTGGCGATGACGATGCGGTCGAACAGCGGGGTGTTCTTCGAGGTGTCGATGACTTCGATGTCGCGTGCCTTGATGTCTTCGAGCGCGGCGACGACGATTTTTTCGAGGGTGGGGGTGTCCATTCGGGTCCTTGGTGGGTGGAAATTGGGGTCTGTCCCCTATTTCCCACGGTAAAGATGGTGCGCGGCAATATAGTCGAGAACGGAATCGGGCAGCAAATAACGGGCGCTGTGGCCGTTGCCGATCAGGTCGCGGATCAGCGAGGCGGAGATCGCCAGCGGCGTCATGTCGAAAGGCATGACGCGACCGGCCGGCGCGCTGCGCAGATCGGCCGGGTCGGCGGTGTGGCGGTTGCGGCAGGCGGCGTCGAGTTCGGGCGACAGCGTGGCCGGCCAGCGTCGGCCGTGGGGGGCGTAGCCGGGGCGGTTGGCGACGGCGATGTGGGCGAGGCCGAAGAGCTCGGTCCACCGGTGCCAGGTGGGCAAGCCCTCGAAGGCGTCGGCGCCGAGGACCAGCACCAGCGGGCGCTGCGGGCCGGCTTCGGCGCGCAGGCGCTCGAGGGTGAGCACGGTGTAGCTCTTCTGCTGTGCGCGCACTTCGCCGTCGTCCACCTGCAGCGCGGGGTTGCCGGCGATGGCGAGATGGGCCATGGCCAGGCGATCTTCCGGCGTGCTGCCCGGTTCGTCGCGGTGCGGTGGCCGGCCGGCGGGGATCAGGCGCAGGCTGCCGAGGCCGAGCGCCTCGCGCGCTTCTTCGGCCAGGCGCAGGTGGCCGAGGTGGATGGGGTCGAAGGTGCCGCCGAGCAGGCCGAGCGGAAGGCAGGCGCTGGCGCTTGCCGGGTCTTCTGCCGCTGTTGGCGCCGGCGCGTGCTCAGCCGCCATGCTGCGCATCCACCGGGGTGTCGGGCGCGCGCGGCTGGCCGTCGGGCAGGCCGAAGACGTCGCGCGTGGCGGTGTAGAAGGTGGTGAAGATCACCGGCAGGATGATGAGCGGGATGGGTAGCGCGGCCAGGCTGCCGAGCGTGGGCGACAGCAGCCCGAGCGCGCCGATGAGGATGCCGGGCAGGATGGCGCCGAAGATCGCCAGCCCGATCGCGTAGGCGAGGAAGGGCCGCCAGTTGCGCAGGCAGGCGTAGAAGCTGAAGAACAGCGCCTTGGGCGCCGGCACCTTCCACCACGCGGCCAGCGCCGGCGCGAACCAGTAGGCCATCATCACCGGCGTGGACAGCACGATGCCGACCAGCAGCGTGAAGCCGAGCGACGAGTCGCCGCGCATCTGCGCTTCGATCTCCTCGCCGCGCATCACCGCCGCCAGGCTGCCGTCGTCGACCACCGACACCAGCAACAGCACGACGATGGTGGCGGCGAGGTAGAGGCCGCCGATCGCCACCAGCGCCTGCAGGTTGGTCTTGAAGCCGGAGAACAGCACGTCCGGCCCGATCTTGCGCCCGGCGTCGGTGGCGCGGCAGGCGTTGAGCACGCCCACCGAGAGCGCCGGCATCAGCAGCGAGGCGACGAGCTGGCCGAGCAGCGGCACGATGCTGAGCACGACGATGGACAGCAGGTAGCCGAAGGTGGCGAAGGTGATCAGCGCCGGGTTGCGGCGCCACAGTTGCAGGCCCTCGCGCAGCCAGGCCCAGCCGCGCTGCATCGGGAGTTGTTGTGCTTGCATGTAGATGTGTGCGTCTTCGAGTGCGGGGAGTTCAGGGTTTGGGGGTGGCGTCGGGCGCCGGCGGGGTACCGGGCTCGGCGGCATCGTCGAGGGCGGTCGTGCTGTCGGTGGAGGGTGCCGACGGTCCTGGTTGTTCGGGGGCGGGCTCGGCGACCGGGGCGGCGGGCGCCAGGTCCGGCTCGGGCAGGGCGAGCAGCGGCGAGAAGGTCTCCTTCCACGCGGCGTAGAGCGCACCGGCGATCACCGGGATCAGCACCAGCATGCCCAGCCCGGCGGGGATCATCGCCACCCACACGCCCACGTAAAGCAGCGCGGCGAGCACGATGAAGGCGAGTAGGTTGTGAAAGCAGGCCCGCACCGACAGCTTCATCGCGTCGAGCGGCGCCACCCCGTGCAGCATGACCAGCGCGGGGGCGAACCACATCGCCATCATCAGCAGCGCCCACAGCACGGTGAACGCCACCACGCCGAGCATCATGCCACCTGCCGCCATGCCCATGCCGGCCATCGCGCCCACCGCCATGCCGGTGAGCGCCGCGCTGCCGCCGATCGCCGCCGCGACCATCGCCGCCAGCAGCAGGCCGAGGAGGTGGAAGGCGCCGACCAGCAGCAGGTTGCCGGCGTGGCGGCGGATGCCGTCGAAGAGCGCGTCGATGCGCAGGGGCTCGCTGCGGTCCAGCGCCTGCGCGCCCGACAGCATGCCGGCCACCAGCACCGGCAGCGCGATCGGTGCCGCGGCCCAGCCGAGGAAGGGCAGCATGCCGAGCGCGGCGATGATGACGAAGAAGATCAGCGCCTGGATGACCCAGGGGCCGGGCGCCTTCATGAACAGCCGCCAGCCCTCGGCCAGCCAGTTGAGGGCGTGGCCGGGGGCGACGTCACCGGGCGCCGGCGCGGGGGGGTGAGGAGGGCGTGGGGCGTGATTCATCGTGGGGCGTTCGCCGGGTTCGGCGCGTTTCGTGGTTAACCGCGTCAGTTTGGCAGGGGCGGCACGCCGGCGCCGCGCAGGCGCAGGATGTCGCGGTATTCGTCGGGGTCCTTCACCAGCACCATCTCGCCGCTGCGCGGCAGGTGGAAGTCGGCCGCGCGCGACAGCCAGAAGCGCAGCGCGGCGGCGCGCAGCATCGCCGGCCAGGCTGCGCGTTCGGCGTCGGTGAAGGCGCGTTCGGCATGGTAGGCGGCGAGCAGGGCGGCGACGCGGGCTTCGTCCAGCGCGCCGCCGGGTGTCGAGCACCAGTCGTTGACGGTGACGGCGACGTCGAACAGCAGCGCGTCGAAACCGGCGAAGTAGAAGTCGATGACGCCGCCGATGCGCACGCTGCCGTCGGCTTCGGTGTCCCACAGCACGTTGTCGCGGAACAGGTCGGCGTGGACCGCTCCGCAGGGCAGCGCGGCGAGGTCGATCGTGGCCTGGCTGGCGATCTCGGCGTCGAGCAGGGCTTGCTCGTCGGCGGGCAGGAAGGGACGCACGACCTGGGCCGTGGTCGTGCGCCAGGCGGCGCCGCGCGGGTTGTCCTGACGACGGCCGTAGGACTGGCCGGCCAGGTGCAGGCCGGCGAGCATGGCGCCGACCTTCTCGCAGTGGGGCAGGCCGGGGGCCATCTCGGAGCTGCCGGACAGGCGCACCACGAGGGCGGCCGGGCGATCCTGCAGGGTGCCGAGGTATTCGTTGTAGCGGTTGGCGATCGGGCCGGGGACCGGCAGGCCGTGGCGCGCGAGGTGCGCCATCAGGTGCAGGTAGTAGGGCAGCTCGGCGCGCGACATGCCTTCGAACAACGTCAGCACATAGCGGCCGAGCGTGGTGGTGACGAAGAAGTTGCTGTTCTGCACGCCGGCCGAGATGCCCTTGAGCTCGACCAGGCGGCCGATGGCGTAGTCCTTGAGCCAGTCGGCGAGCACGGATTCGGGGACGGGGGTGAAGACGGACATGCGGGCTCCGGGATGGGGCGGTGAAAGCGGGTCAGGCGGCGCGGGTGGCCGGGGTGGGGCGGACGCTGGGCTTGCGATCGGCCGCAGGTGCGATGGCGCCGGGCGCACCCAGCGTTGACCGGCGCATACGGTCATCGTTGCCGTCGTCGATGCGAGTCGCCGCACGAACTGCCTGCCATGCAGCGAGCTTGGCCTCGAAGTTGCGTGCGGCGTGCGCCGGGCTGGTCGAGGGCAGGCG
>JAGOEI010000263.1 GCA_017997795.1 Thauera sp. | reverse complement strand
CTGGGCACGGCGAGCGAGAAGCCCTTCCGCATCCTGTGGATCCTGTGCGTTCCGGTGGGTGCGGTCACCAGCCTCGACTTCGCCTGGCTGGTCGCCGACACGCTCAACGCGCTGATGGCGATCCCCAACCTGATCTCGCTGCTGCTGCTCACGCCGATCGTCGTCGCGCTGACCCGCGAGTACTTCGCCAACGGCGGTGCCGAGGGCGAAGAGGCGCGGAAATCGGCCGCGCGCCCGAGCCGTTGAACACCGCCCGCTGAACTTCACCTGTCGCACCCAACCCATTCAGGAGTCCCCCATGTTCGACAAGCACATGCAGATCGACGGCTACGACGCCGAACTCTGGACCGCCATCGAGGCCGAGCGCCAGCGCCAGGAAGACCACATCGAGCTCATCGCCTCCGAGAACTACGCCAGCCCGCGCGTGATGCAGGCGCAGGGCACGGTGCTGACCAACAAGTACGCCGAGGGCTATCCGGGCAAGCGCTACTACGGCGGCTGCGAGCATGTCGACGTGGTCGAGCAGCTCGCCATCGACCGCGCCAAGCAGCTCTTCGCGGCCGACTGGGCCAACGTGCAGCCGCACTCGGGCTCGCAGGCCAACGCCGCGGTGTACCTCGCGCTGCTGCAGCCGCACGACACCATCCTGGGCATGAGCCTCGCCCATGGTGGCCACCTGACCCACGGCGCCAAGGTGAACTTCTCCGGCAAGATCTTCAACGCCGTGCAGTACGGCGTCACCGACGACGGCGTGATCGACTACGACGCGCTCGAGGCGCTGGCCGTCGAGTGCAAGCCGAAGATGATCGTCGCCGGCTTCTCGGCCTATGCCCGCCACCTCGATTTCGCGCGCTTTCGCGCCATCGCCGACAAGGTCGGCGCGCTGCTCTTCGTCGACATGGCGCACGTCGCCGGGCTGGTTGCCGCCGGCCTGTACCCCAACCCGGTGCCGTTTGCCGACATCGTCACCAGCACCACCCACAAGACGTTGCGCGGCCCGCGCGGCGGCATCATCGTCGGTCGCGCCAATGCCGACATCGAGAAGAAGATCGCCTCCATGGTGTTCCCCGGCACCCAGGGCGGGCCGCTGATGCACGTCATCGCCGCCAAGGCGGTGGCCTTCAAGGAGGCGCTCGAGCCTGCCTTCAAGGACTACCAGAAGCAGGTGATCGCCAACGCGCGCGCGATGGCCGGCGTGTTCGTCGAACGCGGCTACAAGATCGTCTCCGGCGGTACCGACGACCACCTGTTCCTGGTCGACCTGATCGCCCGCGGCATCACCGGCAAGGCCGCCGACGCGGCGCTCGGCGCCGCGCACATCACGGTGAACAAGAACACCGTGCCCAACGACCCGCAGTCGCCCTTCGTCACCAGCGGCATCCGCATCGGCACGCCGGCGGCGACCACGCGCGGCTTCGGCATCGCCGAGGTCACCGAGCTCGCGGGCTGGATCTGCGACATCCTCGACGCCATCGACGACCCGGCGGTCATCGACGCGGTGCGCGCCAAGGTGTCCGCACTGTGCGCTCGCTTCCCGGTGTACGGACGCTGAGCGCGGCGACCTCACCGTGAACGTGATTGAATGCTGATCCCCCTTCGCCACTGAACAAAGGACACATGATGAGCGACCACGATTCCTCCGCGCCCATGCTGCGCACCCCGCTGTACGACCTGCACGTCTCCCTCGGCGCCAAGATGGTGCCCTTCGCCGGCTACGAGATGCCGGTGCAGTACCCGGCCGGCATCCTCAAGGAGCACACCCACACCCGCAGCCAGGCCGGCCTGTTCGATGTCTCGCACATGGGCCAGGTGATGCTCGTCGGCGCGGATGCCGCTGCCGCGCTGGAAACCCTGGTGCCGGTCGACATCGTCGACCTGCCGGCGGGCACGCAGCGCTATGCGCTCTTCCTCAACGAGCAGGGCGGCGTGATGGACGACCTGATGGTCGCCAACTTCGGCAACGATCGCCTGTTCGTCGTCGTCAATGCCGCCTGCAAGGCGCAGGACATCGCGCACATGCAGCAGCACCTGTCCGCCCGCTGCAAGGTCGAGGTGCTGGCCGACCGCGCGCTGCTCGCGCTGCAGGGGCCGGCGGCGGGCGCGGTGATGGCGCGCCTGGCGCCCGAGACCGCAAAGATGGTGTTCATGAACACCGCCACCGTCACCCTGGTGGGCGCCGAGTGCTACATCAGCCGCTCGGGCTACACCGGCGAGGACGGCTTCGAGATCTCGGTGCCGGCCGACAAGGCCGAGGCGCTGGCGAAGGAGCTGCTGAGCCACCCCGAAGTCGCCCCGATCGGCCTGGGCGCGCGCGACTCGCTGCGCCTGGAAGCCGGCCTGTGCCTGTACGGCCACGACCTCGACCAGAACACCTCGCCGGTCGAGAGCAGCCTGCTGTGGGCGCTGTCCAAGGTGCGTCGCGCCGATGGCGCGCGTCCGGGCGGCTATCCGGGCGCCGCGGTGGTGTTCGAGCACATCGCCAAGGGCGTGGCACGCAAGCGCGTGGGCCTGCGTCCGACCGCGCGCGTGCCGGTGCGCGAAGGCGCCGATCTGGTCGACGCCGACGGCCGCAAGGTCGGCGTGGTGACCAGCGGCGGCTTCGGGCCGACCCTGGAGGCGCCGGTGGCGATGGGCTACGTCGACACCGCGCTCGCCAAGCCGGGCACCCAGCTCGCCGCCATGGTGCGCGGCAAGCCGGTCCCGATCGAGGTCGCCAGCACCCCGTTCGTCCCCCAGCGCTACTACCGCGGCTGACCCGGGGCGGGCGTCCCGGCCCGGTGCCGGGCGCCCGCTGCGGCGTTCTCATTCACGCAGCGCGCGGCGATCACTGTCGCGCGGCGCATGCACGTCCGCTCGAATGCAGAGGAGCAAGAAAATGTCAGGTTTCGCATCGGCCCACCATGTGCTGACCTTCGGCGCCGCAGGCGCGCGCGGCCAGACTGCCGCGATCACCGCCCTGCTGGAGCGGCATGGCGCCTACATCGAGGAGTTCACCGTCTTCGACGACGTGCTCAGCGGGCGCTTCTACCTGCGCACCGCCTTCCGCCTGGACGACCCCGCAGCCGCCGTGCTCGGGACCCTGTACAGCGAGTACGAGGCGCTGCGCGCGCATTACGCCGACGCCGAAGGCGCGATCCACGACCAGCAGCGCCCGATGCGCGTGCTGCTGATGGTGTCGAAGGCCGACCACTGCCTGCGCGGGCTGCTCGACCAATGGCGCCGGGGCGAGCTGAGGATGGACATCGTCGGCATCGCCTCCAACCACCCCGACCTCGCCCCGCTCGCGGCGGCCGAGGGCTTGCCCTATCACCATCTGCCGATCACGCCCGACACCAAGCCGCAGCAGGA
>JAGOEI010000006.1:17159-34410 GCA_017997795.1 Thauera sp. | reverse complement strand
TGCTGCTGGGCAGCGCGCTTGGCAGCGGCGGCCTTGTAGTCCAGCTTTTCCTTGATACGTGCCGACTTGCCCGAACGCTGGCGCAGGTAGTAGAGCTTGGCGCGACGGACGTCACCGCGGCGCTTCACTTCGACGCCGGCCACCAGCGGCGAGTAGGTCTGGAACGTACGCTCGACGCCTTCGCCCGACGAGATCTTGCGGACGATGAACGAGGAGTTGAGGCCGCGGTTACGCTTGGCGATGACCACGCCTTCGTAGGCCTGCAGACGCTCGCGCGTGCCTTCCTTGACCTTCACCTGGACGATCACGGTGTCGCCGGGACCGAATTCGGGGATGGTCTTGCCTTCCGAGACGCGGGCCATCTCTTCTTGTTCGAGTTGCTGAAGCAGGTTCATTGCAAAAACTCCATCGTGTTATCGGCCTCTGCCTTGATGCGTCGGCCTGGCAGCAGAGCAGGTCGAAACCTGATGCCTGCCGTTTGTGATCGGGCCTTCAGGCGCCCTGCGTGTGCAGTTCGTCCTCCGTCCCGGCTTGCTCCTGCCTGAACTCGTCAAGCAGTTTCAATTCGGTCTTGCTCAGCGCGCGCGCGGCCAGCAGGTCGGGCCGGCGCAGCCAGGTGCGGCCGAGGGACTGCTTCAACCGCCAGCGGCGAATCGCTGCGTGGTTGCCCGACAGCAGCACCTCGGGCACGCGTTCGTTCTCGTACACCTCAGGCCGCGTGTAGTGCGGACAGTCCAGCAGGCCGTCGGCGAAGGAGTCCTCCTGCGCCGAGCCGGCGGTATTCAGTGCGCCGGGAAGTTGGCGCACGATCGAATCGAGCAGCACCATAGCCGGCAACTCACCACCCGACAGCACGAAGTCGCCGAGCGAGAGTTCTTCATCGACCTCGCGGTCGATCAGGCGCTGATCCACGCCTTCGTAGCGGCCGCACAACAGCACCAGGCCCGGTTCGGCCGCCAGTTCCAGCACCACCGCCTGATCCAGCCTGCGCCCCTGGGGCGACAGGTAGATCACCCGCCCGCTGCGCCCGGTCGCCGCCACTTGTGCGGCACGCGCGGCAGCGATCGACTGCATCAGCGGCTCGGCCAGCATCACCATGCCGGGGCCGCCGCCGTAGGGGCGATCGTCCACCGTGCGATGCGGATCGCTCGTGTAGTCACGCGGGTTGTGAAACCCGAGCGCGTAAAGCCCGCGATCGATCGCCCGCCGCGTGATGCCACTGCCGGTCAGCGCCGAGAACATCTCCGGGAACAGGGTGATCACGTCGTAACGCCGCAATCCACCGCCGATCTGCGGCGAGGTCTCGTCCTGCATGTTCTCTTCAGGTGTCTGCGGATTCACCGGCCGCCCGCAGCCTGTATCACCAGTCTTTCTGCCAGCTCACCCGGATTCGCCGGGCGGCCAGATCCACATCGAGCACATAGGCGGCGACGAAGGGGATCAGTCGTTCGACTGCGTCCTTGCCTTCACCGTCCTGCACCTGCAGCACGTCGTGCGCGCCGGTCGACAGCAGACTGCTGACCGTGCCGAGCACTTCGTCGGCTTCGTTGATCACTGCCAGGCCGACCAGGTCGCCCCAGTAGTATTCGTTTTCTGCCGGCTCGGGGAGGACTTCGCGCGGTGCAGCGATGAAGAAGCCGTCGATGGCCTCTGCTGCGTTGCGGTCAGGTACCTCGGCGAGCGCGGCGACCAGGCCTTTGCCGTGGGGACGACAGGCCGTGAGCGTGTATTGCTTCCACTGCGCGTCGGGCGCATTGTCGTCGCGGCTCAGCCACCAGTGCGGCAACTTGCGCCACGAGGCCGGGTCGTCACCGAAAGGGTGAATCTTGACCCAGCCCTGAATGCCAAAAGGGGCGACGATGCGCCCCAGTACGATCATGCGTCGTTCCGCCGCAGATCAGCGTCGATCAGGCAGCAGCCTTGGCGGCTTGCTTGACCAGGCGGGCAACGGTCGGCGACATCTGGGCGCCGTTCTGCTCCCAGTAGGCCAGGCGCTCGGCGTTGACCACGAGGCCCTTTTCGGCGCCAGAGGCGATCGGGTTGTAGTAACCGACGCGCTCGATGAAGCGGCCGTCACGGCGATTGCGGGAATCGGCGACAACCATGTTGAAGAACGGGCGCTTTTTGGCGCCACCACGGGCAAGGCGAATGACGACCATCTGATTTTCCTGATCTGTAGATGCGAAAAGCCGCGGATTATAGGCCAAGGCGTCGTCCTGAGCAAGGCACATCGGGGATTTTGCTCGGTGCTCCTGGTGTCGTGCGCGATGCGCGCGGGCAGTTCGCGCGACGCGATGGACGATCGGGTACGCGCGCCGCGCAAGTGCCCGAGGCGGGCGCCGAAGGCGATAGAATGCGGGGCGCCCACATCGACAACCTGGCAAATGGAAGCATCCTCCGCGATCACCGACGACGAGCGAAACCTCATCTCCTGGCTTCAGGGAGAGCCGGAGGCTTCGGTTTGCGACGATCTGGCGGCGTTCTCCGGCCGCCTGCAGGGGCTGCGGCCCGGGCAGGCGGTGCCTGGCGGCCCGGCCCTGCTCGAGGCGGCTGCAGGGCGGGTACTGGACATGGCGCAGCGCATGCGGTCGCAGTTGCTCGCCGTGCAACTGCCGGTTCCGACGGACTTGTACGAGACATGCGGTCGACTGTGCGTGGCGCTGCTGGACGTCGCCGCCTGGTTTGCCGACCGCGCCGACGCCGACGGGTCTCGGGCGAGCGAGCGTGGCGAGGATTGTCTGAGCGGCCTGTCGCTGCTCACCGAGCTTTATGTGCTTTCCAATCTCGCTGCGGCGCCTGTGCCCGCCGGGATGTGGCGTCTCGCGCATCGGCTGGCACAAGCGGCGGATGTGTTGGCAGCGGTGCCCGATGATCCCGTGCGCTGTACCTATCTGCGTCTGGTCGCGATCGGGACGTCCCAGCCCGAGGGGCTGACTGGCCGTGAGCTTGCCTGGGCGGTCGAGTTTCTCGATGCCCGTATTCTCGGCGTGGCCGGTTTCGATGGGTCTGCCTCCGAGAGCGGCGCAGCGTCATGGTGGATCGATACGGCGGCCGACCTGGCGCCGCAGGCCGACGCGAGGCGCCCGGTGCCTGACGAGCTGGTGCGTGAGAGACGGCCGTGGTCCTTCAATCCGCGGCCGATGGCGCAGAAGCTGGGCGAGTGCGTGGAGTGGATCACCGCGCACATGACCGCGGCCGAGCTGGCGGGCATGCAGGGCGATGTCGAGCCGCTCGCTGCCGACGACGGGGGGTTCCCGGCCGGGCTTTCGGCCCTGGAGACACTCGCCTTGCTCCGGCGTCTGCGCAGTCAGTGGATGGTGACGCCGGTCCGGGAACAGCCGCGGCGCCAGAATCAGTATGTGGTCCAGGTCTGCATGGGGTTGGCGGCGATCTGGGAGTTGGGGCAGCCGCGGGGCCAGGAGCGGGGCCAGCCCCATGGCCAGCATTCCCGCGCCGAGCCGGTGCAGTTGCAGGAGTGGGTGGTGCTCAACGAGAGCCCGGGCGGTCTTGCAATCATGAGCGTGGCCGGCGCCCGGGCGAACGTCGAGGCGGGCGCTGCGCTTGCCCTGCGCCGCGATCCTCAGCAGCCGTGGTCGGTGTGCATCGTGCGCTGGGTGCGCAGCGAGATGCCGGGGCAGATCGAGCTTGGCCTGCAACTGATCGGTGTGTCGTTCCAGTCGGTGCGCGTGGGTTTCCGGGGCAGGGCGGCGCAGCAGACGGCGCCGGCGCTGGCGCTCCCGGTGATGGAGCCGGTGCGGCGCCACCCGGCCATGCTCACGCCTGCGGGGACGTATGCGTCGCGCCGCTTCGTGTTCGTGCGCGACGGCAAAGGGGTCTATGTGGCCCAGGCGCGTGCGCTGGGGCTGGACATGCAGACGCCCGGGGTGGAACTCTTTCAGTACGAGATCGATCCCTACCCGATCTGAGCGGCTGCGAACAGGCCTGGACGGTCGGGTCATCGTGCCGGCGATCACGGGGCCGACGGGTATAATGCGCGCCCCGTAACCGGAATGTCCTCGCATGCAAGAAATCCTCGTCCTCTATTACAGCCATCGCGGGTCGGTGCGCGCGCTCGCGGAGCAGATTGCTGCCGGCGTCCATCAGGTGCCGGGCGCGGTCGCGCGTGTGCGCACGGTGCCGCGGGTGTCCACGGTGTGCGAGGCCGTCGAGGACGAGATCCCCGCTGATGGCCCGCCCTATGTGGAGATGCAGGATCTCGAGCAGTGCATCGGCCTGGCGCTGGGCAGTCCGACGCGATTCGGCAACATGGCGGCGCCGATGAAATACTTTCTCGATGGCCTCGCCGGGGCGTGGGTCAATGGCGTGCTCGAGGGCAAGCCGGGTTGCGTGTTCACCTCATCGGCCAGTCAGCATGGCGGGCAGGAGAGCACGCTGCTGAGCATGACGCTTCCGCTGTTCCATCACGGCATGCTGGTGCTCGGCCTGCCATTTACCGAAAGCGCACTGGGGCGGACCCGCTCGGGGGGTACACCCTACGGCGCGAGCCACGTTTCCGGCTCGGATGGCGAAGCGGTACTGACCGAGGACGAGATTGAACTCGCTCAGGCCCAGGGCAGGCGGCTGGCCGAGGTGGCATTGAAGCTGGCGGGGGCACGATGAGCGCGCAACTTCTTTCGCGGATTTCCAGCGTCGTGCTGCTGGCGCTGATCGCCCTGTGCGTGATCTGGGAGGGGTGGCTGGCGCCTCTGCGTCCGGGCGGTTCGTGGCTGATGCTCAAGGCCCTGCCCTTGCTGCCGGCGGTGTTCGGCGTGCTGCGCGGTCGGCGCTATACATCGCAGTGGCTGTCGATGCTGTCGCTGCTATACCTCACCGAGGGGGTATTGCGGGCGAGTGATCCGGGGCTGACCGGGGTGTTTGCGCTGATCGAGGTCGCGCTGTCGGTCGCGCTTTTTACCAGCACCATGCTCCACGCGCGAGCCACGGCGCCGTCGCGCGCGCAGTGAGCCACCAGGGGCGGGATCGTCGCAGGCTGGCCTGACGGCCAGTCGCCTCTGCACACCCGAGAGCATCCCGGGTCGGGTGCGGGTCCTTCAGCGAGCCCCGCACCCGGTCCTGATCACACCTGCGGATTGAGCCTTTCCGCGCCCGCGTGCAGCTTGTTAAGGGCGTTGAGATAGGCCTTGGCCGAGGCGACGATGATGTCGGTGTCCGCGCCCTGGCCGTCCATGACGCGGCCGTCGCGCGACAGGCGCACGGTGACCTCGCCCTGGGCGTCGGTGCCGGTGGTGATCGCATTCACCGAATACAGCAACAGTTCGCTGCCGCTGGCCGCCACCGACTCGATCGCCTTGAAGGCGGCGTCGACCGGTCCGGAGCCTTCGGCGCGGGTGCGCGACTCGGTGCCGCCGATCGACAGCGTGATCTCGGCGACCGGGGTCTCGCCGGTCTCGGAATGGAAGCGGGTCGACACCAGGCGGTACTGCTCGTGAGCCGGGGTGACGGCTTCGTCTCGCATCAGCGCGGTCAGGTCTTCGTCGAAGATCTCCTGCTTCTTGTCAGCAAGCTCCTTGAAGCGTGCGAAGGCCTGGTTCAGGTGCTCCTCGCTCTCGATGTCGATGCCCAGCTCCTGCAGGCGCGCACGGAAGGCGTTGCGGCCCGAGAGCTTGCCCAGCACCAGCTTGTTGGCGCCCCAGCCCACGTCCTCGGCGCGCATGATCTCGTAGGTCTCGCGATGCTTGAGCACGCCATCCTGGTGGATGCCCGATTCGTGCGCGAAGGCGTTGGCGCCGACGATGGCCTTGTTGGGCTGCACCGGGTAGCCGGTGATCTGCGACACCAGCTTGGAGGCGGGCACGATCTGGGTGGCGTCGATGCCGGTCTCGACCGGGAAGATGTCGGCGCGGGTGCGCACCGCCATCACGATCTCCTCCAGCGAGGCGTTGCCCGCGCGCTCGCCCAGGCCGTTGATCGTGCATTCGACCTGGCGGGCACCGGCACGCACTGCGGCGAGCGAGTTGGCCACGGCGAGGCCGAGGTCGTTGTGGCAGTGCACCGACCACACCACCTTGTCGGCGTTGGGTACGCGCTCGATCAGCGTGCGCACGGTGGCGGCGAACTGCTCGGGGACGTTGTAGCCGACGGTGTCGGGCACGTTGATGGTCCTGGCGCCGGCCTTGATCACGGCCTCGAAGATGCGCACCAGGAAGTCGATCTCGGAGCGGCCGGCGTCCTCGGCGGAGAATTCCACGTCGTCGGTGTATTCGCGTGCCCAGCCGATGGCCTTGACCGCTTGCGCGACGACCTCGTCGGGCGTCATGCGCAGCTTCTTCTCCATGTGGATCGGGCTGGTGGCGATGAAGGTGTGGATGCGGCCGCGGGCGGCGGGGGCGATGGCGTCGCCCGAGCGCCGGATGTCCTTCTCGTTGGCGCGCGCCAGCGAACACACGGTCGATTCCTTGATCGCCTCGGCGATCGCGCGCACCGCGTCGTAGTCGCCATTGGAGGCGGCAGCAAAGCCGGCCTCGATGACGTCGACCCGCATGCGCTCGAGCTGGCGCGCGATGCGCAGCTTCTCGTCGCGTGTCATCGATGCGCCCGGGCTCTGCTCGCCGTCGCGCAGGGTGGTGTCGAAAATGATCAGCTTGTCTTTCATGGCTTGCTCCCGGGGTCGGATGAGGTGCCCTCTTCGGGCGCGGCAGGGGTTTCATCTTCCTGAGCGGAAGGGGTGCCATCTTCCTTGGCGGAAGGGGCGGCGACGGGCTGGTCCTGCCGGTTCAGCTTGCGTTTGCGCCAGCGCAGTGCGGCGACCACGTAACCGGAGGTCGCATAGGCGAGGAAGAGGCCGAACAGGATGCCCGGCGGATAGCTGGAGATGAGCGCGAAGGCCAGCACCAGCGCGATCAGCACGATGAAGGGAACGCTCTTGCGCAGGTTGATGCTCTTGCCGCTCCAGAACAGCACATTGCTGACCATGGACACGCCGGCGAAGATCGTCAGCACGGCGGCGTACCAGCGCAGGTCGTCACCCGCGAAGCCGTTGTCGATGCCGACCCACACCATCCCCGCCACCAGCGCCGCGGCGGCCGGGCTGGGCAGGCCCTGGAAGTAGCGCTTGTCCACCACGTCGATGTTGGTGTTGAAGCGTGCCAGGCGCAGTGCGGCGCCTGCGCAGTAGATGAAGGCGGCGATCCAGCCGAGCTTGCCGAGATCCTGCAGCGCCCATTCGTACATCACCAGCGCCGGCGCGGCGCCGAAGGACACCATGTCCGACAGCGAGTCGTACTCGGCGCCGAAGTCGCTCTGGGTGTTGGTCAGCCGCGCGATACGGCCGTCCAGGCCGTCGAGCACCATGGCGACGAAGATCGCCACCGCAGCGTATTCGAAGCGGTCGTTCATCGCCTGCACGATGGCGTAGAAGCCCGCGAACAATGCTGCCGTCGTGAACAGGTTCGGCAGGATGTAGATGCCGCGGCGCCGCTTGTCCATCAGGGGCGGCGGGGTGTGATCGTTGTGGGGCACGTTGGGGTTCGCCTCCATGGGTTCCTGAGCGCCCATTCTAGCTCACGCGGGGGGCGGCGGATTCCCGTGCGCATGCCGATTGCGCGCGCGCGGGGCGTAAAAAAGCCGGCGCCGCGGAAGCGGGGCCGGCCTTTGGGGCAGAAGCCTGGGTCGGTCAGTTCTTCGACTTGTCGACCAGGGCCTTGGCCTTGATCCACGGCATCATGTCGCGCAGCTGGCTGCCGACCTTCTCGATCTGGTGATCGGCGTTCAGGCGGCGGTAGGCGGTCATGCTCGGGTAGTTGGTCTTGCCCTCGAGGATGAACATCTTGGCGTACTCGCCGGTCTGGATGCGCTTCAACGCGTTGCGCATGGCGGCGCGCGACTGCTCGTTGATGACTTCGGGGCCGGTCACGTACTCGCCGTACTCGGCGTTGTTCGAGATCGAGTAGTTCATGTTGGCGATGCCGCCCTCGTACATCAGGTCGACGATCAGCTTGAGCTCGTGCAGGCACTCGAAGTAGGCCATCTCGGGCGCGTAGCCGGCTTCCACCAGGGTCTCGAAGCCCATCTTCACCAGCTCGACGGCGCCGCCGCACAGCACGGCCTGCTCGCCGAAGAGGTCGGTCTCGGTCTCTTCGCGGAAGTTGGTCTCGATCACGCCGCCCTTGGTGCCGCCGTTGGCAGCCGAGTACGACAGCGCGATGTCCTTGGCCTTGCCCGAGCGGTCCTGGTAGATCGCGATCAGGGTCGGCACGCCGCCCCCGCGCAGGTACTCGGAGCGCACGGTGTGGCCGGGGCCCTTGGGGGCGACCATGATCACGTCGAGGTCGGCGCGCGGCACGATCTGGTTGTAGTGCACGTTGAAGCCGTGCGCGAAGGCGAGCACCGCGCCCTTCTTGATGTTCGGCTCGATGTCGTCGCGGTAGACCTGCGGCGCGGTCTCGTCCGGCAGCAGGATCATGACCAGGTCGGCGGCCTTGACGGCTTCGCCGATTTCCTTGACGGTCAGGCCGGCGGCCTCGGCCTTCGACCACGAGCTGCCGTCCTTGCGCAGGCCGACGGTGACATTCACGCCGGAGTCGCGCAGGTTCTGGGCGTGGGCGTGGCCCTGGGAGCCGTAGCCGACGATGGTGACCTGCTTGCCCTTGATCAGCGAGAGGTCAGCGTCCTTGTCGTAGTAAACCTTCATGTTCTTCCTTTGGTTCGGGATGTGGAGCGGGGGAGGGGGAGGCTCAGACCTTCAGCACGCGGTCGCCGCGGCCGATGCCGCAGACGCCCGAGCGCACGGTCTCGAGGATCAGTGCCGGGTCGATGGCGCCGATGAAGGCGTCCAGCTTGCCCTGGTTGCCGGTCAGCTCGACGACGTAGGAGGCGTCGGTGACGTCGATGATGCGGGCGCGGAAGATGTCGGCGGTGCGCTTGATCTCCTCGCGGTCCTTGCCGGTGGCGCGGACCTTGACCAGCATCAGCTCGCGCTCGATGTGCGCGGCTTCCGAGATGTCGACCACCTTGACCACTTCGATCAGCTTGTTCAGCTGCTTGGTGATCTGCTCGATGATGTCATCCGAGCCGGTGGTGACGATGGTCATCCGCGACATCGAGAAGTCTTCGGTCGGCGCCACGGTCAGCGATTCGATGTTGTAGCCGCGGGCCGAGAACAGGCCGGACACGCGCGACAGCGCGCCGGATTCGTTTTCGATCAGGAGGGAAATGACGTGACGCATGGTGTTGTGTTCCGGATTCGGTAGAGGGCGATCAGAGGTCTTCGGCCGACAGGATCATCTCGGTGAGACCCTTGCCGCCCTGCACCATCGGATAGACGTTCTCGGTCTGGTCGACCTGGAAGTCGAGGAACACGAGCTCGTCCTTGTGCGTGGTGAAGGCCTCGCGCAGCGCCCCTTCGACGTCGGCCGGCCTGTCGACGCGGATGCCGACGTGGCCGTAGGACTCGGCCAGCTTGGCGAAGTCGGGCAGCGAATCCATGTAGGACTCGGAGTAGCGGCCGCCGTGGAACAGCTCCTGCCACTGGCGCACCATGCCCAGGTAGCGGTTGTTGAGGTTGCAGATCTTGATCGGCAGGCGGAACTGCTTGCAGGTCGACAGTTCCTGGATGTTCATCTGGATCGAGGCCTCGCCGGTCACGCACGCCACCTGCATGTCGGGATTGGCGAGCTTGGCGCCCATGGCATAGGGCATGCCCACGCCCATCGTGCCCAGGCCGCCCGAGTTGAGCCAGCGCCGCGGCTTGTCGAAGCCGTAGTACTGCGCCGCCCACATCTGGTGCTGGCCGACGTCGGAGGTGATGATGGCGTCGCCGCCGGTGACTTCCCACAGCTTCTGCACGACGAACTGCGGCTTGATGATCTCGTCCGAGTTCTTGAACACCATGCACTTGCGGCTGCGCCAGTCCTCGACCTGCTTCCACCACGCGGCGAGCGCCTCGGGGTTGGGGCGGGCCTCGCCGGATTCGATCTGGCGGATCATCTCGTCGAGCACTTCCTTGACGTCGCCGACGATGGGGACGTCGACCTTCACGCGCTTGGAGATCGACGACGGGTCGATGTCGATGTGGATGATCTTGCGCGGCTCCTCGGCGAAGTGCGCCGGGTTGCCGATCACGCGGTCGTCGAAGCGGGCGCCGACGGCGAGCAGCACGTCGCTGTAGTGCATCGCCATGTTGGCTTCGAAGGTGCCGTGCATGCCGGGCATGCCCAGGTACTGGCGGTCGCTGAAGGGGTAGCCGCCCAGGCCCATCAGGGTGTTGGTGATCGGGTAGCCGAGCAGTCTCGTGAGCTTGGTGATCTGCGCGGCCGCGTTCGACAGCACGACGCCGCCGCCGGTGTAGATCATCGGGCGCTTGGCCTCGAGCAGCAGCTGCACCGCCTTCTTGATCTGGCCCGAGTGGCCCTTGACCACCGGGTTGTACGAGCGCATCGAGATCTCTTTCGGATACTCGAACTCGCAGCGATGCATCGACACGTCCTTCGGGATGTCGACCAGCACCGGGCCGGGGCGGCCGGTGCGGGCGAGGTAGAAGGCCTTCTTCATCGTCACCGCGATGTCGCGCACGTCCTTGACGAGGAAGTTGTGCTTCACGCAGGGGCGGGTGATGCCGACGGTGTCGACCTCCTGGAAGGCGTCCTGGCCGATGGCTCCCGTGGGCACCTGGCCGGAGATGATCACCATCGGGATCGAGTCGCAGTAGGCGGTGGCGATGCCGGTGACGGCGTTGGTCGCGCCCGGGCCGGAGGTGACCATGGCGACGCCGACCTTCTCGGTGCTGCGTGCGAAGCCGTCGGCGGCGTGCACCGCCGCCTGCTCGTGGCGCACCAGCACGTGCCGGACCTGGTCCTGCTGGAACAGCGCGTCGTACAGGAAGAGGACCGCGCCGCCGGGGTAACCGAAGACATACTCGACCTTTTCTTCCTGAAGGCACCTGATTACAATTTCGGCTCCGGACAGCACCATCGCGAACTCGCTCGTCTTTAGGGGTTTGAATAAACGCATAACGTTACCGGCGGCCGATGGTTTGGTCAAGGCTGCATCCCGTCGTGCGAGCCGCACGCATTTTTTCCGGAAATCCCCCATGACCCGCAGGATGAGCAGGGCCGCCACGGCTCGGCAGGCGCAGGCCGAACCCACTTCATTGTCTTCTCCCGCCGCAGGCGGCGCGGCGCGGCCGGTCGCCGAGCTCGCCGGCCTGCGTCGCAGGCTGGCGTCGATGCTGTACGAGTCGATGCTGCTGCTCGGCGTGCTGGCGCTGACCTTCCTCGTTCCGTACCTGATCCTCGGCGCCGTCGCCAGCTTCACGCCCGCGGGCTGGCTGCTGTGGCTGCATGTTTTCGTGGTGCTGGGCGGCTACTTCGTGTGGTACTGGCGGCGCGGCGGACAGACCCTGGCGATGCAGACCTGGCGCCTGAAGATCGTCGATGCGTCCGAGGGCCGGATCGCAAGTCGCGGGCGCAGTTGGTTGCGCTATGCCCTGGCCTGGCCTTCGGTGCTGCTGGGCGGCATCGGCCTGCTGTGGGCGCTGGTCGACCGCGATCGCCAGTTCCTGCACGATCGCCTGGCGGGCACCTGCATCGTGCTGCTGCCCGCGCCGCCGAAGCCGTGAGACGGTCCCCAGCGCGAGCCCAGCCCCCAGTCTCGGCGTAATCCCTTAACATTCGGTCAAACATTGCGCTGATCCGCAGTCAGCCGCGCATCCTGCTGACCAGGCTGAGCGCGGATCCCGTCCGGCGTCCTTTCGCCCTGTGATCAGGAGAAGTCGATGGCCGACCTGCTGGCCCATGGGCCGTATGCCGAATTCGCCCTGCTGCTGATCATCTCGGCGGTTGCGGGGGCGGTGGCGGTGCGCCTGCGCCAGCCGGTGCTGATCGCCTACATCGTGGTCGGCATCCTGGTCGGTCCGGCGGTGTTCGGCATCGTCAGGGCCCACGATCAGGTCGCGCTGCTCGCCGAGATCGGCGTCACCGTGCTGCTCTTCGTGGTCGGCCTCAAGCTCGACCTGCATCACATCCGCCACATCGGTCCGGTGGCGCTGGCGACCGGCCTGGGGCAGCTCGGCTTCACCATCGTGTTCGGCTTCGGGCTCATCCTGCTGATGGGCAAGAGCATGATGGAAGCGCTCTACGTCGCGGTGGCGCTGACCTTCTCGAGCACGATCATCGTGGTCAAGCTGCTCTCGGACAAGCGCGAGCTCGACTCCCTGCACGGGCGCATCGCGGTGGGTTTCCTGATCGTGCAGGACGTCGCGGTGGTGCTGGCGATGATGGCGATGAGCGCACTGCGCGGTGCGGGCGAGGCCGCGATCATCGAGGTCGCGGGCTCGCTGGTGCTGCGCCTGCTCGCCGCGGCGGCGTTGATGTATGTGCTGATGCGCTCCGTGCTGCCGCGCCTGGTCGGGGCCATGGCGCGTTCGCAGGAACTGCTGCTGATCTTCGCCATCGCCTGGGGCACAGGGCTCGCGGCGCTTGGCGAATGGGCAGGTTTCAGCAAGGAGGCGGGCGCCTTCATGGCGGGTTTCTCGCTTGCCTCGACGACCTACCGGGAGGCGATGAACGCGCGCCTCACCGGTATCCGCGACTTCATGCTGCTGTTCTTCTTCATCGACCTCGGCGCCCAGCTCGATTTCTCCACCCTCGGCGACGAGATCTGGCCGGCGGTGGTGTTGTCGGTGTTCGTGCTCATCGGCAACCCGCTGATCGTGATGGCGATCATGGGCTACATGGGCTATCGCAAGCGCACCGGTTTTCTGGCCGGGCTCACGGTGGCGCAGATCAGCGAGTTCTCGATCGTGTTCGTCGCCATGGGCATCACCCTCGGCCACGTCGGCGTCGAGGCGCTCGGGCTGACCACGCTGGTGGGGCTGGTGACGATCATGATGTCGACCTACATGATCCTGTTCTCGCAGCCGCTGTACGAGCGCCTGGCGCCGCTGCTCGGCGTGTTCGAGCGCAAGCGGCCGTTTCGCGAGCTTGCGGTGGAACATCAGGGTCGCCCGGCCGGCCAGCCCGACATCATCATCTTCGGCCTCGGCCGCTACGGTTCGCGCTTGATGCAGCAACTACGCGGCGCGGGCATCGAGGTGCTGGGCGTGGACTTCGACCCCGAGACCATTCGCGCACTGCACAAGCTGCGTCAGCCGGTGCGCTACGGCGACGGCGAGGACCCGAGTTTTCTCGAGTCGCTGCCGCTGCCCCACGCGCGCTGGGCGATCACCACCTTCCCGCAATGGGAATCGAACCGCGCGTTCCTGAGCGCACTCGAGGAGGCCGGCTTCAAGGGCCGCGTCGCCGGCGTGGTGCGCGACGACCTGCATGCCGATGCGCTCGGTGCGGCCGGTGTCGAGCGCGTGCTCAATCCCTTCAACGACGCGGCAGATTACGCGGCACGCAGCTTCGCCGCCGAGATCGCCTTCGAGGACGTGCATCGACGCGATGCCGTCGCGCCTTCCACGCCGGCAACGCCGGTCAAGGAGCCTGACCAATGACCCCCATCCACAGCATTCTCGCCGCCACCGATCTCTCGCCGCTTGCCCGCCATGCCGTGGTCCGCGCCGCGCTCGTCGCCGCCGAGCTGGGGGCGCGGCTGGCGCTGCAGCATGTGGTGAATGTCGGCGCGCTCGATGCGCTGCGCCATCTGATCGACGCCGGTGCGGCCGACCTGCAGCAGAAGCTGCTCGACGAGATGCGCAGCGAGGTGAGCACGCTCGCCGCCGAACTCGCGGCACGTCACGGTGTGCAGCCCGACCTGCACCTGGTGGTCGGCAGCGTGCTGGCGGAGATCGACAGCCATGCCGATGCGATCGACGCCGACCTGCTGGTGATGGGCGCGCGCGGCGCGGGGTTCATGCGCGAACTGCTGATCGGCTCGACCACCGAGCGCGTGCTGCGCAAGACCACGCGTCCGCTGCTGGTGGTCAAGCAGATGGCGCACGAGCCCTACCGGCGGGTGTTGGTGCCGGTGGACTTCTCGCCGCGCTCGCTCGAGGCGCTGCGGCTCGCCCAGCGCGTGGCGCCGCAGGCCGAATACGTGTTGCTGCACGCCTTCGAGGTGCCATTCGAGGGCAAGCTGCGCTACGCCGGCGTCGAGGAGAATGCGCTGGCCAGCCTGCGCGTCAATGCACGCCGTGAAGCCACCGCGAAGATGAACGAACTCGTCGCCGCGGCGGGGGCGGACGAGAACCGCGTGCGCCGCATCGTGGTCCATGGCGAAGCGACCACCCAGGTGCTCGAGCACGAGCAGGCGCAGGACTGCGACCTGATCGTGATCGGCAAGCGCGGCCAGGGCCTGATCGGCGAGATGCTGCTCGGCAGCGTCACCAAGCACATCCTCGCCCAGTCCGCTGGCGACGTGCTGGTGGCCGATCGCGCCGGCGCCTGAGGCAGCGTACACTCGCGCCCTTGTTGCGCCGAACCGGCACAGATGGAGAAAAAATGAGAACTGAACACGCCCCGACAATCCAGCGCGCCGACTACCGGCCGCTGCCGTGGACGGTGGACACCGTCGATCTGCACTTTCGCCTCGACGCCGAGGCCACGCTGGTCACCAACCGCATGCGCTGCGTGCGCAACCGCGACGCCGCCGAGGGGCCGATCCGGCTGTGGAGCGAAGCGCTCGAGCGCGTGGCGCTGACGGTCGATGGCGCGGAGCCCGCCGCCGTGCGCGAGGCCGACGGCGTGCTCGAGATCGACGCCAGCGGCGACACGGTGGTGGTCGAGGTCGTCACCCGGGTGAATCCGCGCGCCAACACCACGCTGTCGGGTCTGTACCTGTCGAACGGCGGCTTCTTCACCCAGTGCGAGGCCGAGGGCTTTCGCCGCATCACCTGCTTCCCCGACCGTCCCGACGTGATGGCGCGCTTCACCGTCACGCTCGAAGCCGATCGTGAAGCCTGCCCGGTGCTGCTCTCCAACGGCAACCTCATCGACCAGGGCGTGCTGCCGGAAGGTCGCCACTACGCGAAGTGGGAGGACCCCTTCCCCAAACCCTCGTATCTGTTCGCGCTGGTCGCGGCGAAGCTGGTGGCCCTCGAACGCAAGGTCGAGACCATGTCCGGGCGCGAGGTGCTGCTGCAGGTGTGGGTGGAAGCGGGCAACCTCGACCGCGTCGAGCACGCGATGGATTCGCTGGTGCACTCGATGCGCTGGGACGAGGAGACCTTCGGCCTGGAGCTCGACCTCGACCGCTTCATGATCGTCGCCGTGGCCGACTTCAACATGGGCGCGATGGAGAACAAGGGGCTGAACATCTTCAACACCAAGTTCATCCTCGCCAAGCCCGACACTGCCACCGATCTCGACTACGAGAATGTCGAGAGCGTGGTCGCGCACGAGTACTTCCACAACTGGACGGGCAACCGCGTCACCTGCCGCGACTGGTTCCAGCTCACCTTGAAGGAAGGCCTCACCGTCTTCCGCGACCAGCAGTTCTCCGCCGACATGCTGGCGCGCGCGGCCGGCCCCGAGGGCGCGGCTTCGGCGCGCGCGGTCAAGCGCATCGACGACGTGCGTGTGCTGCGCGCCGCGCAGTTCCCGGAGGACGGCGGGCCGATGGCGCACCCGATCCGCCCGGACAGCTACCAGGAGATCAACAACTTCTACACTGCCACGGTGTACGAGAAGGGCGCCGAGGTCATCCGCATGCTGCACACCCTGCTCGGGCAGGAGGGCTTTCGCAACGGCATGGACATGTACTTCAGCTACTTCGACGGCCAGGCGGTGACCTGCGACGACTTCGTCGAGGTGATGTCCGAGGCCAACAACGGCTTCGACCTCGACCAGTTCATGCGCTGGTACGAGCAGGCCGGCACGCCGCGGGTGAAGGCAAGCGGGGTGTGGAACGCCGCCGACGGCAGCTACACGCTGACGCTGGCGCAATCGACCCCGGCCACGCCCGGCCAGCACGTCAAGCAGCCGCTGGTGATCCCGGTCGCGGTGGGCCTCATCGGCGCGGACGGGCGCGACGTGGCGCTGCGGCTCGAGGGCGAGGCGCAGCCCGGCGCCACGACCCGGGTGCTCAAGCTGACCGAGGACGCGCAGGTCTTCCGCTTCGTCGGCCTCGCCGGCGAGCCGGTGCCCTCGCTGCTGCGCGGTTTCTCCGCGCCGGTGATCCTGGAGCTCGACGAGGACGACGCGCGCCTCGCCTTCCGCATGGCGCACGACGCCGACCCCTGCAACCGCTGGGACGCCGCGCAGCGCTACGCCGAGCGCGTGGCGCTTGCGCTCGCCGCCGATCCCGCGGCGACGGTGCCGGAGGCCTTCGTCGCCGCCTTCCGCACCCTGTTGAACGACGGCGCGCTCGACCCCGCCTTCCGCGCCCAGGCGCTCGCGCTGCCGGGCGAGGCCTACCTGCTCGAGCGCATGTTGCCCGCCGACCCCGCCGCGCTGCGCGGCGCGCTGGTGCGCATGATGCGCGCGCTCGGCGCCACGCTCGCCGCCGACTGGCTGGACGTGGTCGAGCGCCTGCAGCTGGCGGGTGCGTACCGCTACCATCCGGGCGACGCTGGCCGCCGTGCGCTGGTGAACCTCGCCCTGCGCTACCTCGCCGCCGCCGGCGTGGGCGAGGGCCTGGCACTGGCCGAGGCGCGCTTCGCCGCCGCCACCAACATGACCGAGCGCTTCGGCGCGCTCGCCGCGCTGGTGCAGAGCGCGAGCCCGGCGCGCACCGCCGCGCTGCAGGCCTTCCATGACCGCCATCGCGACGACGCGCTGGTGCTCGACAAGTGGTTTGCCCTGCAGGCCGGCGCCTGGTCGTGGGACGCGGCCGCCGAGTCGGCGCTGGCGCGCGTGCGCGTGCTGTTGAGCGACCCGTCGTTCAGCCTGTCGAACCCGAACAAGGTGTACGCGCTGCTCGGCACCTTCTTCCGCGCCAACCCGGGCGAGTTCCATGCCGCCGACGGCAGCGGCCACGCGTTCTGGGCGGAGCAGGTGATCGCGCTCGACGCGAAGAACCCGCAGGTGGCCGCGCGCATGGCGCGGGCGCTCGAGAACTGGCGCCGGTTCACGCCGACGCTGCAGGCAAGCATCCGCCCGCAACTCGAACGCGTGCTCGCTGCAGAGGGGCTTTCGGCGGACGTCGCCGAGATCGTCGGCAAGGCGGTGGCAGAGTGAGCTTCGAGGCGTCCGCTCGGGTCCACGAGCCTAGCGGGTTCCCGTAGGAGCAACGCAAATCGCGATGCGCGCGCCCGCGGTCCGCACCGCCGCAACTCGACCGCAGCAATCGCGACTCGCGTCGCTCCCACAGTACGGCTCCGCAAGCCGTGCGGATTCGCGTAGGAGCGACGCAA
>JAGOEI010000006.1:11521-17059 GCA_017997795.1 Thauera sp. | reverse complement strand
CGACGCATCGCGCAAACGACGACGCATCGCGCAAACGACGACGCCGGACCCGACTCCCGTCGGCTCCGGCGTCTGCGTGTTCGGCGGCGCTGTCGCCGCGAGGCTCACTCGGCGGCGAGATCGCCCGCGATGTAGCTCTCGAGCTGCTTGATCGTCTTTTCATGCTGGCTGACGATCGATTTGACCATGTCGCCGATGGTGACGATGCCGAGTACCTTGTCGCCTTCGACCACCGGGATGTGGCGGAAGCGCTTGGCGGTCATAGTGGCCATGACGTCGTCTGCGGTGCCCGACAGACCCACGGTAAAGGGCTTGTGCGTCATCAGGTCGCCGACCTTGACGTCACGCGACACGAGGCCCTTGAGCACGACCTTGCGTGCATAGTCGCGCTCGGTGAAGATGCCCACGAGCTTGTCGTTCTCGGTAACCAGCACACAGCCGATGTCGAACTGGGCCATCAGCGAAAGCGCGTCGAAGACCGAATCCGTCGGGCGCACCGCATGGAAGGCGCTGCCTTTCTGTTCGAGGATCTGCTTCACGGTCGTCATCATGGTCCTACTCCCCCTTCGTTGTTGAAATGCGCGCCGCGGCGTGCGGGCGACTTTTATTGTCGAGTCACTGGTTTTTAACCAGAAGCGCGCGCGGATGCAAGGGCGGGCGTACCCTCATCCGCCCCCGCCTCAGATTTCGAGGTTGTCGATCAGGCGGGTGCGGCCGAGTTTGGCGGCGGCCAGCACCACCAGCGGATCGTCCATGTGCACCGGCGGCTGCAGGTCGGCGCGGCGGCGCACGGCGATGTAGTCGGGCACCCAACCGGCGGCGGCGAGCTCGGCCATGGCGTCGGTCTCGAGCTTGAGCAGGTCGTGGTCGCCGGCGCGTACCGCGTCGCCGATGCGGTTGAGCAGGCGGTAGAGCAGGGGCGCGCGCGCGCGCTCGTCGGCGCTCAGGTAGCCGTTGCGCGAGGACAGCGCCAGGCCGTCCGCGGCGCGCACCGTCTCGCCCGGTACCACTTCGATCGGCATGGACATCTCGCGCACCATGTTCGACAGCACCATCAACTGCTGGTAGTCCTTCTTGCCGAACAGCGCGATGTCGGGCTGCACGATGTTGAGCAGCTTCATCACCACCGTGGCCACGCCGCGGAAGTGGCCGGGGCGGAATTCGCCCTCGAGGATCGACACCTGCGCCGGCGCCGGATCGACGTGGTAGCGCTGCGGCTGCGGGTACATCACGGTCTCGTCGGGCGCGAACACATGCGCCACGCCGGCCGCCTGCAGCTTCTCGCAGTCGGCGGCGAAGGTGCGCGGGTAGCGGTCGAAGTCCTCGCCGGCACCGAACTGCAGGCGGTTGACGAAGATGCTGGCGATCACGCAGTCGGCCTGCTCGCCGGCCTGGCGCATGAGTGCGATATGGCCTTCGTGAAGATTGCCCATGGTGGGCACGAAGGCGACCTTGCCGGCCTGGGCGCGGGCGGCGCGCAGGCTGTCGATGGTGTCGTGGATCTGCATGGTGTGGGTAGTCGTCCGGTACGAAGGGACTGGCCGCGGGGTCGGCTGGATCAGTAGCAGTGTTCGGCAGCGGGGAAGCTGCCGTCCTTGACCGCGGCGGCATAGCGCGCCACGGCCTCTTCGATGCTCGCCGCGCCTTCCATGAAGTTACGCACGAAGCGCGCGGTCTTGCCGGGGAAGACGCCGAGCAGGTCGTGCAGCACCAGCACCTGACCGTCGCAGCCGGGGCCGGCGCCGATGCCGATCGTGGCCATGTTCTTCAGGCTGGCGGTGATCTCGGCGGCGAGGGTGGCGGGCACCATCTCCATCACCATCAGCGCCGCGCCGGCCTGCTCGAGGGCGTGCGCGTCGGCCTTGAGCCGCGCCGCGCCTTCCTCGCTGCGGCCCTGCACGCGGTAGCCGCCGAGCTGGTGCACGGCCTGCGGGGTGAGGCCGATGTGGGCACAGACCGGCACGCCGCGCTCGACCAGGAAGCGCACGGTCTCGGCCATGAACTCGCCGCCCTCGAGCTTGACCATCTGCGCACCGGCGGCCATCAGGCGCGCGGCGTTGCGCATCGCCTGTTCGCGGCTCTCGTGGTAGCTGCCGAAGGGCATGTCGGTGACGATGAACGGCCGGGCGTTGGCACGCGCCACGCACTCGGTGTGGTAGGCCATGTGCTCGAGCGTGACCGGCAGCGTCGACTTCTGGCCTTGCAGCACGTTGCCGAGCGAATCACCGATGAGGATGGAATCGACCCCCGCGCGGCCGAGCAGCGCAGCAAAGCTGGCGTCGTAGGCGGTCAGCATGGCGATCTTGCGGCCCTCGGCGCGCATCTTGCCGAGTTCGAAGAGATTGACGGGCTTCTGATCCTGGAGATAGCTCATTCATCGCTCCTGAAAGGAGGGCGCAGTGTTTACCAAACTGGTGCGTTGCACAAGTCTGTTTCCCCCCAAAGTAGTGGGGCCGCTGCTACGGGTTTACCCGGCATAACCGAAGAATTCGCGGTAGCTGCGCATGTCGCGCAGGCGCTCGAGCAGCAGCTCGAAGTCCTCGTCGCGGTCGACCGGGTTGAGCTGTCCGGCGTCGACGATGAAGAGCGGGGCGGCGTCGTACTGGTAGAAGTAGCGCGTGTAGCGGTCGGCGACCTGCTGCAGGTAGAGCTCGGTGATGCGGCGCTCGGCGTCGAGTCCGCGCTTGCGGATGCGCTCCATCAGCGTGTCGGGCCGGGCCTGGAGGTAGATCACCAGGTCGGGCCTGGGGGCGGCGATCGGCTGCACGCTGTCGTGGATGCGGCGGTAGAGCGCGAGCTCGTCCTCGGACAGGTTCTGCTCGGCGAACAGGCGGTCCTTGTCGAACAGGAAATCGGCCACTACGCGGCGGCCTTCGCCCACCGCACCCAGCCCCGCGAGCTGGTCGAGGCGCTGGAACAGGAAGGACACCTGGGTCGCCATCGCCCAGCGTTCGGGCTGCTGGTAGAAGCGGGTGAGGAAGGGGTTGAACTCGGCCTGCTCGAACAAGGTTTCGGCCTGCAGGCGTTCGGCCAGGCGCCGGGCGAGCGAGGTCTTGCCCGCGCCGATCGGGCCCTCCACGACGATGTAGTTTGCCTTGTCCAGCATGCGTGGCTGCCCCCGGTGCGCTGCTCCGCGCTAGTTGCGGAAGATGAAATAGACCGCACCGAGCATACACAGGGCGGCCCACAGATAGTCAAGCTTGATCGGCTGCTTCATGTACAGCACGACGAAGGGCACGAACACCAGCAGCGTGATCACCTCCTGCATGATCTTGAGCTGGGCCAGGCTCAGCGCCGTGGCGCCGATGCGGTTCGCCGGCACCTGCAGCAAATATTCGAACAGCGCGATCCCCCAGCTCACCAGCGCGGCGATGTACCAGGCCTTGCCCTGCATGTTCTTCAGGTGGCCGTACCACGCGAAGGTCATGAACACGTTCGAGGCGGTGAGCAGCAGCGCGGTCTGCAGCCAGACCGGATTGGCGGTGAAGGCGCTGGTGGCGGACTGGAGCCAGGCGGGCATGGCGAGTGGGGAGCGTCGGTGTGGCGGTGTCGTGGCGGACGGCGAGTCAGGCGCGGGAATCGTCGGGCGCGGCGGACGGGATCCGGCTGATCGCCTGATCCGCGACCGTCGGCAGCAGTGCGGCAACCGTGCCGACACCTGGAATCACCGCATCGGGTGCGATCTCGGCCAGCGGCTGCAGCGTGAACGCGCGCAGATGCATGCGCGGGTGCGGGACCTGCAGGCCGGGCTCGTCGATGATGCTGTCGCCGTGGAGCAGCAGGTCGAGGTCCATCGTGCGCGGTGCCATGTGGAAGTCGCGCGTGCGTCCGCCTTCATGTTCGATGGCGAGCAGGGCGTCGAGGAGCGCGCCTGCACCGAGCGTGGTGTCGAGCGCGATGACGGCGTTGATGTAGTCGGGCTGCGCGCCGACGCCGACCGGCGCCGTGCGGTACAGCGCGGACTGCGCCACCACGCGGGTGCCCGGCAGGGCGTCGAGGCGCGCGAGCGCGAGCGCGAAGGCCGCGGCCGGGTCGCCGAGGTTGGCGCCGAAGGCGACGAAGGCGCGCACAGTGGTGGGCACGTTGGTCGGTACTGAGGTGGGCACTGACGTCGGCAAGGGGCGCGGGCTCAGGCGTTGTCGGCTGCGGGCGCAGCGTCGGCGAAGTCTGCCGATGCGTCTGTCGACGCCCCTGCCGGTTTGCGGCGCTTGCGGCGGCGCTTCTTCGCGGCCGGGGCCGCGTCGGGCGGCGCCTGGCGCAGCAGGGCCTCGCGCTCGTCGTGGCCGGCGTGGGCGAAGTCGTCCCACCAGTCCACGATCTCCATCGGGATCTCGCCCGCCTGCGCGCGCAGGCGCAGGAAGTCCCAGCCGGCGCGGTAGCGTGGTTGCTCGATGACGCGGTAGGGCGCCTTGCCGGCGCGCTTGTCGAAGCGCGGCTGCATGGCCCAGATGTCCTTGATGTCGCCGGCGATGCGGCGGGTGATCGCGAGCTTGCCGGCCTGGGCGTCGAGCACCTCGTCCATGGCCTCGAAGAGCGCGGGCTGGCTGTGGTCACCGGCGGCCTTCTTCTTGTCCCAGGTCTTCAGCACCTCGTGCCAGAGCAGCGTCGAGAACAGGAAACCGGGCGACACCGATTTGTCTTCGCGCACGCGCTCGTCGGTGTTCTCCAGCGCCAGGGTGACGAAGCGCTCGCCCATCGGCTGCTCGAGGATCACGTCCAGCAGCGGCAGCAGGCCGTGGTGCAGGCCCTCGCCGCGCAGCTGCTGCAGGCACTTCATCGAGTGGCCGGAGAACAGCAGCTTCAGCATCTCGTCGAAGAGCCGCGCCGCCGGCACGTTCTCGAGCAGCGGGCCCATCTCGCGGATCGGCTGGCGCGCCGCGGGGTCGATGGCCAGCCCGAGCTTGGCCGCCAGGCGCACCGCGCGCAGCATGCGCACCGGGTCCTCGCGGTAGCGCGTGCGCGGGTCGCCGATCATGCGCAGCGTCTTCTGCTGGATGTCGGCGACGCCGTGGTGGTAGTCGACGATGGTCTCGGTGCCGGGGTCGTAGTACAGCGCGTTGACGGTGAAGTCGCGCCGGGTGGCGTCTTCCTGCTGGTTGCCGAAGACGTTGTCGCGCAGCACGCGGCCGTGCTCGTCGGTGTCGGCGCTCTCGGCGTCCTGGCTGGCGCGGAAGGTGGAGACCTCGATCGTCTCCGGTCCGCTCATCACGTGCACGATCTTGAAGCGCCGGCCGATGATGCGCGAGCGCCGGAACGCGGCGCGCACCTCTTCGGGCGTGGCGCTGGTGGCGACGTCGTAGTCCTTGGGCGGCTGGCCGATAAGCAGGTCGCGCACCGCGCCGCCGACCACGAAGGCCTTGAAGCCTTTCTCCTGCAACACCGCGCACACCTTGCGCGCGGCCGGCGACAGTTGCTCGCGGCGGATGCCGTGGCGGTCGACGGGAATGAGGGCGGGTTCGTGGCGCGCAGCGGTCGCCGGGCGCTTGAAGACCTTGCGCAGCAGCTTGCGGATCATCGGGAAAGGAGTCGTGCTTGCAT
>JAGOEI010000006.1:0-11421 GCA_017997795.1 Thauera sp. | reverse complement strand
GGGATGCCGAACTCGCGCACGATCGGGCCGGTGACGAAGGCGTTGGTGGCGGTCACCACGGCGACCAGCGCGCCGCTGTCGAGGTGCTGCTGCACCAGCGCGCGCGCCTTCGCGGTGATCATCGGCTGCACCGACAGGTCCATGAACTCGCGGTGCCAGGCGTCGAGCTGCGCGCGCGGGTGGCGCGCGAGCGGGGCGAGCTGGAAGTCGAGGAATTCGAAGATGTCGAGCGTGCCGGCCTTGTACTGCTCGTAGAACTGCACGTTCTTCGCTTCCTGGACCTCGCGGTCGAGCACGCCCTTGCCGATCAGGAACTGCGCCCAGGCGAAGTCGGAGTCGCCGGCGAGCAGGGTGTTGTCGAGGTCGAAGAGGACGAGGTTCACGTTGAAGGCTCCGTGGTTCAGATTTCCAGGCCCTGCTGCTTCATCTCGCGCAGCAGGGGCAGGGTGATGGGGCGCTTGCGCTCGAGCGAGGCGGCGTCGAGCGCGTCGAGTACGTTGCGCAGGCTGGAGAGCTCGCGGCGGCCGTGGCGCAGCAGGAAGTCGACCACCTCGTCGGCCAGGCGCAGCCCGCGCCGCTCGGCGAGCGTGGCGAGGATGGCCGCGCGCGAGGCGTCGTCGAGCGGCTGTACCTCGTAGATCAGGCTCTGGCCGATGCGGGTGCGCAGGTCCTCGCGCAGGCGCAGCGCGAGCGGGGCGGCGGGGCCCGACAGCAGCAGCGACTGGCCGTTGCCGCGCGCGCGGTTGAAGGCGTTGAAGAGCGCGATCTGCGCGTCGGCGGCGAGCTGGTCGATGTCGTCGATGGCGAGCAGGGCGTCGGCGGTCTCGGGCAGGCTGTCGTCGACGTCGGCCGCGGCCAGCAGGTGCGCAGGCCGCCCCGCCTCGCGTGCCATGGCCGCGGTGGCGCGCAGCAGGTGGCTGCGGCCGCTGCCGGCGCCGCCCCACAGGTAGATGTGGCGCGCGGGCAACTGCGTGGCGGTGGTCGGATCGGCCAGCAGCGACACGGTGGCCACCAGCTCGGCGTTGGTGCCTGCGACGAAGTTTTCCAGCGTGGGTGGCGCGTCGGGGCGGATGTCGAGGACGAGCTGCTTCATCATGCGCCGGGGGCCTCGTCCCGGGGTGGGCGTTGATCGCCCAGATAGACCGGGCTGGCGAGCCAGGCGCCCAGCACCTCGCGCAGGCCGACCAGCAGCGCCGCGCTCACCGGCAGGGCGACCAGCACGCCGACGAAGCCGAACAACTGGGCAAAGGCCATCAGCGCGAAGATCACCGCCAGCGGGTGCAGGCCGATGCGCTCGCCCACCAGGTAGGGCGTGAGCAGGAAGCTCTCGACCAGTTGCCCCAGGCCGTACACCACCGCCACGCCCACCAGCGGCGGCCAGCCTTCGGCCTGCAGCAGCGCAGCAAGGATGGCGAGGATCAGGCCGCCGCCGAAGCCCACGTAGGGGATGAACACCAGCAGGCCGGTGAGCACGCCCACGGGCAGCGCGAAGTTGAGCCCGGCGAACCACAGCCCGACGCTGTAGAACACCGCGAGCAGCATCATCACCGACAGTTGCCCGCGCAGGAACTCGGACATCACCGAGTCGATGTCGTTGAGGATGCGCATCGTGCGCGCAAGCCAGGGGCGCGGGACGATGCGCTCGAGCGCGTCGAGGATGCGCGGCCATTCCTGCAGCAGGTAGAACATCACCATCGGGATCAGGAACAGGTTGGCGACGAAGCCGAGCAGGGCCATGCCGCCGGTCTTGAGGTGGCCGAGGACGATCGGCACGATGTCCTGGGCGTTGTTCCAGTTGGCGGCGATCAGCTCGCGGAACTGCGCCGCGTCGAGCTGCAGCTCGATGCCGAGCCGGGCCTGCAGGATGGGCGCGACCTGGGCGTTGAACATCTCGACCAGCTCGGGCAGGCGGCGGATCAGCAGGACGGCCTCGCGATACACCATCGGCACCAGGATCAGCGCGAGCGCCACAAGCACCAGGCCGAGCGCGATGATCACCAGCAGCACCGCCAGCGCACGCGGCACGCGGCGCGCCACCATCCAGTTGACCGCCGGGTCGCAGATGTAGGCGAACACCGCAGCGACGACGAAGGGGGTGAGGATGGGGCCCAGCAGCCAGAACAGGGCGACAATCGCCAGGCCGGCCGCGGTCCACGTGAAGGTTTGCAGGCGATCGGCGCGGGGAGCGTTCATTTCAAGTAAAATCGCGGACTTGGCGCGGGGCGAAGAGCCCGCGAAACACGTAAATGTAGCCACTTGGCGTTGCAGCCTCAAGCGCGTTCGGTCGCGCGGCCGGCCTTCGCCGGGTGTTACACCCCGTCTTCAGCGCAGTATTCAGTCCTGTATCCAGCGAGCCCGAAGGAACGATCTTGAGCGACCATCATCCCGCCCCTCTTGCACCCCAGACCCCGCTTTCCTACCGCGATGCGGGTGTGGACATCGATGCCGGCGACGCGCTGGTCGACCGCATCAAGCCGCTGGCCAAGCGCACCATGCGCCCCGAGGTGCTGGGCGGCATCGGCGGCTTCGGCGCGCTGTTCGAGCTGTCGAAGAAGTACAAGGAGCCGGTGCTGGTGTCCGGTACCGATGGCGTCGGCACCAAGCTCAAGCTTGCCTTCCAGTTGAACAAGCATGACACCGTTGGCCAGGATCTGGTGGCGATGAGTGTGAACGACATCCTGGTGCAGGGCGCCGAGTCGCTGTTCTTCCTCGACTACTTCGCCTGCGGCAAGCTCGACGTCGACACCGCCGCCGACGTGGTCAAGGGCATCGCCCGTGGCTGCGAACTCGCCGGCTGCGCGCTCATCGGTGGCGAAACCGCAGAGATGCCGGGCATGTACCCGGCGGGCGAGTACGACCTCGCCGGCTTCGCCGTCGGTGTGGTGGAAAAGGCCGACATCATCGACGGCAGCAAGATCGTCCCCGGCGACGTGGTGCTCGGCCTGGCCTCGAGCGGCGCGCACTCGAATGGCTACTCGCTGATCCGCAAGATCATCGAGCGCGCCGGCACCGACATGGACGCGCCCTTCCACGGCCGTCCGTTCCGCGACGTGGTCATGGAGCCCACCCGCATCTACGTCAAGCCGATGCTGGCGGTGATGCAGGCGATGCCCGGCGTGGTGAAGGGCATGGCCCACATCACCGGCGGCGGCATCACCGAGAACGTGCCGCGCATCCTGCGCGACGAACTCACCGCCCGCATCGACGCCGCGAGCTGGACGTTGCCGCCGCTGTTCCAGTGGCTGCAGAAGGAAGGCCAGGTCGACATGCAGGAGATGTACCGCGTGTTCAACTGCGGTATCGGGATGGCGGTGGTGGTGGCCGCGGCCGACGCCGATGCGGTGGTGGCCAGGCTGCAGGCCGAGGGCGAGACCGTGTATCGCATTGGCCGCATCGATGCGCGCCAGGACGGCGAAGCGCAGACCATCGTCGGCTGAGCGCGTCGCTCACTTCCGACCCGCCGGCCAGGATGTCGCCCGGCCGGCAAGCAGACCCGGCCGCGAGCCGGGTTTGTCGTTCATGGGAGCGCGAACATGATCCACCGCCTGGCTGCCGATGCCGTGCTGGTGCTGCATCTGGGCTTCATCCTGTTCGTGCTGCTCGGCGGCCTGCTGGCTTTGCGCTGGCGTTGGGCACCGATGTTGCACCTGCCGGCTGCGGCCTGGGGCGTGTATGTGGAACTCAGCGGCGGCCTGTGCCCGCTGACGCCGCTGGAGAACCGCCTGCGCAGCGCCGCAGGGGAGGCAGGCTACACGGGCGGCTTCATCGAGCATTACCTGCTTGCGCTGATCTATCCGGCCGGCCTCACGCACGAGATCCAGTACGTGCTCGCAGCCATCGTGGTGGGGGTGAATGGGCTCGCCTATGCGTGGGTGTGGTGCAGGCGCCGCCGGCGGACGTGAACCGCTGCGCGCCGGGCCGCTGCGCCACGTGGCCGGTCGGCCGGCATCGGGAGTAGCATCGCTGGCATGAGTGTCCCGGCGCATTGCCGGGACTCGAACCTGCGCACAGAGGTTGGCGATGGCCGTCAATGCAATCACCGTCGATCAACGCGTCATCGACATCGACTCGCGGCGGTTCGCCTCGATCGAGAAGGCGCTGGTGGAGCTCATCACCAACAGCGACGACAGCTACACGCGACTCGAGCGTGCCGGCCAGAAGGTCACCGGCCGCATGCTCGTGCAGTACGAGCGCCACCGGCGCGGCGCGCTGCTGACCGTGGCCGACCAGGCCGAGGGCCTGCCCTTCGACAAGGCCTGCGCCATCCTCAGCTACGGCGGCGCCCACAGCCTGCTTGCGCAGGGCATGGCGGGCGGGCGCGGGTATTTCGGCCGCGGTCTCAAGCAGGCGATCTTCGGGCTCGGCAGCGGCTGGCTGGAGACGATCCGCGACGGCCGCCTGGCGCGCATCGAACTCTTCCGCGGCGAGGATGGCGCCTATCTCTACGACGACGGCGGCCACGATCGCGAGGCGACCGATGCCGACCGCGAGCGCCTGGGCATCCCCGCAAACGGCACCCGGGTGGCGATCGTCGTCGACAGCCCGCAGGCCAGCATCTCGCAGTTCGGCGCGCTGGTGCATGCGCTCGCCAACAACATCTACCTGCGTGACGTGCTCGCGCGCCGCCACGTCGAGGTGGTGCACCTGAAGGATGGCATCGAGGTCGAGCGCAGCGGCCGGGTGCAGTTCGAGGAGCCGCCCTCCATCGTGCTGCTGGGCCCCGAGCTGCGCGGGCAGTTCCAGCACGACCATCAGAGCTGGCCGTTCACGCTGACCCTGAAGCGCGCCCTGGACGCGGAACTCACCCCTCGCGGCGACGAGCGCACCAGCGGGCTGCTGGTGCTGTCCGGCACCGCGGTGCTCGATTGCCAGTTCTTCGACTACGAGAACCAGGTCGGGACCGAGTACCTGTTCGGCACCGTGCGCTGCCCGGCGCTGGTCGAAAGGCTGGCCGAGGGCGAGGCCGTGATCAGCGACGAGCGCGCCGGGCTGAACCCCAAGGCACCGATCGTGGCCGCGCTTTCGCGCGCAGTGAGCCGGCTGATTTCGCCGCACGTGCAGGCCGAGCAGGACAAGCTGCGCCACCTCGAGCGCGCCACCACCTCCGGGCGCACCGCGCACATGATCGAGCACCTGCTCGAGCGCATGAACCTGGCCGCGATCCACGATTTCGGCATCGTGCATCCGCCCGCTGCAGTGGCGACGCAGGCGGCGCCGGGCGCGGCGGCAGCGACCGAGTCGGTGCCCTTGCGCTTCACCACGCCCTTCTACTACCGCAAGCCCGACCACGGCTTCCATGTCCGCTTGCTGGTCGATCCGCAGCAACTCGGCGCCGATGCCGTGCTGAGCGTGGACGCCACCCTGAGCGCGGGCATGGACATCGAGCCGCCACCGGGCCCCATCGCGGTGGCAGCCCTCGGCGGCGAACGCCAGGTGACCTGGACCGTGCGTGGCGCCGCGCCGGGCGAGCGCGGCGAGCTCGTCGTGCGCGCGGGCGGTTACATCGCCTGGTGCGAGATCGTCATCGCCGAGCACGCGTCCGGTCACGCGCATCACCCCACCACCTTGCATGCGGCCGCTGCGGCCCACGCCCGCCGGCACCACGCGCCCAGGGACCACGGCGAGGCGATGTTCTCCGGCTATGCGTTCCGCTACCTGGGCAAGGAGGCCGACCGCGCGGTCTATAGCCCCGAGGAGCGCAGGATCCTGATCAACACCGCGGCGCCTACCGTGCAGCTCTATGTGGATGGTCGCGGCAACTTCCGCGACTCGGCGCGTCTGCTGCTGGCGGAGCTGTTCCTCGACGTGATCGCCGACGAACTGGCGCGATACCGTATCGGTCGTGCCGGCCGCGCGGGCGACGTCGAGGCCTTCCTCGCCGCCAAGCGCGAGATCGTGTGCCGCTACGGCAGCGACGTCCACCTGTCGTTCATGGCAGGCTGAGCGGCGCCGTTCGACAAGCGGGAGCGAGGCAGATGCGTGCAGTGTGGGTGAGCGGAGTGCTGGCGGCGGCCTTGTTCATCGGCGTGTTCGTTTACCTGCTGCCGCTCAAGCCGGGCGTCATCGCGCTGCAGTTCGCCTGGCAGCCGCAGACCTTCGGCGGAATCATCCACCTGTGGTCGGAGGCCGATCTGGCGCGCTACCGCAGCCACCTTCCGGTGGATTTCATCGTGCTGCTTGCCTACGCCGCGTTCGGCTGGCTGCTGGCGACGCGCACGGCGGTGTTTGCGCCGCTCTCGCCTGCGACGCGTCCGTTCGCGCGCCTGTGGCTACCGCTGGCGGCGGTGTTCGATGCCGCGGAGAACGCTTTCCACTGGTGGCTGACCGAGGTACCGCGCTTCGACACGCCGGCCACTTACCTGATGTCGACCACCTGCTCCGCCTTCAAGTGGGGCCTGCTCATCGGCTTCGGCGCGCTGGTGCTGTACGCATTGGCGCGCTCCGAGGACTAGACGCGGCGCGCGCAGAGGGCAAGGGTGCCGTCGTGCGCCGCGTCATTCGCGCGCCGAAGCGCAGGCCAGCAGCCGGTCCACCACGCTGCGCATCCGCCGCCAGTGCGACCCCTCCCAGAACACGCGCCGGCAGCGATCGCAGGTCGAGAACCGGGCGTGCCGCGCACGAACATCCGGTGGCAGGCGGTGCGCGACCTCGGCCTTGTCGATCGGGCGCAGCGGCGCGTTGCATTCCAGGCACAGGGAGAAGGGTCGCGCGCTGCGGCACAGGTCGAGGCGCTGGAAGATCTCGATGGCCTGCTGCTCGGGCTTGAGCGCGTGCACGAAGCAGCCGTGGGTGAGCTCGCGGCGCTTGAGCAGCTCGCGGTCGCGGGTGAGAACGATGCGGCCTTCGCGGACGGCGATGGCGACGATCTCGGCGTCGTCGTAATGGTTGTCGTAGAGGGTGTCGAAGCCCGTCAGACGCAGCAGCCGCGCGAGGCCGCCGAGGTGGGCGTCGGCGATGAAGCGCGTGACGCGCGGCGGTGCGTCGCGCGCGCGCAGCAGCGGGGTGAAGTCGAAGGTCTCGAAGCGCGGATAGACCGACACCCGGTCGCCGTGGGCGAGCAGGCGGTCGAAGCCGACCGATTCGCTATTGACCAGCACCAGCTCGACCTCGGTGTGGGGCACGCCGAGCGCCTCGATCATGTGCTTCACGGTGGCGGCGCGGGCGCAGCGGGCCTCGAACGCGCGCCGCCGGTGATCGGGCGCGAGGAAATCGTTGAGTTCCTCGTAGAAGCGGAACTCGGCGACGACCGGCGCGGTGTCGGGGGCGGCGGCGCAGTCGGGGAGGAGGTCGGGCGCGTGTTCGGGCAAAGGGTCGGCCAAAGGGTCGGGCAAAGGAGTGCCCAAGGCGCCACGCAAGGCATTGGGCAAGGGGGCCGGTGAAGGCATCGGCAAGCCTCCTGTCGGGCAATCCGTCACGCTTCAAGCATAGCCCTTGCGGCGCGGGGCGGTCGTGCGCCGATCTTGCTGGTAGGCTCGAGCCTCTCTTTCCTTGCGGATGTGTGCATGACGTGGACGCCTGAACAACGTGCGTTGCTGCTGCGGCTTGCCGAGTCGGGCGAGATCGGTCACGCGCAACTGGCGCGCGCGAGCGCCCAGGGGGCGCTGCGGCCGACGCCGGCCGAGTGGCGGACGCTGCTCGATCGCGTGTTCGCCTTTGGGGGCGCGTTGTTGCTGAGCGCGGCGGCGGTGTTCTTCCTCGCCTACAACTGGGAGGCGATGCACCGCTTCGCCCGCCTGGCGCTGGTGGTCGGCGTGCTGGCGGCGTGTTGCGCCGGAGCGCTGTGCGCGCGACCGCTGGGCACGGGCTGGCGCGCGGCCTTGTTCGGCGCATGCGTGGCGACCGGCGCGGTGCTGGCGCTGGTCGGGCAGACCTACCAGACCGGGGCCGACGTGTGGGAGTTGTTCGCGGCGTGGGCGGCGCTGATGCTGCCGTTCGCGTGGCTGTCGCGTTCGACCGCGAGCTGGGTGCTGTGGCTGGGCGTGGCCAACCTCGCGCTGATGCGGGCGCTGTCGCAGTCGGCGTGGTGGGGCTTCTTCGACACGCTCTCCAATGCCCGGGCCCTGCTCGCGATCGCGGCCTTCAACCTGATCGTGTTGCTGGTCTTCGAGGCCTTCGGGCGCTGGCTCATCGCGCGGCCGACGCGCTGGATGCACCGCCTGGCGGCGCTGGGGGTGCTGGCGCCGCTGTGCGCGGGCGCGGTGCTGGGCTGGTGGGAGAGCGAATTCCGGGTCGTGGCCGCGAGCTTCTCGGTCGTGGCTGGCCTGGCGGCGGCGATCTACCACCGGGTGCGACGCGATCTGCCGACCCTCGCGCTCGCGGTGTACGGCGGGATCGCGGTGCTGGCTGCGGGGCTGGTCAAGCTGCTGCGCATCGAGAGCTTCCTGAGCATGAACCTGGTAGGGCTCTTCATCATCGCGGCATCGGCGGGCGCGGGCGTGTGGCTGGCGGGCCTGCACCGCCAGTCGGTCACAGGCGGAGAGGCGCAATGAGCGGCTTCGGGTTTCCCGCCTCGGCGGTGGCGCAGGCCGCAGAGGCGCTGCGTACGCAAGGCGTCGTCGACGATGAGCAACATGATCGGCTGCTGGCCGCGGCCCAGGTACCGTGGTGGCTGATGCTGCTGCAGACGCTGGCGGCGTGGGTGGCGTCGGTGCTGATCCTGTCGTCTTTCATGCTGCCCTTGGCCTTGCTTGGCGACCACGCGCTGGTGAGGGCGATCGCGGGGGTGGCCTTGTGTGCGGTGGCGGTCGCCCTGTTTCGTCGCGACCGCCTGTTCACCGGGCAGATGGCGCTGGCGTTCTCGCTCGCGGGTCAGGCCCTGGTGGTGTCGGCGACGGGGTCGGGCTGGGGGGCGTTTTTCGACGGTGGCCGGCTGTGGGCGGTGACCGGTCTCGCGATCGCGGCGGCGATGATGTGCCCGCGCTCGACGTCGCTGCATCGCAGCCTGTGCGCGCTGCTGGTGACCTTTCATGCGGGGGCGCTGATTGGCGAGGGGACCGGGCTGGCGGTCTATGGCGCTGGCCTGGCCGCGGGTGTCGCCGTGCTGTGGCTGTCGCGACCGCAGTGGGCCGCAACGCGCAACGGTGGCCAGCTCGCGGCGTTCGCGCGCGGCGGCACGGTGGCGGCTTTGGCCTTGCCGGCCGTCGTCGGCGTGGTGGGCGAGGATGCCTGGCGCTTCGCGCTTGCGGGCGGGTCGCCCTTTGCGCCGCAGGCGGGCGTGCTGTTGATCGGCGCGGGGCTGGTCTTCGTCGCCGTGGTCGGATGGCTCACGACGACGGACGAGGCGCGCACGCGCTGGGCCGCGCTGGCGGCGGCGCTGGTGCTGGCCATCGTGTCGCAACCGGCGCCGGGGCTGCTGGTCGCGAGCAGCCTGGCGCTGGCCTGCTTCCGGGGCGGACATCGCGGCTTTGCGGCGCTCGCGCTTGCCGCAGCGGTGGCTTATGTCGGCGAGTACTACTACCGGCTCGACACGACTTTGCTGGTGAAGTCCGTCTTGATGGCGATCAGTGGGGCTGTGCTGCTCGCCCTGCGCCACGCCTTGCCGGCCACGGACAGCGCAGGGGCGGATCGGACCGGGACGGAAGGGCCAGTTTCGGGCGGCGTGCGCAGTGAGACCCCCGGCGCCACGCAAGGCGTGGGCGGCGCGCTGAAAGCTGCCGCCGGGCTGCGTCTCGGCGTGGTAGCCGCCCTCGTGCTGGTGGTCGGGCTGACTGGCCATGCCGTCATCGACCGCGAGCGCGTGCTCGACGAGGGCCGTGTCGTGCTGTTCGAGCTTGCCCCGGTCGATCCGCGCTCCTTGATGCAGGGCGACTACATGGCCCTGCGTTTCGCGATCGACGATGCCTTGCCGCGTCGTGCCGGCACCGCCACCGGGCCGCTGCCGCGCTTCGCCCATGTGGAGCTTGCCGCCGACGGCCGCGCAAGCCTCGCCGGCGTCGGCGACGACTTGCCCGCGCCGTCCGCAACGGTCGCCGTGCGCATCCGCCTGCGTGACGGCGCACCGAGCGTGGGGCCGAATGCATTCTTCTTCCAGGAAGGGCAGGCGGCGGTGTTCGAGGGCGCGCGCTGGGGCGAGTTTCGTGTGGCGGCCGACGGCACGGCGCTGCTCACTCATCTGCGCGACGAAAAACTGCAGCGCCTGGGGATGCCGTAGCCCTGGCGCGTGCTATCAATGAGTTTGGGGGCGCGGTCTGCACGGCGCATGGCGCGCACCCCGATGCTCTTGTCGCGGGGGCAGGGCGCCGTGCCGAGGCGTGCCCGACGTCCGCTGGCCCGGTCCTCCCGATCCGAATCCGAACCCGAAGCGAACTTTCTTGTGGAGCACGACCATGAAGATCCGCCCTGTGCTTGTGGCCCTGGCTGGCCTGGTAGCGACCGCCGCCAGTGTGCTGGTGCTGACTGCCGCGCCTGCCGCGGCCGATGCCGTTGCCCAACCCGTGCTCGGGGTGCAGCCCGATGCGTGCATGTGCTCGCGCGGGGTCGATCTCGGCGGTCAGCGCAGCGCGGCGTCGACGCTGTACAACTGCCAGTGCGGCGCGCTGCAGTGCGTGGTGCATGCGCAGTCGGGGCAACTGCAATGCCGCTGAGTCCGGGCGGGCCGGGCGCAGCGGCGGATGTCCCGGCGCTGCACACGCACGACCACCACAAGGAGGCACAGCATGAAGCCGCGCATCAGCGTCATCACCCTCGGCGTCGATAGCCTCGAGCGCGCGCTGGCCTTTTATCGCGACGGACTCGGCTGGCCGACGAAGGGCATCGTCGGCCTTGAGCTCGAGCATGGCGCGGTGGTGTTCTTCGATCTGCAGCCGGGCCTCAAGCTGGCGCTGTTCGCGCGAGCGAGTCTTGCCCACGACGCCGGGGTGGCAGTGGGCCCGGCGAGTGCCAGCGAGTGCGTGCTCAGCCACAACGTGGCGGCGCGCGAGGATGTGGACCGGGTGATGGCGCTTGCGGGCGCGGCGGGGGCGAGGATCCCGCAGCCGGCGCGCGATACCTTCTGGGGCGGGTACGCGGGCTACTTTCAGGACCCCGACGGACACTTGTGGGAAGTGGCGTGGAATCCGAAGTGGCCGGTGGCGGAGGATTGAGCGGCCGCTGCCTGGCTTGGTGAGGCTGCGGAACCGGACAGCAGATGCATTTGTCCCTAAACTTCCGGCTGCTCGCTGGCCTCCCCTTTTAACGCCCGTCCGCTGACCGCCCATGCCTTCAAGTCGCCGTCCCATCATTGTTTTGAGCCTCATCGGCCTGGCTGCACTGGCGGGCTATGCCTGGCATGTGAATCGTGCCCCGGCGCCGGCGACTGCCCAGTCGGCCGCAGCCCCGGCCACGGGCGCAGGTGGTGGCAGCGGCGGCGGTGCGCAGGCGGCCCCGATCGTGGTGGAAACGCATACGGTCCAGACCCGTGCGCTCGCCGACGACGTCAGCGCG
>JAGOEI010000262.1 GCA_017997795.1 Thauera sp. | reverse complement strand
GCCACATGCGGGCAGCACGACGGCGCACAGGGCAGCGCCACGGAACGGACCCCGTAGACGTGACGATGGGGACCGAAGTCCCCACCGGCTTTTCTTTGGTAACAAGGCTCAAGCAGCCTCGGCATAGGCCTTAAGCGGCCAGTGCGAAACGCTCATCGTTGGCGTTTATGGATTTGCTCGGATTACGTCCGTCGCCTTTCGGGTTGCCTGCTCACCTTTGCCCGCCCTGTCGAAACCAGTACACCCCCACCCAAACACACTCCCGAATGCGCTTGGGTGGAGGTGAGGGGAATCGAACCCCTGTCCAGAACGCCTCCAGATTGCCGGGATTACAACCATGCCCGCGATCTTACGCAGGTCGGCCGCCGCATTCAATGCCTGGGCAAGATCAAAGCACGATCGGTTTGTAAGCAATTGCACCGCGCTGAGCGAAATCCCCGCTCGGCTCACTCCCAGCCCGCTCACACCTCATGCATGACGCCTCACGCCTCACCCCTCACCCCTTCGGCACCCTTCCCATCAGGTAGAAGGGCTCGTTGGGCGGCGTGCCGGTGAGATGCACCAGGCGATTGCTCATGCTGAAGAAGGCGGTGATCGCGCCGATGTCCCAGATCGCCTCGTCGTCGAAACCGTGCGCGCGCAGCGCCTCGAGGTCGGCGTCCTCGATCTCGCCGCCGCGGGTCGACAGCTTCACCGCGAAGTCGAGCATCGCGCGCTGGCGCGGGCTGATCTCGGCCTTGCGATAGTTGGCGGCGAGCTGGTCGGCGATGCGCGGGTTCTTCGCGCGGATGCGAAGCACCGCACCATGGGCGATCACGCAGTACAGGCACTGGCCGGCGGCGGAGGTGGCGACGACGATCATCTCGCGCTCGGCCTTGGTGAGGCCGACGTCCTTCTCCATCAGCGCGTCGTGGTAGTCGAAGAAGGCGCGGAACTCGGCCGGGCGGTGCGCCAGCATCAGGAACACGTTGGGTACGAAGCCGGCCTTTTCCTGCACCGCGAGGATGCGGTTGCGCACGTCCTCGGGCACGTCGGCCAGGTCGGGGACGGTGAAGCGACTGATACGTTCGGTCATGGGAAGTCTCCTCCGGTTGTCTTGATCGGGTACGGGCTCAGCGATTGACGTCGACGACGACGCGCCCGCGCACCTTGCCCTCGAGCAGCGCCGCGGCGGTCGCCACCGCCTCACGAAGGCCGATCTCGCGCGTCATCAGTTCGAGCTTTGTCACGTCGAGATCCTGCGCCAGCCGACGCCAGGCCTCCAGGCGCTCGGCGCGCGGCGCCATCACGCTGTCCACGCCGGCGAGCGTGACCCCGCGCAGGATGAAGGGCGCGACCGAGGACGGGAAGTCCATGCCCTGCGCGAGACCGCAGGCGGCGACCGCGCCGCGGTACTTCGTGCTCGCGCACACGTTGGCCAGCGTGTGGCTGCCGACGGTGTCGACCGCGCCGGCCCAGCGCTCCTTGGCGAGCGGCTTGCCGGGGGCGGAAAGCTGGGCGCGGTCGATGATCTCGGCGGCACCGAGCGCCTTCAGGTAGTCGGCCTCCTGCGGGCGTCCAGTGGAGGCGACCACGGTGTAGCCGAGCTTGGCCAGCAGGGCGACGGCCACGCTGCCCACGCCGCCATTGGCACCGGTCACCAGCACCTCACCATTGGCGGGCGTCACCCCGTGACGCTCGAGCGCCATCACGCACAACATCGCGGTGTAGCCGGCGGTCCCGATCGCCATCGCCTGGCGCGGCGTGAAGGCTGCGGGCAGCGGCACCAGCCAGTCGCCCTTGAGGCGCGCGCGTTGCGCCAGCCCGCCCCAGTGCCCCTCGCCCACGCCCCAGCCGTTGAGCACCACCGCATCGCCGACCGCGATGCCGGGATGACTGCTGCCCTCGACCGTACCGGCGAGGTCGATCCCCGGCACCATCGGAAACTTGCGCACCACCGGCCCCTTGCCGGTGATGGCGAGGCCGTCCTTGTAGTTGAGCGTGGAGTAAGCGACGCGCACGGTGACGTCGCCGTCGGGCAGCGCGGCGTCATCCACTTCGGTGACGCCTGCGCGATACCCCGCTTCATCCTTCTCGATCAGCACTACCTTGAACATTTGTCTCCCCCTGCGGCGCACGTCGCGCCCGATTTGAAGTCGAAGTGGCATGGTAACCGAAGCCCCGGGATGCGCCGCGGGGCTGGGCCGAAACGCCCTCTCGGGTGATAATGACGGACTGCCGAATTAACGGACTCGAAGCAATGAAGCGTGTAGATGACTTCCGCCTGAAACTGGGTTCTCAGGAACTCGTGCCGATCATGGTAGGCGGCATGGGCGTGGATATTTCCGCCGCCGACCTGGCGCTCGAGGCGGCCCGCCTCGGCGGGGTGGGGCACATCTCCGACGCGATGCTGCCGACCGTGTCGGACCGGCGCTACAACACCAAGTACGTCAAGAACAAGCTGCAGCAGTACAAGTTCAACGTCGCCAACGCCGACAAGTCGGTGGTGCAGTTCGACCTCGGGCTGATCGCCGAGGCCACCGCGACCCACGTCGGCCGCACCATGGAGCGCAAGCGCGGCACGGGCATGGTGTTCATCAACTGCATGGAAAAGCTGACGATGAACGCGCCCAAGGACACGCTGCGCGTGCGCCTGCGCACCGCGATGGATCACGGCATCGACGGCATCACGCTGGCCGCCGGCCTGCACCTGGGATCCTTCGCCCTCATCGAGGACCATCCGCGCTTCCGCGACGTACAACTCGGCATCATCGTCAGCTCGCTGCGCGCACTGCAGCTCTTCCTCAAGAAGAGCGCCCGCACCGGCCGCATGCCCGACTACGTGGTGGTCGAGGGCCCGCTCGCCGGCGGCCACCTCGGCTTCGGCATGGACTGGGCGCAGTACGACCTCGCCACCATCGTCGCCGAGATCCGCGACTGGATGCGCGAGCAGCATCTCGACATCCCGCTGATCCCGGCCGGCGGCATCTTCACCGGCACCGACGCGGTGGAGTTCCTGGAGGCCGGCGCGGCGGCGGTGCAGGTGGCGACCCGGTTCACGGTCACGAAGGAATGCGGCCTGCCCGACGAGGTCAAGCAGGATTACTTCAAGGCGGAAGAGGACGAGATCGAGGTCAATCAGATCTCGCCCACCGGCTATCCGATGCGCATGTTGAAGAGCAGCCCGGCGATCGGCAGCGGCATCCGCCCCAACTGCGAGGCCTACGGCTACCTGCTCGACTCGAGCGGCAACTGCCAGTACATCGAGGCCTACAACCGCGAAGTGGCGGCACACCCGGATGCGAAGAAGGTCAAGGTCTTCGACAAGACCTGTCTGTGCACCCACATGCGCAACTTCGACTGCTGGACCT
>JAGOEI010000261.1 GCA_017997795.1 Thauera sp. | reverse complement strand
ACCAGCGCGCGCACGCCCATGCGCTCGTCCATCCAGCGCTCGAGGAAGGGCTTGGCGGTCTTCCACAGGTCGAGCTCGGGGTCGAGCTGGCGGCCCAGGCCCTCGATGTTGAGCAGGGTCTTCTGCAGCAGCACGAGCTGCGGCTGCACTTCCATCTCGAAGCGGCGCGCGGTCTGGAACAGGCGCAGCAGGGTCTTGCCGAAGGAGATGTCCTTCAAGGGCTTGTCGAAGATCGGCTCGCACACGGTGCGGATCGCCGCCTCGAACTCGTCCACCCGCGTCTTCGCCGGCACCCAGCCGGCCTCGATGTGGGCCAGCGCGACGCGGTGGTAGTCGCGCTTGAAGAAGGCGAGGAAGTTGGTCGCGAGGTAGTTCTTGTCCACCTCGTCGAGGGTGCCCATGATGCCGAAGTCGAGCGCGATGTAGCGCCCGTCCTGGTGCACGAAGATGTTGCCCGGGTGCATGTCGGCGTGGAAGAAGCCGTCGCGGAACACCTGGGTGAAGAAGATCTCCACGCCCGCGCGCGACAGCGCCTTCATGTCGTTGCCCTGGGCGAGCAGCGCCGGCGTCTGCGAGATCGGCACGCCGCGCATGCGCTCCATCACCATGACCTTGCGCCCGCACCAGTCCCAATACACCTCGGGCACGATCAAGAGCGACGAGTCCTTGAAGTTGCGCCGAAGCTGCGAGCAGTTGGCGGCCTCGCGCATCAGGTCGAGCTCGTCGTGCAGGTACTTGCTGAATTCGGCCACCACCTCGCGCGGCTTCAGGCGCCGGCCCTCCGGCCACACCTTTTCCAGCAGCACCGCGGCGACCTCGAGCAGCGCGAGGTCGTGCTCGATCACGCGCTCGATGCCCGGGCGCAGCACCTTGACCGCGACGTCGGTGCCGTCGGGCAGGCGCGCGAAATGCACCTGCGCCACCGAGGCCGAGGCCACCGGCGTGCGCTCGAAGTCGTCGAAGACCGTGTCGATCGGCTTGCCGTAAAAGCCTTCCAGCACCTCGAGCGCCTGCTCGGTGGGGAAGGGCGGCACGCGGTCCTGCAGCAGCGCGAGCTCGTCGGCGAGGTCGGGCGGCAGCAGGTCGCGCCGGGTCGACAGCATCTGGCCGAACTTGACGAAGATCGGCCCGAGCGACTCGAGCGCCTGGCGCAGGCGCGCGCCGCGCGACTCGGTGTACGTGCGCCAGAAGAACACCTTGTGCCAGATATGCGCCAGCCGCCCGCTGCTGTCGGCGTCGAGCACCATGCGGTCGAGCCCGAAGCGCAGACTGACGGAAACGATCTTGGCGAGGCGGAAGAGGCGCACGGTGGTCGGGCCGGTCGAGGCAAAGCGCGGACTTTAGCCCGAAAGCGGCGCGGATGGAACGCGCGCCAGCTCGCTGGGAGCAGGCTTGCCCGCGAAAGCGGCGTTGGAGGCGGCGATGTTCGCGGGCGAGTCCGCTCTACGGGGCTGATCCCGGCGCGTTGGGCGCGCCCGGTCATTTCGCGGTCGACGCGCCGGGCGTGCAAAGTGCGCTCACATCCTCGCCGGGGCGCGGGCTTGCGTTCCGCTATAATTGCGGGCTTCGAATTCATCCCGAGTGCCATGAGCGCCGATCCCAAAGTCCTGCTGGCCGATCTGTTGATGTCCGCGCTGAAGAGCGTGGCGCCCGATCTGGCCGACACCCCCATCCTGCTCGAGCGCCCGAAGCAGGCGAGCCACGGCGACTTCGCCACCAACCTCGCGCTGCAACTGGCCAAGCCCTTGAAGCGCAACCCGCGCGAGCTCGCCGGGCTGCTGCTGGCCGAGCTGCCGGCCTCGAAGCTGGTCGCCAAGGCCGAAGTCGCCGGCGCCGGCTTCATCAACTTCACGCTCGCCGCCGACGCCAAGACCGCGGTGGTGCGCGAGGTGCTGGCCAAGGGCGCGGACTTCGGTCGCGGCGCCAACAAGGGCGTCAAGGTGCAGGTGGAGTTCGTGTCCGCCAACCCGACGGGGCCGCTCCACGTCGGCCACGGCCGCGGCGCGGCCTACGGCGCGTCGCTGTCGGACGTGCTCGCCTTCGCCGGCTATGACGTCACCCGCGAGTACTACGTGAACGACGCCGGCCGCCAGATGGACATCCTGGCGCTGTCGACCTGGCTGCGCTATCTCGCCTTCTTCGGCATCGAGATCCCGTTCCCGCCCAATGCCTACCAGGGCGACTACGTGATCGACATGGGCCGCGACATGCGCGACGCCCATCAGGACCGCTTCGCCCGGGTCACGGTCGAGCAGATCCTCGCCGGCACGCCCGGCCTGCCGCCGGCTGATCGCAAGGACGACGAATCGAAGCAGCAGCGCGAGGAACACCTCGACGCGCTGATCGCCAACGCCAAGAAGCTGCTCGGCGACGACTACGGCTGGGTGCATGGCTTCGCGCTCAACGAGCAGCTCGGCGATGGTCGTGACGACCTCGGCGAGTTCGGCGTGCGCTTCGACAAGTGGTTCTCGGAGCAGAGCCTGTTCGACACCGGCCTGGTCGAGCGCGCGGTGACCCAGCTCGAGCAGCACGGCCACATCTACCTGCAGGACGGCGCGAAGTGGTTCCGCTCGACCGCCTTCGGCGACGAGAAGGACCGCGTCGTGCAGCGCGAAAATGGCCTGTTCACCTACTTCGCCTCCGACATCGCCTACCACCTCAACAAGTACGAGCGTGGCTTCGATCGCATCATCGACATCTGGGGTGCCGACCACCACGGCTACATCCCGCGCGTGAAGGGCGCGATCGCCGCGCTCGGGCTCGACCCGGCCAAGCTCGAAGTGGCGCTGGTGCAGTTCGCGGTGTTGTATCGCGACGGCCAGAAGACCTCGATGTCCACCCGCTCGGGCGAGTTCGTCACCCTGCGCGAGCTGCGCAAGGAAGTCGGCAACGACGCCTGCCGCTTCTTCTACGTGCTGCGCAAGTCCGACCAGCACCTGGACTTCGACCTCGACCTGGCCAAGAGCCAGAGCAACGAGAACCCGGTGTACTACGTGCAGTACGCCCACGCCCGCGTGTGCTCGGTGCTCAACCAGTGGGGCGGCGAGACTGCCGAGCTGGCTGCGGCCGACCTCGGCCTGCTGCAGAACGAGCGCGAACTGGCCCTTTGTGCCCGCCTGGCGAGCTTCACCGAGCTGGTGCAGGACGCCGCCGCCGGCTACGCGCCGCACCAGATCGCGTTCTACCTCAAGGACCTCGCCGCCGACTTCCATAGCTGGTACAACGCCGAGCGCATGCTGGTCGAGGACGAGGCGGTCAAGCTCGCCCGCCTGGCGCTGGCCGCGGCGGTGCGCCAGGTGCTGGTGACCGGTCTGGCGATGCTGGGCGTGTCGGCGCCCGAGTCGATGTGA
>JAGOEI010000260.1 GCA_017997795.1 Thauera sp. | reverse complement strand
GTGATCGTCGCGAGCTGGCTGCTGCACGGACCGGGCCGCATCCTCGAGCGCAACGCGGCGCTCAAGGTGCGCGAGCGCCTGTCCGCGCTGCTCGTCGGCCGGCTGCTCGGCGCGCCGCTGGCCTGGCACGAGCGCCATCACTCGGGCGAGACCACGCACCGCGTGCAGCAGAGCACGGGCGCGCTCTACGACTTCGCGCAGAGCCAGTTCATCTACCTGCAGAACACCGTGCGCCTGGTGGGGCCGATCGTCGCGCTGTGGCTGATCTCGCCGCTGGTCGGCGCGGTGGCGATGGTCGGCTACGGGCTGATCGGGCTGCTGATCACCCGCTTCGACCGCGTGATGATGCGCATCGCGGTGGACGAGAACCGTGCCGAGCGCGCGTATTCCGCCACCCTGGTCGATGTGCTCGGCAACGTGCTGTCGGTGCTCGCGCTGCGCCGTGGGGCGGGCGTCACGCGCCTGATCGGCGAGCGCCTGGTCGCGGTGTTCGGGCCGCTGAAGAAGAGCATCGTGCTGAACGAGGCCAAGTGGTGCTCGGTCGATCTGCTCGCCAGCGCGCTGTGGTGCGTGCTGGTCGGCGTGTATGCGGCCGAGGCCGCGGGCGTGTTCGGCTTCGGTGCGACGGCGGCGGGCGGCGTGGCGGCCGCGGCGGGCACGATCGCGCTCGGCAAGGTGTTCATGGTGTACGAGTACTCGCAGCAGGCGGGCGGGGTGATCACCGCGATCGCCGCGCACTTCCAGTCGCTCGCGCGCCAGCGCGCCAACTACGCCGCGGCCGAGCCGCTGTTTACCGCCGCCCAGACGGGCGCCGCGCCGTCACCGTCCGCCGAGGCGGGGGAGGGCACGCCCTGGCAGACGCTGGCGCTCGAGGGCGTGCGCTTCGCCCATGGCGACGCGCGTGCGGCGGCGCTGGAACTCGATCGCCTGGAGCTCGTGCGCGGCCGGCGCTATGCGCTGGTGGGCCCGAGCGGCGGCGGCAAGACCACCTTGCTGCGCCTGCTGGCCGGGCTGGACGCGCCCACGGCCGGGCGCCTGCTGCTCGATGGCCGGGGCGAGCCCGACATGCCGGGCCGACTGCGCACGCTGGCGACGCTGATCCCGCAGCAGGCCGAGATGTTCGACGGCACCCTGGCCGAGAACCTGCTGCTCGGCGAATCGGCTCCTTCCGAGAGCATCGACGCTGCGGTTCGCGCAGCCTGCGCCGACATCGTGGTCGAAGGCCTGCCGGAGCGGCTGCAGACGCGGGTGGTGGAGGGCGGCGCCAATTGGTCGGGCGGTCAGCGCCAGCGCCTGGCCCTGGCGCGCGGCGTGCTCGCCGCCGAGGGCGCGAGCCTGCTGCTGCTCGACGAGCCGACCAGCAGCCTCGACCCGGAGACCGAGGCGCGGGTGTATCAGCGCCTGTTCGCGCACTTCGCCGATGCGGCGCTGGTGTCCTCGGTGCACCGGCTGCACCTGCTCGATCGTTTCGACGAGGTCATCCTGATGCGCGCCGGGCGCATCGAGGCGGTCGGGCGGGCGTGGGAGCTGGCGCAGACGTCCGCGCTGTTCCGCGAGCTGCTCGCGGCGCAGGCGGTGAGCGGGGAGGGGGGCGAAGAGGGGGGCGAAGGGAGGGGCGACCGGGCCGGACTGCGCGAAGGCGAGCGCGCCGCGGCGCGGGTGGGCGGCCTGGCCGGGAGCGGGGAGGGCGATGGCCTGGAGGCGGGGCCGCCGGAGGCGACGATCGCCCGCGGCGGGAATCAGGCTTGAGGCCGCCGGCCCGCTACGTGCAGGGCCGGGCGGCGGGGCCGATCAGGCGTTCTTGCGCTTCTGCCACAGCACATCGCCGCGGCCGCCGGCGCGGTTGAGCACGCGGCCGAGCACGAACAGCAGATCCGACAGGCGGTTGAGGTACTGGCGCGGCGCATCGTTCACCGCCTCTTCCAGCGCCAGCGCCACCAGCGCGCGCTCGGCGCGGCGGCACACGGTGCGGGCGTGGTGAGCGTAGGCGGCGGCGCGCGTGCCGCCGGGCAGGATGAAGTCCTTGAGCGGCTCGAGCGGCTCGTTGAAGCGGTCGAGCTCTTCTTCCAGATGCGTGACCTGCTTGCCGGTGATCATGCTCATGCCCGGGATGCACACCTCGCCGCCGAGGTCGAACAGGTCGTGCTGCACGTTGGTCAGCAGCGCGCGCACGTCCTCGGGCAGCTCCTCGCACAGCAGCAGGCCGATGATGGCGTTGGTCTCGTCGACCTCGCCCAGGGCGTGGATGCGCAGGCTGTTCTTGGAGACGCGCTTGCCGTCGCCCAGGCCGGTGGTGCCGGCGTCGCCGGTGCGGGTGTAGATCTTGGAGAGGCGATTACCCATGGTGTGCTCGTGTCCCGTTCGTTGGTTGACGTGAGCGTCAATTATAGGCGCCGCCGCTGAAATTGACTTCGATTCGAGTGCGGCATACGATGCGATACGTTTTGTATTACAAGGGGCGATTGCCATGACCCTGTCGATCCGGCTTGATCCCGAGCTCGAGGCCGAGCTCGCGCGTGCCGCCGCCCAGACCGGGCGCAGCAAGAGCGAACTGGTCAAGGCCAGCTTGCGCGAATACCTCGCACGCGTCGTGCCGCGCAAGACACCGTATGAACTGGGCAAGGACCTGTTCGGCGGCCCCGACGCCGGACCGGTCGACCTGGCCGAGCGCCGTAAGGAGTATCTGACGGAGTCGCTGCGTGCGAAGCATGATCGTTGATGCGGGGCCGCTACTGGCCTTGTTCAACCCGGCCGATCGTGACCACCAGCGCTGCGTGGCGTTTCTGCGCAGCAACCAGCTCGCGCTGGTGACGACCTGGCCGGTACTGACCGAAGTCATGCACTTGCTGCGCTACAGTGTCGATGCCCAGTTGCGCCTGCTGAGCTGGATCGACCGTGGTGGACTTGCTCTGGCCGAGCTCGAGCAGGGCAGCATCGGTGCCGTCGCCCGCCTGATCGACAAATATCGCGACCGTCCGATGGACCTCGCCGATGCGTCGGTGGTGCAGCTTGCGGTGCAGACCGGATGCCGCGAGGTGCTGTCGATCGACAGCGACTTCGACATCTACCGTCTGCCAGACGGCGCCTGGCTCAAGAATCCGTTGCGGGACACTGCGCACTGATCGTGCGCTGCGGCCCACGCAACCCAAGAACACGACACGAATTCACCTCTTATCTGGATCTTCAATGAAATCCGCCGAAATCCGCGACGCCTTCCTCAAGTTCTTCGAATCCAAGGGCCACCAGATCGTGGCCTCCAGCTCGCTCGTGCCGCACGAGGACCCGACGCTGCTGTTCACCAACGCCGGCATGAACCAGTTCAAGGACGTGTTCCTCGGCTTCGACAAGCGC
>JAGOEI010000259.1 GCA_017997795.1 Thauera sp. | reverse complement strand
TCGCCTTCAACCCCTCGCGGCTGGCGCCGCTCCCACAGTGCCGCCGCCGCGCCAAGGTTGCCCCGTAGGAGCGGCGCAAGCCGCGAGCCTTTTCCCCTGTGGGAGCGGCGCAAGCCGCGAGCTTTTGTCCAATTACTCCGGCGGCAACGCCGCTGTCGGCGCGGCGCGAGCGGCGAGCTTTCCCGGCCGGGCGCTGGGCGAATGCGTTTGCTAGAGACTAGCCGCCGAAAAGGTGTCGCAGCTGCGTAGTTGCCCGGTCTCGAGGCCGGCGCGGAACCAGCGCGTGCGCTGCGCGGCGCTGCCGTGGGTGAAGCTGTCGGGCACCGCGTAGCCTTGCGCCCGCTTCTGCATGCGGTCGTCCCCGACGGCGCTCGCCGCCGCGAGGCCTTCCTCGACGTCGCCGGCCTCGAGCACCTGGCGCGAGCGGTGGGCGTGGTGGGTCCACACCCCGGCGAGGCAGTCGGCCTGCAGTTCGAGCCGCACCGAGAGCTGGTTGGCCTCGCGCTCGGAGGCGCGCTGGCGTGCCTGCTGCACCTTGTCCGAGATGCCGAGCAGGTTCTGCACGTGGTGGCCGACTTCGTGTGCGATCACGTAGGCCTGGGCGAAGTCGCCCGGAGCGCCGTAGCGGTGGTGGAGTTCATCGAAGAAGGCGAGGTCGAGATAAACCTTGCCGTCGGCTGGACAGTAGAACGGCCCCATCTCCGCCTGGCCGACGCCGCAGGCGCTGCGCGTGGCGCCGGTGTACAGGACCATGCCCGGTTCGCGGTACTGCGCGCCGCCGGCCTTGAAGATCGGTCCCCAGGTGTCCTCGGTGTCGGCAAGCACCATGGACACGAAGCGTGCGGTCTCGTCCTCCGCGGCCGAACGTGGCTGGCCGGGCTGGCTGGATTCGATGGCGGGCGGGGACATCATCTCGCTGGTGTTGAGCACCACGCTCGGGTCGATGCCGAAATACATGGCGATGAGCGCGAGCACGATGGTGCCGATGCCGATCTTCCCGCCGCCGCCCAGCCTGCGCCCACCCTGCCCGCGGCGGTCTTCGACGTTGCGGCTTTCCCTGCCGTTGCGAAAGTCCATGACGGTTGCCTCCTGTGTCGATATCAGGGATGCAGCGCTGCCGAGGCGCCGGGGGGTTGGTGGGGGTTCAATAACGCGCGCCAGCACTGCCGGGCGCAGTAGATGACGCTGAAGCCCCTGCGCCAGATCGTACGCCACAGACGCCGAAGCGACGAGTGCCCCACCCCACCGCGAGGGTTTGTTGTGGGAGCGGCGCCAGCCGCGAGGGGTTCGTCGTGGGAGCGGCGCCAGCCGCGAGGGGTTGAAGGCGATGCACCTCGACCAAGCCCCCCCCAGAAAACCTCGCGGCTGGCGCCGCTCCTACAGGAGACAACGCAGCGCGTGATTGGCTGCCCTAGACCCCTCGCGGCTGGCGCCGCTCCTACAGGGGCGGGGGCGCGTGGTTTTACGGTGGGAGCGGCGCGAGCCGCGAGGGGTTGTTGCGTGGGAACAGGCCGACCGTCGCGCGGGCGCTTACAGCCAGATGGCATCCCAGTGCGGGTAGGCCCGCACGCTACGGACCAGGCCTGCGCGCAAGGGGTTGGCAACGACGTAGCGTGCGAGTGCTTGCATGTCTTCTTCCTTGCGCAGGGCGTGGTCGTGAAAGCCGGCGGCCCAGCGGCGCGTCGCAGGGGTCTGCAGGGCGCGATTGATCGCCGCCGCCGAGCCCGCCTTGAAGCCGCCGACCAGGCCCGACAATGTGCCGGCCTCGAGCCTCACGAGCCAGTGCAGGTGATCGGGCATCAGCACCCAGGCGAGCGTGGCGCCCAGGCCCATGTCGTCGGCGCGCCGGAGGTGGGCGATGGTGAGTCGCGCGAGGTGAAAGTCTTCGAACAGCCGGGCGCGGTGATGCGTGACGGTGATGATGAGGAAGACCCGGCCAGTTTCAGAGACGCGGCCACGACGAAGATCGATGGAATGTGGAGGCATCGGCAGGACCGCGGGGACAAGTTGTTTGTCATGGAGCGGGATTTTACCGATTTGGCGCGGTTATGCGGATGAGGTATCCAGTGGGAAGGCTCGCGGCTTGCGCCGCTCCTACAGGGCGCCGAGGCCGCCACGAACACAGTAGGAGCGGCGCGAGCCGCGAGGGGTTGGCAGTCAGCTGGCGAGCTTTTGGGTGCGGATGGCTTCGTACTCGTCCTGCCAGAACCACTTCTCCTCGCCGAAGGCGGGCACGAGCTGGTCGAGCCAGGTGGCATTTTCGTCGTACTTGGCGAAGAACGGGCGCTGCACCCAGTCGGGGTTGCGGCCCTGGATGAAGCGCAGCACGAAGACCTTTTCGCCGGCGACCTCGGTGACGCCCTGGATCTCGACCTTGCCGGGGCTGGCGCTCATGCTGGGGCCGCGCGCGGTGCGGGCGAGGCCCGAGACCTGCTGGATGGCCTGCTGGTAGATCTCCCAGGCGCGCACGAGCGGTACTTCGAAGTAGGCGCGTGCGCCGGTGTCGCGCTCGACGAACATGTAGTAAGGCACCAGGCCGAGCTTGACCTCGAGCTTCCACATCTTCGCCCACACCGCCGGGTCGTCGTTGATGTGGGCGATCAGCGGCCCCTGAGCGCGGATGACGACGCCGGTGCTGCGGACGCGGCGAATGGCGGCCTGGGCGGCCTCGGTGTCTAGCTCTTTCCAGTGGTTGTAGTGCGCCATCAGCGCGACGTGCTTACCGGCCTCGACGAGCTGGGTGAGCAGGCGGATGAGGTCGTCGGCGTCCTCCGCGCCAAGGAAGCGGTGGGGCCAGAATGTGAGCGCCTTGGAGCCGATGCGGATGGTCTGGATGTGGTCGAACTCGGGCTGCAGCAGCGGCTCGAGGTAGTCGCGCAGATGGCGGCTCTTCATCACCATGGGGTCGCCGCCGGTGACCAGCAGGTCGGTGACTTCGGTGTGCTTGCGCAGGTAGTCGTGCAGCGCGCTGGCTTCGGAGGAGGCGATGCGCAGTTCCTTGTCGCCGACGAACTGCGCCCAGCGGAAACAGAAGGTGCAGTAACTGTGGCAGGTCTGGCCCTGGCTGGGGAAGAACAGCACCGTTTCGCGGTACTTGTGCTGCATGCCGTCGAGGCGGTTGCCCTCGTCATCGAGCGGCATGTTCATCTGCATCTGGTCGGCTGGGTGCGGGTTGAGCGCGTGACGCACGGCATCGATCGCGCGCTCGAGCTCATCCTTGGGCGCATCGCTGCGGATCAGCTCGGCGATGCGCTCGTAGTGCTCGGGCGCGAGCATGCCGCGCTGCGGAAAGGTGAGCTGGAAGATCGGATCGGCGGGGACGTTCGCCCAGTCGATCAGCTCGTCGATCACGTATTG
>JAGOEI010000258.1 GCA_017997795.1 Thauera sp. | reverse complement strand
GAGAACGAGGGCTTGCGCGCGTCCGTGCCGTCCTCGGTCAGGCTGATGAGTTGCGACTGCTCGGCGACATCACGCAGCAGTTCGCGCATTTCCTGCGACTTGGGACCCTCGTCCAGCGACGCCACGATCTCGATCGGCTGCGTCACCCGCTCCAGGTAGGCTTTCAGTTGAGTCTTGATGTTGGCGTCGAGCATGAGGAATCTTCCTTGAGTGGTTGCGACCGCCGCGGTTTTCGGCGGTCCTGATACGACACAGCCGGCACGTGGCCGGCTGCGGGGCTTGCAGCCCGGGCCGGGTAGGCCCGGGAGAGTGCAACGACCAGCTTAGATCTTGCCGACCAGGTCGATCGACGGCGCCAGCGTGGCTTCGCCTTCCTTCCACTTCGCCGGGCAGACTTCGTTCGGGTGCGAGGCGACGTACTGGGCGGCCTTGAGCTTGCGAACGGTCTCGGTCACGTCACGGGCGATGGCGTTGTCGTGCACTTCCATCGTCTTGATGACGCCTTCCGGGTTGATGATGAAGGTGCCGCGCAGGGCCAGGCCTTCTTCGGCGATATGCACGTCGAAGGCGTTGGTCAGGGCGTGGGTCGGGTCACCGACCAGCGCGAACTGGGCCTTGCCGACGGCCGGCGAGGTTTCGTGCCAGACCTTGTGCGAGAAGTGGGTGTCGGTGGTGACGATGTACACCTCGGCGCCCGCCTTCTGGAACTCGCCGTAGTGCTCGGCAGCGTCCTCGATCTCGGTCGGGCAGTTGAAGGTGAAGGCGGCCGGCATGAAAATCAGCACGGACCACTTGCCCTTCAGGTCGGCGTCGGTCACTTCGATGAACTTGCCGTTCTTGTAGGCCTGGGCTTTGAACGGTTGAACTTGGGTGTTGATCAGCGACATCTGTAAACCTCCAGGAGGGTGGGTGGAACGGTGTGTTGGAACTCGATGGAAAGAAGTTTAGACCGCTTCCATGAATTGCTCTAATTGATAATCGAGATTCTCTCGATTGGTAATTGCTATCGCGAGACTGCTGAGGACCCGCGGTTGCCAATCACACTGCGGCGCCGTGACGGCAATGCCATCACGACCCGACCGACAGCCTCACTTATCTGGGGACAGAAGCCGGGAAATCAAGCGCCGGCGAGGTGTCTGCGCACCGAGATGACCGCGCCCAGCCAGCCGAGCAGCGCGGCAAAGGCCACGATCGCGGCCGAGGCGCGCCAGTCCGGGCCGCTGAGCTGGAACACCGCGCCATAGGTTTCGGCCAGTCGCGCCACCGGCTGCGCGAGCCCCCGCACCCCGAGCCAGATCGTACCCAGCGCCACCAGACCGCCGAGCGCCCCCTGCAGGCCACCGAACCAGTAGAAGGGGCGGCGGATGAAGGGATCGGTCGCGCCGAGCAGCCGGCTCACCGCGATCTCCTGGCGCTGGGTGAGGATCTGCAGGCGGATGGTGTTGAAGGTGACGATGACCAGCGCGAAGCCGAGCAGGCCGGCGAGGATCAACACCGCAGATCGCCCCAGGCCAAGCAGCGCATGCAGGCGCTCGACCCACGCCGAATCGAGCTGCACGTGCGCGACCTTCGGCCACGCCTGCATGCGCGTCGCGAGCTCGGCGAACACCGCCGGATTCTCGCCGCGCGGCGCGATCACGAAGGCATCGGGCAGCGGGTTCGACTTCAGCCCGCCGAGCACGTCGCCGAGCCCGGCCGCCTCGAGCTGGCGCAGGCCCTCGTCGCGCGGCACGAAGCGGTAGCTCGCCAGCGCCGGCTCAGCCTTCAGGCGCTGCTCGATCGCGGCCACGTCCTGCTCGCCCGCCTCGGCGGCCAGGAACACGCTGATCTCGGGCGTGCCGGACACGCCGCGCACCAGCGACGAGACATTGTCCAGCAACAGATAGCCGCCGCCCGGCAGCGACAGCGCAATCCCCACCACCAGCGCCGACAGCAGCGTGCCCAGCGGCTGCCCCGCCAGCCGGCCGAGCGCATGGCCGATCGCGCGCAGGTGCAGATAGAGCCAGTTGATCATGCGGCCTCCTCCACCGCCGGACGCCCGGTCGGGCGCGAGTCCTCGACGAGCTGCCCCTTGGCCAGCACCAGCCGGCGCGGGCGACTGGCGGCGAACAGGGTCGCGTCGTGGGTCGACACCAGCACGGTGACGCCGGCATCGTTGAAGGAGCGGAACAGCGCCGCGATGTCGGCGGCGTAGGCCGGATCGAGGTGGGCGGTGGGCTCGTCGGCGATCAGGATCGAGGGCCGGTTGACGATGGCGCGCGCGATCGCCACGCGCTGCTGCTCGCCGCCCGACAGACCCGCCGGCATTTCCTTGCCGCGCCCGTCCAGCCCCACGCGCTCGAGCGCCGCCGCCACGCGCTTGACCGCATCGCGCGGCGGATGGCCGGTGATCACCAGCGGCAGCATCACGTTGTCGTACACAGTGCGGTCGAACAGCAGCCGGCTCTCCTGCAGCACCAGGCCGAGATTGCGGCGCAGGTAAGGGATGGCCGTCTTCGGCAGATGCGACACGTCCTGGCCGTTGATCAGCACGCGGCCGGCGGTCGGCCGCTCGATCACCGGGATGAGCTTGAACAGCGTGCTCTTGCCCGCGCCCGAATGGCCGGAGAGCACGACCAGTTCACCATGGCGGATCTCGAAACTGACGCCCGCCAGCGCCGTGTAGCCGCCCGCATAGCGCTTGGCGACGTCCTCGAAGACGATCATGCGCGCTTGCCCGCTCCGCTCTTGACCGCCGCCGCACCCGGCTCGAACAGCGCATCGACGAACTCGCGTGCCTTGAACGGCTGCAGGTCGTCGATGCCTTCGCCGACGCCGATGAAGCGCAAGGGCTTCGGGCACTGGCGGGCGATCGCCGCCAGCACGCCGCCCTTGGCGGTGCCGTCGAGCTTGGTCACCACCAGGCCGGTGACGCCGATCGCCTTGTCGAAGGCCTTGACCTGCGCGAGCGCGTTCTGGCCGATGTTGGCATCGAGCACCAGCAGCACCTCGTGCGGACCGGTCGGGTCGGCCTTGGCCACCACGCGCCGCACCTTGGCGATCTCTTCCATCAGGTGGAGCTGGGTCGGCAGCCGGCCGGCGGTGTCGGCGAGCACGACGTCGATCTTGCGCGCACGCGCGGCGTTGATCGCGTCGAAGATCACCGCCGCCGAATCGCCACCATCCTGCGCCACCACGGTGACGTTGTTGCGCTCGCCCCAGGTCATCAACTGCTCGCGCGCGGCCGCGCGAAAGGTGTCGCCCGCGGCCAGCAGCACGCTCTTGCCCTGGGCCTGGAAATACTTGGCGAGCTTGCCGATCGAAGTCGTCTTGCCGGAGCCATTGACGCCCGCGATCATGATGATGAAGGGCTGGTGGCC
>JAGOEI010000257.1:1570-3370 GCA_017997795.1 Thauera sp. | reverse complement strand
CTGCACCGCGGGGGCCGCCGCCATCGCGTCGAGGGTCCGCACGAGCACGGCGCGCGGCGGCGGGGCCTCGGGCGCCGGGGCGGAACAGGACACGAGCAGGCAGGCGCCGGCGATCGCGGTCAGCAGGGTACGGATGCGCATCGGGATTCTCTGAAAGGTGCGGACGCGCTGGTTTGCGCCGGGCGTCCGGTGTCGCGAAACGAGGCCCGTAGTGTAGCGCTTCGGCCTTGTGACCAAGGTCACCCAGGGGGCCCGGCCATGCATTCGCAGCACCCCGGCCAGCCGCGGCGGCGCCCGTCAGCGCGCTCAGCGCGACTCGAGCAGCAGGCGGCCGTTGGCGGGCTGGATCGGCCGGCCGTTGCGCGGGTACAGGCGCGCGAAGACGGCCAACTGGTCGTCGGCGATCGGCAGCGGCTGCTTCATGACCACCCACAGCACGTCCTCGGTGCACGGCGGCGTCGGCAGCGAACCGGTGTAGAGGAAGTGCCCCGGCTCGGCCGGCACGAGTTGCGCCAGATCGATCACCGCGTCGGGCGAGAACTCGCGGCCGCGATCGAGCGGCAGGTTGTTCCACAGGGTCTGCAGCACCGGATGCGATTCGGCGCCGGCGGCCAGCAGCAAGGACAGGATCGCCTGCTTGCCGTCGGCGCTGCGGTGCTCGAGATAGATCGCCATGTCGTGCGCCATGCCGCCGACGCGGTCCTGCGACGGGCGGTGCAGCGTGAAGCGCTCGAGCGCGTAGCGCACGCCGCGCACCGTGATGCCCATGCCCTCGCCGACCTCGACCTGCAGCGTGTTGCCGGTGTCGCGAATACGAAAGCCGCTGCGCCCGTAGTCGAACTGCACTGGCGCCAGATCGACCGCGATGCCGTCGCGCAGATCGATCGGCGACTGGCGCGTGCCCTCGGCGCACACCCGCCATTCCGGGCGCAGCTTGCCCCAGTTGTGCGGGCCGGTATCGCCGTCGTAGCTCCAGCCGGCGGACGTCGCCGGCATCGGGGTGACGCGGATGCCGCGGGCTTCGAGCGTCGAGTTGGATTGCGGGGTGGTTTGCAGGATAGGTTGGGGGGCGGCTGGCAAGGGCGTCCGCGACGCCACCTGCGAGGACTTGCTGGCTTGCTCCGCCGTGGCCTGCTGGCGTGCGGCACGAGGGGGCGCTTCTGCCGCCGGCTGGGCGCGAGCGACACGCTGAGTCCGCGCGGGGGCAGCAGCGGGCTCGGGGGTGGCACGCTGCGGGGCGGGTGCGACTGCGGGCTCGGGGGTTGCACGCTGCTCGGCGGGCGCGACTGCGGGCTGCCCCGCTGCGCTGCGCGCGGGCGCAAGCGGCTGGACAGGCGGCGCCGGGCGCAGGGGCGCCGTCGCCGGCGTCGAACTGTGCGCGGGCGCAGGCCTTGTGGCCGGGGTCGCCGCTGCGGGTGCAGGCGCCGGCTTGCTCGCCGCGGCCGGCGCGGCCGGTTGCTGCGCGGGCGCGGCGTCTGTCTCGGCCTTGGCCGCGATGCCGGGCAAGGGCGGCAGGATGGATCTGCGCGGCGCGGACGCCTCGGTGCTCGCCGACGCCCCGCCGGGGAGGAATTTTGCAGGGATCTCCACGTGCGTCTCGAACGGCGGCTCGGCAGCCTGCCCCGCAGACGGCGCGGGCAGCGGCGTCTCGCCGGCACGGATCAGTTCGGGGGGCGCCGCGGGCTCGGGGCGGGCGGCAGCCAGCGGCGCCGGGGTCACCGTTCCGGATTGCGTGCGGGTCGCTGACGGCGTCGCGGGGAGCGTGGCCTTGGCGGGCGGCATCGGCGCTGCGGCGGGCGT
>JAGOEI010000257.1:0-1470 GCA_017997795.1 Thauera sp. | reverse complement strand
GCGGAGGCGGGAGCGGCGGGCAGCGGGGTGGCAGGCTGCGGCGCCGCTGGTGTCGTGGCCGATCCAGCCGCAGCGGACGCCGGCGCGGCCGCCAGCTTCGCGGCCTCGCTCGCCAGTTTCTGCAGGTCGGCGGCCGAGGGCGGGTTGCACACCTCGCGCCACATGCGCTCGTCCACCGAATTACGCGCCACGGCGAGCGGCGTCTGGTCGGGCACGGACTCCTCGCGGACGATGTTGTCGTCCTTGTCCACATACACGCGCTTGACCGTGACGAAGGCGCGGTTACGGCAGTCGTAGCGGTTCAAGGCCTTGATCATCGCGTAGCCCGAGGCCTTCGCCTCTTCGGAGGTCAGCACCACCCGGCCCCAGGAGATCTTCGTCCCGGCGTCCGACGACAGGATGCTGCTGCGGTCGATCTCGACGCGACGGTTGCGATCGCTGAGCACCAGTTGCCAGTCGGCAGCCAGCGCCGCCCCGGCGGTGTGGGCGAGCAGCAAGGCAGCGAGAAGCGGGCGGAGAGCGTTCATGGATGTCGGATCATCGAGGGTGACAGCATGCTAATCGACCTCTGCGCGCAGATCTTGAGCACCTTGCCACGGCAGAGTGCATACAGTATCTTCCCTCGCTCTCGTTGGGGGTGCCCGCCGCGCACGGGCTGAGAAACACCCTTGGAACCTGATCCGGCTCGCACCGGCGTAGGGAAACGTACATCATGAGTTCGTCCGCTTCACCCGCTGCCAGCAAAGGCGGCGCGTCTGCTGCATCTTCCGGCAAGTCCTCCCGCATCCCGAACGTCGTCTCCATCGCCGGCGTTGACCCGTCCGGCGGCGCTGGCGTGTTCGCCGACCTCAAGGCCTTCAGCGCGCTCGGCGCCTATGGCTGCGGCGTGATCGCCGCGCTCACCGCGCAGAACACCCAGGCGGTCACCGGCGTGCATGTGCCGCCCACCGATTTCCTGCGCCTGCAGATCGACACCCTGTTCGCCGACGTGGCCATCCACGCCAGCAAGATCGGCATGCTCGGCAGCGCCGAGGTCACCGCCACCGTAGCCGAACGCCTGGCGCACTGGCAGGCGGCCAACGTGGTGCTCGACCCGGTCATGGTGGCCAAGAGCGGCGACAGCCTGCTCGCCAAGAGCGCCATCTCGATGATGCGCGAGGCGCTCTTCCCGCAGGCCTTCCTGATCACCCCCAACCTGCCCGAGGCCGGCGTGCTGCTCGAGCAGCGCGCGCCCGACACGGTCAAGGAGATGTACCGCGCCACCGAGCGCCTGCGCGAGCTGCTGCCGCTGTCCTCCGAGCGCTGGGTGCTGCTGAAGGGCGGCCACCTGCCCGGCAATGACCTGGTCGACCTGCTCTTCGACGGCGACCGCATGGTCGAGCTGCCGGCGCAGCGCATCGAGACGAAGAACACCCACGGCACCGGGTGCACGCTCAGCTCGGCCATCGCCGCGCTGCTGCCGCAGGCCGA
>JAGOEI010000256.1 GCA_017997795.1 Thauera sp. | reverse complement strand
AGCAGGTCGTCGCCCTCGGCGCGGTTGCTGCGAAAGTCCAGCCCCGGGTTGTCGAAGATGGCGACCAGGTTCGACAGCCGGTCGACCATCTCCTTGCCCTTGCCCAGCTTGTCGGCGTCGTTGAAGTCGGCGACGTCGATCACGCCCTTGAGCTCGTTGGCCTCGGCCAGGCGGCCGATGATCTTGTTGAGCTTGTCGCCGATCTCCTTGTCGCCGCGTGCCGCGACCATGTCGGCGAAGCTGCCGCCTGGCGGCACCTCGATCAGCGCGTCGCGGCGCCCGGCGTAATTGTCGGAGACGTATTTGACGAACAGCAGGACCAGTACGTAGTCCTTGTACTGGCTAGCGTCCATGCCGCCGCGCAGTTCATCGCAGGACTGCCACAGGGCGGTGTAGAGCTCGGATTTCTTCAGGGGCATAGGGGGCGAGAGGGGGGGCGAGAGCAGGGGCGGGGTGGTTCAGGGCGGCGCGTCGTCTGTCGGACGCACGCGGCCAGGCGCACGACGGTGGGTCACGTGCCGGCGCCGCGCATTATCCCCGAGCGACCGGTCGCAATGACACGCTCCCGCCCGATCTGTGCTGCCAGGGTGAAGGAGCAGGCACGCTGCGCCGTTCTACAACGTCCCTCTACGGGAGAGTTCGCGCCTGATCTTGTCGATCACCTCGGACGCGCCAGCATGGCTGGAAACCTCCAGCCCCAGGGCGCGCGCAAGCTCGCGTACCTTGTCCGGGTCGATCGGGCGCTCGCCCCGGTCCGCCGCGTGGACCAGCGCACGCGCGCGCTCGAGGTCATCGGCCGGCTGCCGGTTCAGGCGAGTCAGAATCCAGTTGAGCACGTGGGCAAGCTCCCATGACCAAGTCTGCGCAATGATGCGGCGGCAAGCACGCCACGTCGCCTGGCTCCCCGCCCATGGATGCTGGCGATTGCGAAGCCGTCGTCAGTTTCAATGTAGTCGATCATGCGCCCGCCCGTCGCCTGGTGCTGGGACGATGCGCTGATCCCCGCGCTTAAGGTCCGCTTAAGCCAGCCCCCGCAGCATGCATCCCATACTCAATCACCGGGATCGCACAAGCATGGATCTGCCTTGGCTCGACCACCCCACTTCACGCGAGACTACGTCGGCACCGGTGCCGCGCAGCCTTCACCTCGTCGCTGTCGACGCCGCCCGCCGCGTGGCGGTGCAGGACTTCATCCGCGACCGCTTCGCCGCGCACTACCACGCGGACGTGCGCCACTTCATGCCCTGCCTGTTCGGGCTCGAGGCCGACGACGGCAGCCTGCACGGCGCGGTCGGCTGCCGCAGCGCGGCCACCCAGGCGCTGTTCCTCGAGCATTACCTCGACGAACCCATCGAAGACCTCATCGCCGCCCGCGTCGGCACGACGGTGGACCGCACCGACGTGGTCGAGGTCGGCAACCTCGCCGCGCGCGGCGCGGGGATGTCGCGCCTGCTGATCGTCGCGCTGACGCGGCTGCTCGCCACCGAGGGCGTGCGCTGGGTGGGCTTCACCGGCACGCCGGCGCTGATCAACAGCTTCCGCCGCCTCGGGATTGCGCTGCACGGCCTGGCGCCGGCCGATCCGCGCCGGCTGGGCGTGGATCGCGACCAGTGGCGGGCAGAATGGGGCTCCTACTACGACGCCGGCCCGCAGGTGATGGTGGCCGAGGTGCCGGGCGCGGACCGCACGCTGGCGACGGCCGGCACCTACCGACAGTTCGGTGCGTCGATGGAGGTTGCGCATGGCTTGTGCGGCTGAAGCCCTGTGGGCGGCACTCGCCGCGGGCGGTACACGTCCGGCGGTGCGCGATGCGGCGATCGAGCTGAGCGCGGCGCAGTTGCTGCAGGACATGCGCGCCCGGCGTGCGCGGCTGGATGCGCTGGGTGCGCGGCGGGTGGCGCTGGCGCTCGACAACGGCGCCGACTGGGTGGCCTGGGACTTGGCGCTGCTCGACAGCGGGCGGGTGTGCGTGCCGGTGCCCGGGTTCTTCTCGCCGCAGCAGCAGGCGCATGTGCTCGACAGTGCCGGCGTCGACACCCTGATCGGCGACCCGATCGTGGCCGCGCGCGTCGCCGGCTTTCAGGAAATTGACGAGGGTATCTTCCAGCGCGTGCCGCGCACGGTGCCGTCGCTGCCGGCGGGCACGGTCAAGATCACCTACACCTCGGGCACCACCGGCCAGCCCAAGGGCGTGTGCCTGGATGCCGGCGCGCAGCTCGCGGTGGCGCGCAGCCTCGCCGAGGTCAGCACGGCGTGCGGTGTCGAGCGCCATCTGAGCGTGCTGCCGCTGGCTACCTTGCTGGAGAACGTCGGCGGTGTGTACGCGGCGATCCTGGCCGGCGCACGCGTCGACCTCGTGCCACAGGCCGCGTTGGGCATGACTGGCGCCAGTGGTTTCGATGTGGCGCGCTTCATCCGCACCCTGCATGACCACCAGCCGCACAGCCTGATCCTGCTGCCGCAGTTGCTGCTCGCGCTGGTCACGGCGGCGGAGCAGGGAATCAAGCTACCCGACAGCCTGCGCTTCGTCGCCGTCGGCGGCGCTCGGGTGTCGCCCGCGCTGCTGGTGCGCGCCGAGGCGCTCGGCCTGCCGATCTTCGAAGGCTACGGCCTGTCTGAGTGCGCCTCGGTGGTGTGCGTGAACACGCCCGCGGCGCGCCGCATCGGCACCGTCGGCCGGCCGCTGGCGCATGCCGCGGTGCGCCTGGCGGCCGACGGCGAGGTCGAGGTGCGCGGCGCGTGCATGCTCGGCTATCTGGGCGAGCCGGCGCCTGCCAGCGACTGGCTGCCCACCGGCGACCTCGGCCACTTCGACGACGGCTTTCTGGTGCTGCATGGGCGCAAGAAGCACCAGTTCGTCACCGCCTTCGGGCGCAACGTCAATCCGGAATGGGTGGAGGCCGAGCTCACCCAGCAGGCGCCGATTGCCCAGGCCTGGGTGCATGGCGAGGCGCTCGCCGCCAACGTCGCGGTGATCGTGGCGCGCGGCGCCGAGCGCAGCGATGGCGACATCGACGCCGCAATCGCAATCGCCAACGCCGCGCTGCCGGATTACGCCCGCGTGCAGCGCTGGCTGCGCGCCGACGAGGCGTTCTCGTTCCACAACGACCTGCTCACCGCCAATGGCCGCCTGCGCCGTGCGGCGCTGGCCGAGCGCTACCTGGCGCGCATCGGCGGCGCTGACCCCGGTCCCGCCCCCTTCCTTCCCATTGAACAAGAGATCGACGCATGACCTTCTTCCACACCCTGCAGGACCGCACCGCCGCCGAACGCGACCATCTGCTCGCCGCGCCCGTGCTCCAGCTCGCCGTCGACGGCAAGCTCTCGCTCGAGACCTACATCGCCTTCCTCACCCAGGCCTACCACCACGTCAAGCACAC
>JAGOEI010000255.1 GCA_017997795.1 Thauera sp. | reverse complement strand
AGCGCAACGAGTTCGCGCACAAGTCCACCATCCAGGGCTGCATGCACGCCTGCGGCCACGACGGCCACACCACCATGCTGCTCGGCGCGGCCGAGGCGCTCGCCGCGCGGCGCGACTTCGACGGCACCGTCTACCTGATCTTCCAGCCCGCCGAGGAAGGCGAGGGCGGTGCTCCGGCGATGATCGCCGACGGCCTGTTCGAGCGCTTCCCGATGGAGGCGGTGTTCGGCATGCACAACTGGCCGGGCATGGAGGCGGGCAGCTTCGCCATCCACGCCGGCCCGGTGATGGCGAGCGCCGACCGCTTCGACATCCGCTTCACCGGCGTCGGCGCGCACGCCGCCATGCCGCACCTGGGCGTGGACCCGGTGGTGGCGGGCGCGGCCTTCGTGCAGGCGGCGCAGACCCTGGTGAGCCGCGTGCTCGACCCGATCGACGCCGGCGTGGTGTCGGTGACGCAGTTCCATGCCGGCGAGGCCTACAACGTGATCCCCGACCGCGCCGAGTTGTGCGGCACGGTGCGCACCTTCTCGGCCGAAGTGCGCGATCGCCTCGAGCGCGGCCTGCGCCAGGTGGCCGAGGGCATCGCGCAGAGCCATGGCGTGGAGGTGCTGTTCGAGTTCCGCCGCGGCTATCCGCCGACCATCAACACGGTGGCCGAAGCCGCGCTGTGCGCCGAGGCTGCGCGCGCGGTGGCGGGGCCGGAGCGCGTGTTCACCGACCGCCGCCCGAGCATGGGCGCGGAGGACTTCGCCTATTTCCTGCAGCAGAAACCGGGCGCCTACGTGTGGATCGGCAATGGCCCGGGCGAGGGCGGCTGCATGCTGCACAACCCCAACTACGACTTCAACGACGAGGTGATGCCCGCTGGCGTGGCCTACTGGTGCGCGCTGGTGCAGCGCCTGCTCGGTGGCGTGAAGTGAGCGCCGCCCGATGATGCGAACGCTGCGCCTCGCCTTCCGCATGATGCTGCGCGACCTGCGCGCGGGCGAACTGCACCTGCTCGGGCTGGCGATCGTGATCGCGGTGGCGAGCCTGACCAGCGTCGGCTTCCTGGCCGACCGCGTCGGGCGCGCGCTCGACCGCGAGGCCAACCAGTTGCTCGGCGGCGACCTGCTGCTCCGTGCCGACCGCCCGTGGCCCGACGCCTTCACCGACGAGGCGCGCGCGCGCGGCCTGCAGACGGCGAAGACGGTGCTGTTCACCAGCATGGCGAGCACCGCAGAAACGGCGGCCCTGGGTGGGGTCAAGGTGGTGGAGGACGGCTACCCGCTGCGCGGCGCCGTCCGCATCGCCCCCGGCCCCAACCAGCCCGATGCCGCGGCCGGCCGAGCCCCGGCGCCGGGCGAACTGTGGCTGGACGAACGCCTGTTCGCCGAACTCGGCGTCAAGGTCGGCGACACCGTCGGGCTGGGCGAGATCGAGTTCCGCGTCGGCGCCATGGTCAGCTTCGAGTCCGACCGCGGCGCCAACTTCTTCAGCCTGCTGCCGCGGGCGATCTTCAACCTCGAGGACCTCGACGCCACCGGCCTGATCGCGGTCGGCAGCCGCGCCACCTGGCGGCTGCACGTGGCGGGCACGCCGCAGGCGGTCGAGGACTACGAGGTATGGGCGCGCGCGAACCTGGGCCGCGGCCAGCGCGTGGAGACCGTGGACAACGCTCGCCCCGAGGTGCGCGCCGCGCTCGACCAGGCGCAGCGCTTCCTGCGCCTGGCCGCCTTGCTTGCGGTCATTCTCGCCGCGGTGGCGGTGGGACTGTCGGCGCGGCGCTTCATGGCGCGCCATCTCGATGGCTGCGCGGTGATGCGGGTGCTCGGCGCGCGCCAGGCGCAGGTGCTGGGCGTCGTGGTCGGCGAGTTCCTGATCTTCGGTCTGGCTGCGGCGGTGGCCGGCACCGCGCTGGGCTGGAGCGTGCAGTGGGGGCTGGCGGGCGGGCTGCGCGAGATCCTCGCCACCGAGCTCCCCGCGCCCTCGCTGCTGCCGCTGGCGCATGGTGTAGCGGTGGGCATGGCGCTGCTTGCCGGCTTCGTGCTGCCGCAACTGCTGCGGCTGGGGCGGGTGAGCACGCTGCGTGTGCTGCGGCGCGAGTTCGAGTTTGCCGAGCCGGTGTCGGGCAGCGCGTGGGCGCTCGGCCTGGCGGCGTTGCTCGGGCTCATCTTCTGGATCGCGGCCGATGCGCGCCTGGGCGCGATGGTGGCGGCCGGCTTTGCGGTGGCGCTCGGCGTGTTCGCGCTTGCCGCGTGGGGCGTGCTGAAGCTTGCCGGCCGGCTCAAGGGCCAGGGCAGCCTGCGCGGTGGCGGCTGGCGCTACGGCATCGCCGCGCTCGGCCGGCGCATGGGCAGCAGCGTCATCCAGGCCGCCGCGCTTGGCCTCGGCATGACCGCGCTGCTGCTGCTCACGCTCGTGCGCGCCGACCTGCTCGACAACTGGCGCAACATGGCGCCGCCCGATGCGCCCAACCGCTTCATCATCAACATCCAGCCCGACCAGCGCGCGGGCGTAGCCGCCGCCTTCGTGGCCGAGGGCCTGGCCGCACCGGCGATCCAGCCCATGATCCGCGGCCGCATGGTGGCGATCAACGGCGAGGCGGTCGATCCGGCGGGGTATGAGGACGAGCGCACGCGCCGGCTGGCCGAGCGCGAGTTCAACCTGTCCTACGGCGCGGCGCTGCCTTCGGGCAACGTGGTCCAGTCCGGGCGCTGGCATGGCGCGGCGGCCGAGCCGCAGTTCTCGGTCGAAGCCGGTCTGGCGCAGACCTTCGGCCTGAAGGTGGGCGATCGCGTCGCCTTCGAGATCGCCGGCCAGCGCGTCGAGGCGCCGATCACCAGCGTGCGCAAGCTCGACTGGGATTCGATGCGGGTCAATTTCTTCTTCATCGCTTCCGATGGCGTGCTGGAGAACTACCCGGCGAGCCTGATCACCAGCTTCCACCTGCCGCCGGGCAAGCACGACTTCACCACCCGGCTGGTGAGCGCTTTCCCCAACCTGACGGTGATCGACATCGCCGCGGTGATTGCCCAGGTGCAGGCGATGACCGACAAGCTGATCGTGATCGTGCAGTTCGTGTTCGGCTTTGCGGTGCTGGCCGGGCTGGTGGTGCTGTATGCGGCGCTGCAGGCCACCCACGACGAGCGCGACTACGAGCTCGCCATGCTGCGCACGCTCGGTGCGCGCAACCGCCAGGTGCGGCAGGCGCTGTTTGCGGAGTTCCTGGTGCTCGGCGGCGTGGCCGGCGTGCTCGCCGGCATCGGCGCGAGCGCGATCGGCTGGGTGCTGGCCGAGCAGGTGTTCCGCATGCCGTATGTGCCGGCGCTCGTCCCCGTGCTGGTGGCGGTCGTGCTGGGCGCGGCCGGCGTGGTGGCGGGCGGCTGGCTGGGCACGCGCG
>JAGOEI010000254.1 GCA_017997795.1 Thauera sp. | reverse complement strand
GCGGCGGTCAACGCCATCGCGCAGAGCTATGCCAACGCCGACGGCAGCCCGCGCATCCAGCGTCTGGAGCTGAACCACTGGGCCGACCTGCGCAGGGTCGCCTTGCCCTGCACGCTGCTGATGCCCACCGATTTCGACCGGGGCGCGGACTGGAGCTGACATGGAACTCAAGCTCTACGACCGCCTCAAGCGCGAACTCCTGGGCAGCCTGGCGGCGGCCAGCGAATGCCACGACCCCGCCTACCAGAAGGCGGTGGAAGCCTACGGCGCCGAGTCGGAGACCGGCCTCAAGCGCTGGGCGCGCGAGGCCATTTCCGGCTGGCTGGAGCGCTACAACCTGCTGGTGAGCCGCCCGGTGCGGCTGCGCTATTACCAGATCCTCGCGCTCTACTTCACCGAAGGTCTGATGCGCGAGCTGCGCGACGAGGCCGCCGGCCCGCGCCGCAACATGCTCGCCTACTGGATGGCGACCGGCAGCGGCAAGACGCTGCTGATGCACCTGAACATCCTGCAATACATCGACCACATCGGCGGCATGCAGGCCTTTGACGAACTGCAGATCATCCTTACCACGCCGGGCGTCAACCTGATCGACCAGCACCGGCGCGAGCTCACACCGCTGGTCGATGCTTTGAACCGCCAATGCGCCAGGCGCATCAAGCTGATGGTGGAATCCACCGGCAGCCTGCTCAACCACGAGCGCGGCTATTTCAAGCTGCCACCCTCGAGCCGGGTGTTCCGCCTGGTGCTGGTGGACGAAGGTCATATCGGGCTCGCCGGTGGCGGGCAGACTGCCGGCGCCTTCAAGCGCTTGCGCCACGAGCTGGCCGATTTTCCCAATGCCTTCCTGTTCGAGTATTCCGCCACCTATCACGGTATTGGCGAGAAGTACGTCGAGGAGTACGGCGACCAGATCGTTTACGACTACAACTATTACCGCTTCTACAAGGACGGCTATGGCAAGGACTACGACATCCAGCGTCTCGCCGCCGACGAGATCGCGCGGGGCGAGGAGGCCTGGGCGAACTTCCAGTCCGCCTTCGAGACCCTGGCCGACAAGCTCGCCCTCCACGACGCGTTGCGCCTGAAGGACGAGGGGCTGGGTTTTGTCGATGCCTTTGCCGACAAACCCCTGATCGCCTTCATGGGCAATACGGTCGAGGACAAGAAGGACGAGGGCAAGGTCACCAAGTCGGGCGCGACCGACGAGGTCTCCGACATCCGCAAGCTGCTCGCCTACCTGGCCAAGCTGTCCCCCGCAGCTCGCGCGCGCCTGGCGCCGGTGTTCAACGGCGACCACGCCGGTACGCTCACCCTGACGCGCTGCGCCGCCGTGGTGGACGAGATCTATCTGTCGTGGGGCGACGGCGGCTATTGGGGCATCGTTAACGTCGGCAACGGCGACAAGTTCTTCAACGACTGCGAGGGCCACCCGGAGCTGATGGATGCGCACAAGCAGCCGCTGGTGCTGCTGCGCAAGGTGCCGATCGTGGAGCGGCGTTTCCAGTTCGGCGACATCGACCTGCCTGGCTCGCCGATCAACGTGCTGGTGGGCAGCCGCAAGTTCGCCGAAGGCTGGAACTGCTTCCGCGTGTCGGTCATCGGGCTGATCAACCTAGGTTCGAGCAAGGGCAACAAGATCATCCAGATCTTTGGCCGCGGCGTGCGTTTGAAGGGTCTGAGGGGCGACGGCAAGCGCCGCTTTGTCGAGCATGTCGAGGACTATGCCGCGCTGGCGACCGACGACACGCCGGACAATCGGCTGCGTCGGCTGGAGACGCTCAATGTGTTCAGCCTGAAGGCGTCCTACCTCGAAGTCTTCCTGAAAGGGCTGGAGCAGGAGATGCCGCCCTATGTCTTGCGCAGGGTGGAGGTGCAGGCTCAGACACTGAAGTTCGGGCGGGCGAACGAGTCCTTTGCCGAATACGCCCCCAAGCTGCCGATCTTCAAGGTGGGCCGCGACGACTCCGAGCCGCGACTGCTGGCGACCCTCGTGTTCAAGGCGGGCAAACCGCTGTGGCAATGGGCCTATCTTGCCGAGGGCAACGAGGCGCGCGGTGAGGTGGCGCGTGCGCCGCTGTGCATGGACTACCGCCCCGACGCGGTCGCACCGGAGTTCAACCTGGCGCAAGACCTGCGCGATGCGGTGCTCGGGCACGCATGCTTTGCGGGCTTCCTGTCGCTCACCGATCTGCAGCGTCGCCTCGAGCGCATGCAGGGCGTTCGCCGGCTGCAACTGCGGGTGCAGGACGACGCACAGGTGCGCCCGCTGCGTGTGGCCGATCTCTTCGGCTTGCTGGACGAGGTGCTGTATCACCGCCGCTGGGCGGAGCTGGGCTTTGCGGTGCGCGAGCAACTCTTGGCCCATACCTTGGCGGACGCGCTGGCAAGGCTGCACGGCAGGCTGATCTACGACCTCAACAAGCGCCGCTACCGTTTCGACGAACCCTTGCGTCAGGCTGCGCCCGGCCAGCCGGGTGATTTCATCAGCCACTACGACGTGCGCATCGAGTTCGACAAGCCGGCCGAAAAGGTGGCCTTCGAGGCCGCGTATCCGTCACCGCAGCTACCCGCTCAACTGTCGCTGGACCTTCAGGAGCCGCGCCATATCTACGCGCCTTTGCTGCAGGGTGGCGACAACAAAGGGGTCAAAGAAGGTTTGCGTTTGCGCGCGCTATCGATCAGCCCGGATGCGCTGAACGCGGGCGAACGCAAGTTCGTGCAGGATCTGCACCATTTTCTCGACAGTCGAGTTAACCAGGGCCGGCTTCGCAAGTTCGACTTCTACCTGATGCGCAACGTCGAGAGCCTGCGCTCGGTGGGGGTGTATCTGGACACCGAGACCCGCGCCTACTTCCCCGATTTTGTGTTGTGGGCCGTCAGCGACCGCAAGACGCATGTGCTGTTGGTGGACCCCAAGGGGCAGTCCGGTATCCAGGATCGGGATTCGCTCAGTGCCTTCAATGCCAAGGTCGCGCTGGCGAAAAGCCAGGACTTGCGCGACCTGGCGGCGAAGCTGTCTGCGAACTCGGGCAAGGCTTTTCAGGTGGATTCCTTCATCCTGCTGCGCAAGTCCTCGCCGCTCGGCAGGGCGCAGGGGGGACACCACGACCTGAAGCTGGTGCAGGAGATGCAGGCGCGGCATGTGCTGCATCTGGATTGGGCGCCCGCCGATGTGGATGGCAAGCGTGTCGACGAGAGCGGGGATTCTGTCCCGCAGCCGCCCGATCAGCGCTGCTATGTGACGCGGATGTTCGAGTGCGCGGGCCTGCTGCGGTCGGCCGACGCGGCGTGACCCGGGCGCATGTCGGCGCCGCGCGGGCGGCGTCGAACATTGCGTAGTAGGCGCGATTGCAGGCGCCGTCCGCATCGCCTGCATCCAGCAGCA
>JAGOEI010000253.1 GCA_017997795.1 Thauera sp. | reverse complement strand
CGGCCAGCATCGCCGGCTCGAAGGCGGCGGTGTAGCCCATCTGCGCGTAGCGGTAGCCGGTCTCGAGCGTGCCCGGGGTGCAGCAGCCGTTGGAGGCGAGCTCGAGCAGCGAGTCGCGCGGGCGGTTCAGGCGGTGGTCCTCGGGCAGCATCATGCGCGCCAGGTTCACCTTGCCGCCGCCGATGTGGGTGTGCAGGTCGATGCCGCCGGCCATCACCACGCAGCCGGAGAGGTCGTATTCGGTGTCGACCTTGTCTTGGGGATGCAGGGCGACGATGCGTCCGTCGCGGATGCCGATGTCGCGGATCTCGCCGTCGACGCCATTGGCGGGGTCGTAGACGCGCCCGCCCTTGAGCCGGATCGTCGTCATTGCGCGCCCTCCTCCGCGCCGGTCGTCGCGAGGCGCGCGACCAGCGCGCGCGCCACCTCGGCCACGGTCGGCAGGCCGTCGTCGCGCACCGCGTAGAGCGGCAGCGACACCACGTTGTCCGAACGCAGCAGGTGGCCGTCGGCGTTGATGCCCGGCGTGGCCACCGGAATGAAGATGGTGCCGGGCTGCGCGCAGGCCGCGGCGAGCGCCGGATGGCCGAGCACGATGCGCGGCAGCGTGGTCTGCAGCGGCGGCAGGTCCGGCGTGAAGCTCGCCACCCACAGCAGCAGGTCGACCGCGCGCTCGTCGAGCAGGCGCGCGCTGGCGTACTGCAGCGGGTCGTGATCCACGCCCTGCGGCCCCACGCGCGAGCGCAGCGGCAGGCCGGAGAGCCAGCTCATCGCGCCGTTGGCGGTCTGCGCGCCGTCGTTGCCGCCGAGCGTGAAGGCGCCGGCGCGGGTCTTACGGTTCAGGTTCATCAGCAGGCGCAGCAGGGTCTCGCCGACCAGCGCACCCTGCGGCGGCAGGCGGGCGGGTTCCCAGACGAGCACGCAGTAGCGGGCGCGGCGCATGGCGTCGGCCAGGGCGGCGAGTTCAGATCGTGCCCCGGCGGATCGGGAATCCTCAGATTGGGGATCCTCGGATCCCGCTTCTGCGAGGCTGGCATTCGCGTGCTTGCTATCCGCGGCGCCGGCGTTGGCAATGCCGGAATTGCCCTCCGTCACCCCGCGACCATCCACCAGCGCCGCCAGCATCGCCACCGTATCGAAGATGTCGTCGCCCGGGCGCACGGATTCCACCGCGCTCGCCCAGGGGATATCCGCCGCAGCCGGCGTGCCTTCACCCGCGGCGAGGAACACCACCCGGCCGCCCGACGCCTGCCCCGCGGCCGGCGCGCAGCGGCGGAAGAACTCGGGGAAGTTCGACACCGCATCGGTGCCGATGCACACGATCAGGTCCGCGCGATTGCGGATCTCGGCCAGCGTGGTGAACATCTGCCCGCGGTCCTGCAGCATGCGCAGCGCGGGCATCATCGCCTCGCCGTGCGCGTGATCGAGGATGGCACCGCCGACGTTGGCCAGGCGGTAGAGCGCGCGCATGCCCTGCACGTCGGTGGCCAGCCCGCCGAACAGCGGCAGGCTCGCAGCCGCAAGGCGGGCGGCGGCGGCGTCGAGGGCTGCGTCGAGGTCTCTGCGCGCGCCATCCACGCTGGGCGTCACCACCCCGAGGTCGTCGAAGCCGGCAAGGCCGGCCCGCGCGCGCGGACAATCGCTGCCGCGCAACTGCAATACCGGCCCACCCTCAAGGGCGAAGCCGTCGCACAGCAGGCTGCAGAATGGGCAGGTCCAGTTCCCCGGCTGCGCGGCTGCCCCGGCCGCGGCCCCGTCGGAAGTCGTATTCATGCGCACGCCTCATGCAAGCGATATGCCAGGCCGCGCATGCAGGCACACGCCAGCCCCCGCCGACATGGTGGCCCAACACCCTGCATCCCCGCCATCCGGCGGCGTTCAAATCTGGCACAGCGCGCCCCCAGCGCCGCGGCCGACTGTGTCACAACTGAGCAGGCCGCAACGGCTGGCCGAGCCCAACGGCAATGAGAAGTACGCGACACTACCCAAAGCCCCGCCGGCCAATTCATGCTGTACGCCACGGACACCCTGGCTTCTTCCACCCCTCGATACAGGAATCTTGACCATGACCATCAAAGCCTATGGCGCCCACGCGGGCGACCGCCCCCTCGAGCCCCTGGACATCACCCGTCGCACGCCGGGCGCGCACGACGTGCAGATCGACATCGCCTTCTGCGGCGTATGCCATTCCGACCTCCACCAGGTGCGCTCGGAGTGGGCCGGCACGCTATATCCCTGCGTGCCCGGGCACGAGATCGTCGGGCGCGTTTCGGCGGTGGGCGCACAGGTAACGGCCTACGGGCTCGGTGATCTGGTCGGGGTCGGCTGCATCGTCGATAGCTGCAAGCATTGCGACGACTGCGACGAGGGGCTGGAGAACTACTGCGACCACATGGTCGGCACCTACAACGGTCCGACGACCGATGCACCCGGCCACACGCTGGGCGGCTATTCGCAGCGCATCGTCGTGCATCAACGCTACGTGCTGCGCATCCGCCACCCCGAGGCTCAACTCGCCGCCGTCGCGCCGCTGCTGTGCGCGGGCATCACGACCTATTCGCCGCTGCGCCACTGGAAAGTGGGGCCGGGCCACAAAGTGGGCGTGGTCGGCATCGGTGGCCTGGGGCACATGGGCATCAAGCTGGCGCACGCGATGGGCGCGCACGTGGTGGCCTTCACCACGTCCGAGTCCAAGCGTGCTGCAGCCCGGGCGCTGGGCGCGGATGAGGTCGTCGTCTCGCCAAATGCGGATGAAATGGCCGCGCACAGCAAGAGCTTCGACTTCATCCTCAACACGGTCGCCGCACCGCACGACCTCGATGCCTTCCTGGCGCTGCTCAAGCGCGACGGCGCAATGACGCTGGTCGGCGCACCCGCATCCCCGCATCCATCGCCGAATGTGTTCAACCTGATCATGAAGCGCCGCACGCTGGCCGGTTCGTTGATCGGCGGTATTCCCGAAACCCAGGAAATGCTCGATTTCTGTGCCGAGCACGGCATCGTGGCGGATATCGAGATGATCCGTGTCGATGAGATCAACGAGGCGTACACGCGCATGCTGAAGGGCGACGTGAAGTATCGCTTCGTGATCGACAGCGCCACGCTGGCGGGGTAGTGGGTGGCCTGACAGCAGGCTGCGTCAGAGGGCGGGGGGCCGCTGAAAGTGGGTCGCCCGCCGTTGGAAACGTTGAGCCTCGAACTGCAGCGTCGGGGCGGTTTGATCGTCGAGGAGGTTCGCCGAGCTGCTGCGAGGGGATGGGCGGAGGACTCCGTGCGGCCAGGGGCGGCCACTGGTCACCCCATCCGGATAGCGGTCGTCGGGGCGGGAGGGTATGCTAAACGCCTCTGCCCGGAGTCGATCAGATCACCCACCATGCCGGCTGCTGCTTTTCCTGCGTTG
>JAGOEI010000252.1 GCA_017997795.1 Thauera sp. | reverse complement strand
GGGCACCTCGAAAAACCTCCGCCTCGCCCGCCTTTGGTAAAATTACGACGCCCTGAACCCCGCAGCCTGCACCGATGAAACCGCGTAGCGCCATCAAGACCGACCTGTTCGCTGACGAACACCACCGCAAGAAGATCGACGCGCTGGGCGACCCGCTGGCCGAGATCGAGTCGCACATCGACTTTGCGTCGTTGGCGGCCGAGGTGGATAAGGTTGCGCCGCGCCCGGTAAGCGCGCAGGGCGGGCGTCCGCCGTACCCGACCGAGACGATGGTGCGGATCCTGGTGCTCAAGCGTCTGTACAACCTGTCCGACGAGCAGATGGAGTACCAGTTGCTCGACCGGATGAGCTACAAGCGCTTCTGCGGACTGGCGAACGCGACCCACGTCCCGGACCGCACCACGGGACCTTCGAGAACCGGATCGGTGAAGCGGGCGCCAAGGCGCTCTTTGACGGTGTCTCGGCGCAGCTGCTCAGGAAGGGTTTCATCGCACGCGGCGGTCAAATCATCGACGCCACCTTGGTCCCCGCCCCCAAGCAGCACAACAGTCGGGGTGAGAAGGCGCTGATCGAGCACGGTGCGATGCCCGCCGACTGGAGGCCTGCGAAACGGCGCCAGAAGGACCTCGACGCGACCTGGACGAAGAAGCACGGCACGAGCCACTTCGGCTACAAGCTCTCGATCAACGTCGACAAGAAATACAAGATCATTCGCCGAATCAAGACCGACACGGCGAGTACGCACGACAGCCAGCACTTTGACAACGTCTTCGATGCGGGCAACACGAGTCGGGACGTCTATGCCGACCGGGGCTACCCGTCCGAGGGGCGTGAAGCCTGGCTGAAGGAGAACGGCTTCCGGAATCAGATCCAGAGGAAGGGCAAACGCAACAAGCCGCTGACCGAGTGCCAGCAGCGGCGTAACCAGCGCATCGCCAAAACGCGCGCCCGGGTCGAGCACGTGTTCGGCGCCCTCGAGCAGATGGGTGGCAAGTTGCTGCGCACCATCGGCCAGGCGCGGGCGAGCTTCGCGATGACGATGATGGCCGCCTGCTACAACCTGAAGCGGCTGGTCTACTTCCGGAAGGCCGGAATCGAGGCCTTCTGACGCCCGAAATGGGCCGAATCGCCGATGCCTGGGGCGAGTCGAGGCAAAAACGGGGCAACTCCGCCGAGAAACACGGTGGGTTGCCAGAGAAATTGAGGCGAATTCGGTCGCGGTCATCATGGCGCGGCGGGATTCACTGAAAGCCTCGGGTTATTCGAGGTGTCCAAACATCCCTCGGTGGTACAACCGCCCGATCCTGACGCCGACCTCGTACCCGATGAACAACCAGATCGAAGCCCTCTTCACCACCGCACTTGGCCTGCAGCCGCCTTGGCATGTCGCCAAGGTCGAGCTCAACACGGGCAGGCGCCGGATCGACTTCGAGGTCGAGCACACCGGCCATCGTGCCGCGTGTCCGGTGTGTGGCGCCGAGCACCAGCTGATCCACGACCGCGTGCGCCGCAGTTGGCGTCACCTGGATTTCTTTCAGTTCGAAGCGTGGCTGCATGCCGAGATCCCGCGCGTGCAGTGCGACGGCTGCGGCAAGACCACGCAGCTGCCGGTGCCGTGGGCGCGTGAGGGGAGTGGTTTTACCTTGCTGTTCGAGGCACTGAGCCTGTCGCTGTGCCGGGAGATGCCGGTGCGCCAGGCCGCCAACCAGTTGCGGGTCGCGCCCAAGCGCCTGTGGCGTCGGGTGCGCCATTACGTCGAGGTCGCCCGTGCCAGGGACGATATGTCGGGCGTGCGCTACGTCGGGATCGACGAGACCAGCGTCAAGCGCGGGCACGCGTACATCACCGTCGTGCATGACCTTGAAGCCAAGCGTCTGCTGTTTGCCACCCCGGGCCGCGATCACGCCACGTTGCAGGACTTTGCCCAGGACATGCGCGCACACGGCGGCAACCCGCTGGCCATCAAGCATGCCTGCATCGACATGAGCGCGGCCTACGCCAAGGGGATCGGCAAGTCGCTGCCCAATGCCCAGATCAGCTACGACCGCTTTCATGTCGTGGCGCTGGCCAACGCAGCGATGGACGAGGTGCGTCGCGAAGAAATGCGCAGCTCGGCGGTCGCGGTTCGCGAAGCGGTCGGCGCGCAGAGCAAGAAGACGCTGCGTCAGCTGCTGTGGGGCATGCGCAAGAACCCGGTGAGCTGGACCCGCGCCCAGTTCGAGGCGATGCACTGGCTGCAACGCTCGAACCTGAAGAGCGCGCGGGCCTGGCGCCTGAAGCAGGCACTGCAGCTGGTCTATCGCGATGCAGCCGCGAGCAACAGCGAGGAGATCGCGCAAGGGGCAATGAGCAAATGGCTGAGCTGGGCGCGCCGCAGCCGCCTGGAGCCCTTCAAACGGCTGGCCCTCACCCTGAAGGAGCACTTCGGTGGCGTCGTGCGCGGCATGCTCGACGGACGCAGCAACGCCTACGTCGAGGCGATGAACGGCCTGCTTCAACAGACGAAGACCGCCGCCCGAGGCTTCCGCAACATCGAGAACTTCATCGCCATGGCCTACCTGCGCATGTCCAAGCTCAAGCATCTACCGCAGAACCCCTTGGTGCCGGCCATCGCCCGCGACTACGGGCGCTACCGTCATGTTTGTTGAGGAGTCAATTTCCACGGGAAACGGCATAGAGCCCTTTCTTATTGGTTGTCCTGGTTCACTTATCGAACTCGGGTGCTTGGTCGGCGTCAGTACTCCACACGAGCAATCAGTCCCGTGCCGACGAATAACAACAGGACGGCCCATGTGGAGTCGAGGAAGGAATCGACCGGCATCAGAATTTCCTTCCTACAGTGATCGTTCCGTAGACCGGGATTTCGTTTTGTCCCCGGAATTCGCGTGTGCGGTGGTAGCGGGCTATCGCGATGCGCCAATTGCCCTGGGTAATCGCGACGCCGTAGCCGACATCCGCCACGAGTGACCGTTTATCCACGCTATGGCTGGACTTGAAGGTATTGCCGTCCAACGTGATGTCGTGCAGAACCCAGCGAGCGTCTAGCGCCACGAAGAGGTGGGCGTTCCAGTTGCCGCCAGCGGTCGTGCGCACGGGCGCGGTGTTTTCTCCGGCAGGCCGCAGCGGTGCCGTGCCTAAATCATCCGGCAGGCGCAGGCCATAGCGCAGTTCTCCACCGACATTCGCGTAGGTGGCGAAATTGCCGAAGCTGCCGCCCCAGTGGCGGGTCAGATCCCAGCCCCAACCGCTGACGTTTTCTTGCCTGAAGACTCGCGTTCGGCGTTCGTGCAGCAACTGCAGCACAGGCTCGTCGCGCAGTTGGTGTCGCCAGCCATTGAATTTGTCGACGCCGATGGTGTCATGCCACCAGTTCTGGGTTTGCCTGGCCAAGGAGGAGGGGC
>JAGOEI010000251.1 GCA_017997795.1 Thauera sp. | reverse complement strand
CTGGTGCAAGCGCAGAGCATTGAGATCTGATGGTGTTACTGCTTCTAAGCGGCAACCACGGTAGCCGGGGATGTGTGGGGTATTCGTGAAGGGGCGAGGACTGTCCGAGCCGAGCGAAGCGAAGGTGAGTTCCGCAGCCCCGGAAGGAATACCCCGCGCGTCCCCGGCGGATTCACGTCTGCGAGGCATCAGCGCGCGTCTGCGGGCGGCGTCGTTACTCGAGCCCCTGCCATCACCCCCTGGCGCTCCAGAGACGTTACCACCCGTTCGCCTTCCACAACCCCGGACAGCACCTCCGTAAACTCCCAGTTCGCCACCCCGGTTTCCAGCGTGCGTTCGATCAAGGTATCGCCGTCGACCACCAGCACCCGACCGCCTTCGCGCAATGCCGCGGTCGGGATGCGCAAGACCTCGGCACGGCTGTCGAGCACGATCTCCACGTCGGCACTGTAGCCGACCAGCATGCCGCGGGCCTCGTCCGGGCGGACGAAATCGACATCCACTTCCACGGTACGCGCCTGCTTCTCCACCGCCGTGATGTAGGGCGCCACGCGCTTGACCTTGCCCTCGAACACCGTGCCCGCCATCGCCTCGAGCGTGATCCGCACCGGCAGCCCCGGGCGGATCTTCGGGGCGTCGATCTCGTCCATCGGCGCCTTCACGTACAGGCAGGAATCGTCGATCAGGTCGATCGCCGGCGGCGTCGGCACGCCGGGCGGGGAAGGGATGGAGATCTCGCCGAGTTCGCCGCTGATGCTGGCCACGGTGCCGGCAAAGGGCGCGACCAGCACCAGGCGCTGGCGGTCGGTTTCGGTGGCGGCGAGCTGCGCCTGCACGGTGGCGACATCGGCGCGTGCGGTGTCGCAGGCGGCGCGGCGGGCACGCGCCTCGGTGCGGGCTTTCTCCTCGGCGCTGGCGGAGACGAAGCCGCGCTTGACCAGTTGCGCCTGGCGCGCTGCCTCGCGCTCGGCGTTGTCGGCCACGGTGCAGGCTTCCTGCACACGCTGGCGCGCGGTGGAAAGCTGGGCCTGGTTGATCGCCAGCCGCGCGTCCAGGTCGCCGTGCCACAGCCGCATCAGCACCTGCCCGGCCTCGACCCGGTCGCCTTCCTTGACGCCCAGCCACTCGATCCGCCCGCCGACGATGGTCGCCATCTTCGTGCGCTGGCAGGCCTCGATCTCGCCCGCGCGGGTGTTCGACAGCGTCGCCTCGACCAGCCCGCGCCCGACCTCATGCACCACCACGTCGATCGGCTTGGGCCGCGTGAACCACCAGCCCGCCGCCCCCAGCAGGGCCAGGACGAGGAGCGCGGTGAGCAGGCGGCGGAGGGTTTTCATGGGGCGTTTTTGTCAGAGCTCGTCAAAAAATCCGTATCCAGCCGCTTCAGTTCTATCCCGCGCTTGATCGACACATCAACGTTGTGCTCGAGCGCGAGATTCTCGTCTGTGAGTTGGCGTTTCATCGCAAGCTCCAGTGTGGCATCGCGAGGGTTTCTCGAGCGGCTGTCGGCGAACTGACCAAGCGACAGACGAATCAATTCGCAGTGCTTCGGGTCAGTCATCAGATCCCCTTGTTTGGTGCGATCAAGGCGCTTAACGCGTCCTGTCCCCACGCAATCACAGTCGCGATTTCTGCTCTTGTGGTACTACGGTCGAGCACAAAGCTCTGGTCCAGACCGCCCTCGTATCGCGCTGCGACGCCAAATGGGGTCAGTCGTTCGAGGCCGGTGCAGTTCTCCGGCGGCTTCTTCCCCGCCTGCTCAAGCAAGGCAAGCAGCATCGCGATGTTGTGCGTCCTCGGGAACTGCACGCCGGCTGCTGCGAGCACGGCCTTGAGGGCTTTTTCGACCGCCTGCTGGGCGTGGAAGCCGATGATCCAGTCGGGTGCGGCGCTGTCGCGTGCGAGTTGTTCGACGACGTAAGCGTCGTCTCGTGCCCTGCGCAGCAGTCCGCGCGCGAATTCAGCCGGGGAACTCATGAATCCGTCCTTCGTGCACCGCGCGCCAGGCGAGGGTGTTGGGGTGTCTGCGTTCGTCCTCGAATGCCGCGTCGCTCATGACCACCACGTCCGCGGGGATCAACTGGCGCCCGAGTAGCGAGGATAGGCGGGCCATTTCATCGAGGCGATTGCCGACCTCGGGTTCCACGACCAGCAAGTCGAGATCGCTATCCTCACCCGCATCCCCGCGGGCCTGCGAGCCGAACACGATCACCTTGCTGCCAGGAGGAATGCAGCCGCGCAGGCAGGCGAGCGAGGCGGCGATCGGGTCGGTCACGCTGTTGATCATCGTCATGCCTGCGCTCCAGTTGGAAGGACTTACTTCCCGCCCTTGGCCCACGAATCCTTCAGCGTCACCGTGCGGTTGAACACCGGCGCGCCGGGCTTCGAGTCCACCCGGTCGGCGACGAAGTAGCCGTGGCGTTCGAACTGGAAGTGCTCCTCGGGCTGGGCATCCTTGAGCGCCGGCTCCAGATACGCGGTGATGACGCGCTTGCTGTCCGGGTTGATGTCGGTGAGGAAGTCGCGCTCGAAGTCGGGCGCGTCGCCCTCGCGGCGCTGGCCGGGGTGGGGGTGGGCGAAGAGGCGGTCGTAGATGCGGACCTGGGCCTCGTAGCCGTGCGCGGCGGAGACCCAGTGCAGGTTGCCCTTCACCTTGTAGTTGTCGGCGCCGGGGGTGCCGGACTTGGAGTCGGGCATGTACTCGGCGAGCACGGCGGTGATGTTGCCGTCGGCGTCCTTCTCGCAGCCGGTGCATTTGACGACGAAGCCGTAGCGCAGGCGCACCATGTTGCCCGGATACAGGCGGTGGAAGCCCTTGACCGGCTCTTCCATGAAGTCCTCGCGCTCGATCCACAGCTCGCGCGAGAACGGCATGTCGCGTTTCCCCAGCTCGGGCTTGAGCGGGTGGTTGGGCGCCTGGCACAGCTCGGAGGCGCCCTCGGCGTAGTTGGTGAGCACGAGCTTCAAGGGGTCGAGCACCGCCACGCGGCGCTCGGCGGCCTCGTTGAGGTCGTCGCGCATGCACTCTTCGAGCACGCTCATGTCGATCCACGAGTCGGCCTTGGACACGCCGATGCGCTCGGCAAAGCGGCGGAAGCCCGCGGCGGTGAAGCCGCGGCGGCGGGCGCCGACGAGCGTGGGCAGGCGCGGGTCGTCCCAGCCGGCGACGTGGCCTTCATTCACGAGCTGGATCAGCTTGCGCTTGGAGAGCACGACGTAGGTCAGGTTGAGGCGGGCGAACTCGATCTGCTGCGGCAGCGGGCGCGGGAAGTGGCCTTCGGTCGCGAGCGCGTCGAGCAGCCAGTCGTAGAACGGGCGCTGGTCCTCGAACTCGAGCGTGCACACCGAGTGGGTGATGTTCTCGATCGCGTCCTCGATCGGGTGGGCGAAGGTGTACATCGGGTAGATGT
>JAGOEI010000067.1 GCA_017997795.1 Thauera sp. | reverse complement strand
CGCCCGCTGCCGCGCAAACCGTGACGAACGAGACGCCCGCGACGATGGCCGGCGTGGACGTACCCCCGCCCCCTGCCCCACCCGCCGACCCGGAGCCCGAGCCCGAGGACGACGGCACGCTGGCGCTGGACCGCTATGCCGAGCGCGCCTACCTCGCCTACGCGATGAGCGTGGTGAAGTCGCGCGCGCTGCCGCAGGTCGAGGACGGGCTCAAGCCGGTGCAGCGCCGCATCCTGTTCGCGATGAACGAGATGCGGCTGTCGTCCACCTCGAAGCACGTGAAGTCCGCGCGCGTAGTCGGCGACGTGATCGGCAAGTACCACCCGCACGGCGACTACAGCGTCTATGACGCCATGGTGCGGGTGGCGCAGGACTTCTCGCTGCGTTATCCGCTGGTCGACGGCCAGGGCAACTTCGGCTCGCGCGACGGCGACTCGGCTGCGGCGATGCGCTACACCGAATGCCGCCTCACCCCGATCGCCGAGCTGCTGCTGTCCGAGATCGACCGCGGCACGGTAGATTTCATCCCCAACTACGACGGCGCCTTCGAGGAGCCGCAACTGCTGCCGGCGCGCCTGCCCTTCGTGCTGCTGAACGGCGCCTCGGGCATCGCGGTGGGCATGGCGACCGAGATCCCGCCGCACAACCTGCGCGAAGTGGCCGAGGCCACCTGCCACCTCATCCGCCACCCCGAAGCGACGCTCGAGGACGTGCTCGGCATCATCCCCGGCCCGGACTTCCCCGGCGGCGGCCAGCTCATCTCCCCCCCCGAGACCATCCGCGACGCCTACGCGTCGGGCCGCGGCAGCCTGCGCCTGCGTGCGCGCTGGAAGATCGAGGAGCTCGCCCGCGGCCAGTGGCGCGCGATCATCGAGGAGCTGCCGCACGGCGTATCGGCCGCGCAGGTGCTGTCCGAGATCGAGACCCTGACCAACCCGCAGCCGCGCGCGGGCAAGAAGGAGGTCTCGCAGGAGCAGAAGAACCTCAAGCAGCTCGTGCTCGGCGTGCTCGACACGGTGCGCGACGAATCCAGCGACAAGGCGCCGGTGCGCATCGTGCTCGAGCCCAAGTCCAGCCGCCAGAATCGCGACGAGTTCATGGCGGTGCTGCTCGCCCACACCAGCCTGGAGACCTCGGCCTCGGTCAACATGACCATGATCGGGCGCGATGGTCGGCCGCAGCAGAAGAACCTCGTGCAGATCCTGCGCGAGTGGATCGACTTCCGCTACGTCACGGTCGAGCGCCGCACCCGCCATCGCCTGGACGAGGTCGACCGCCGCATCCACATCCTCGAAGGCCGCATGATCGCCTTCCTGCACATCGAGGAAGTGATCCGCGTGATCCGCGAGTCGGACGAGCCCAAGCCGGCGCTGATCGCGGCCTTCGGGCTCTCCGACATCCAGGCCGAGGACATCCTCGAGATCCGCCTGCGCCAGCTCGCGCGCCTCGAAGGCTTCAAGATCGAGAAGGAACTGGCCGAACTGAAGGACGAGCGCGCCGGCCTGCAGCATCTCCTCGACAGCCGCACGGCGATGACCAAGCTGATCCTCAAGGAAATCCAGGACGACGCGAAGAAGTACGGCGACGACCGCCGCACGCTGGTGGAGTCCGTGGCCGCGGTCGCGCCGGCCGAGATCAGCGTGCCGGACGAACCGGTAACGGTCATCGTGTCGAAGAACGGCTGGGTGCGCTCGCGCCAGGGCCATGGCATCGACCCCGCCGGCATCACCTACAAGGCCGGTGACTTCGGCTTCGCGGTGATCGAGACGCGCACGACGTGGCCGCTGATCGTCATCGACAGCAACGGCCGCGCCTACACGGTCAAGGTGTCCGACCTGCCCGGCGGGCGCGGCGACGGTGCGCCGATCACCACCCTGGTCGAGTTCCAGGATGGCGGCAAGCTGGCACAGGTCGTCACCGACACGCCGGATTCGGTGTACTTCTTCGCCAACAGCGGCGGCTACGGCTTCCTGTGCAGCGTCGCGGACGCCACCAGCCGGCAGCGCGCCGGCAAGGCCTTCATGAGCCTGGAGAAGGGCGAGAAGGTGCTGGCGCCAGCCAAGGTCTTCGGCGACTGGATCGCGGCGGCATCCGAGAACGGCCGCCTCCTCGTCTTCCCCCGCCCCGAGATGAAGACCCAGAGCGGCGGCCGCGGCGTAATCGTGATGGCCTTGGACGAAGGCGAGGCGCTCGCCGCCGTTGCAGTGCCGGCCGACGACGCGGTGCTGACCGTGGAAGGCATCGGCCGCGGCGGCAAGGCGGTGACGATCGAGCTCAAGCCTTCGCAGCGCGAACCGCTGCGCCACCGCCGCGCGCGCAAGGGCGCGCCGCTGACGCCGAAGGTGAAGCCCGAGAGGATGCGCTGAACAACCCACGTTTTTCCTGTAGGAGCGACGCAAGTCGCGATTGCGGCCGCGAAACCAGCGCGGCGCGAGCCGAAGCGCCGATCGCGACTTGCGTCGCTCCTACAGAGAACTACAGCACCGCGGGTTCTCCCAAACCGACCGGCACCGCTCAACCCGGCGGGTCCGCCGGCAGGATCGAGCGAATCGGGTCGTCGGCCGGGATGGTGGTCGGACCGGGCTCCGGCTCGAGATCGGCGATGCGCGACTCGATCAGCACCGTCACGCGCCGGTTGCGGCCGCGTCCTTCCTCGCTGTCGTTGTCCGCTACTGGGCGCTGGTCGGCGTAGCCCGCGGCGGTCAGGCGATCGGGCGCAACGCCATTGTCGATGAATAGCCGCGCCACGGTTGACGCGCGCACGGCCGACAGCTCCCAGTTCGAGGGAAAGCGGAAGGTGCTGATCGGGATGGTGTCGGTGTGCCCCTCGACGGTGATCGGGAACGGCGCCGGCGCCAGCACCTGTGCTACCGCCTCGAGCGCGGCGACCGCGTCCGGGCCCAGGGCCGAGTCGCCCGGCGCAAACAACAGGCTGGCGTTGATCTCGACCGAAACGCCGAAGGCCCCTTCGGTGACATTGACCTGCCCCGCCTGCGTCAGCGGCGACAGCACGCGGCGGATCTCGTCGGCCATGTTGCGCATGCGCTGCGCGGTCTCGCGTCGGCGCTGGTCGGCGACGCGATCGGTCGCGGGTGGCGCCGCCTGGGTGATCGGCCGCGTCGGCAGCACACTCACCCGCGGCAATTCGATCTGCTCGCCGCTGTCATTGACGGTGACGTTGCGAAAGGCCTGCACCAGCGAATCCGACAGAACCCGGTACTTGCCCTCGTTCACCGAGGACAGCGAATACATCACCACGAAGAAGGCGAACAGCAGGGTGATGAAGTCGGCGTAGGACACGAGCCAGCGCTCGTGGTTGTCGTGCTCCTCTTCCCGCCTGCGCCTGCGCCCCATGATCGTCCCCGGCTCAGACCACGTAGCCCTGCATGCGGCTGGCGATGATGCGCGGGTTGTCACCGTTGGCGATGCCGACCAGGCCATCGACGAACATCTCGCGCTGGTTGGTCAGGGTCAGGATGTGCGCCGCCAGCTTCTTGGCGATCGGCAGGAACACCAGGTTGGCGAAGCCCACACCGTAGATCGTGGCGACGAAGGCCACCGCGATGCCGGCACCCAGCCGCGACGGGTCGGACAGGTTCTCCATCACGTGGATCAAGCCCATCACCGCCCCCAGGATGCCGATCGTGGGCGCGTAGCCGCCGGCAGCTTCCCAGATCCGCGCGGCCTGGCGCATCTGCCCCTCCCACACGCCGATCTCGACCTCCAGCACCTCGCGCAGGCGGTTGGGCTCGACGCCATCGACCAGCAACTGCAGGCCCTTGCGCATGAAGGGGTCGGGCAGCGCGTCGATCTGATTCTCGAGGGTCAGCAGGCCTTCCTTGCGCGCCACCGCGCTCCAGTTTGCGACCTGGTCGATGATGGTGTCGGGGCTCACCGCCGGCGGCACGAACACCCAGCGCCCCATGCGCATGCCGTCGACGAAGGTGCGCAGCGGGCTCTGCAGCATCACCGCGCCCAGAGTGCCGCCGACCACGATCAGGAAGGCGGTTGGCTGGAACAGCGAGGACAGATGCCCGCCCTCGAGCACCTGGCCGACGACGATGGCGGCGATGCCGAGCGTGAGGCCGACGAGGCTGATCTTATCCATGGCGGGAGAGAACCGCGGGGCTGGTGGTCATGGTCAGTTCGGCACCGGATTCTTGGGCGGACGCCCGCGCCGGCGCGCGGCGGGCATGGCGGCGCCGCCCTCGAAGATGCACGCGCGCAGACGGGCGACCGCCTGGCTGTGCAACTGGCACACGCGTGATTCGGTGACGCCGAGCACCTCGCCGATCTCGCGCAGGTTGAGTTCTTCGTCGTAGTAGAGCGCCATCACCATCTGCTCGCGCTCGGGCAACTGCTCGATGGCGGAGACGAGGCGGCGGCGCATGTCGGCGTCCTCGAGCAGGTCGAGCGGGTTGCTGTCGGCCTGGGCGAGGTGACGATCGAGATAGTCGTCGTCCTCCTCGCGGTTGAAGTCCTCGAGATAGACGAGTTGATGGCCGCGCGCGTCCTGAAGCATGCGCTGATAGTCCTCCAGCGGCATGTCGAGCGACTGGGCGAGTTCGGTCTCGGACGGCTGGCGGCCGAACTGCTGCTCGAGGCTGTGGATCGCCGACTCGATGCGGCGCATGTCGCGGCGCAGGCTGCGCGGCAGCCAGTCGTTCTCGCGCAGGCCGTCGAGCATGGCGCCGCGGATGCGCTGCGCGGCGTAGGTCTCGAACTGCGCGCCGAGCCCCTGCTCGTAGCGCCCGAGCGCGTCGAGCAGGCCCATCATGCCGTTCTGGATCAGGTCGTCCACGTCGACGCTCGCAGGCAGCTTGGACATGAGCTGGAAGGCGATGCGCTTGACCAGAGGAGCGTAGGCCTCGACGAGGTTCGACTTGTCGAGCTTACCGTTTGCGTCGTACATCCATTCGACCTGTATCGTCTTGCGGCGCAAGCCCATGCCTGCGCCGGCCCCGGTGATCGGAGGCGACGATTGTCCCGCAGCGTTGCCGGCATTACCAGCGGGATAATTCACACTCATCGCGCTGTCATCCACGCCCGGCGTCGAGCGCCCGGCCCATGCCGGCCACCCTGCGCATGAAGGCCGCGCCGGCGTCACGCGGCGCAGTCTGCAGCGGCTCGCGCAGGCCCGCCGCGATGTCGTCGCGCTCGAGCTCGCCCAGCCAGGCGAGCGGCACGCCCACATGGCGCCGCACCAGCGTCTGCAGGCTGTCGAAGAACGCCGCCGCATCCTTGCGTCCGCGCGCGCGGCACACCGCGACATGGACGGACCCGGCCCCGGCGGCCGCCAATCCCTTGATCGTCTGGTAGGCCTCGGTCGCACCGCTGGCGCTGGCCTCGGCCACCACCAGCCGGCGCGGCGCCGCCTGCACGAAGGGCGAGGGCTCGGCCGCCTGCTCCCCGCACGCATGCACGAGCACGAAGCCGGCGTGGCGATGCAGGATGCGCAGCGCCTCCACCAGGCACGCGCGGCGGGCGTCGTCGAGCAGCGGCAGGGCAAGCGCCGCCGCCGCGGCCGGCACCCGTCCGACCAGACCGGGTACGGGCTGCAGCACGGCAGACAGCGTGGTGCGTCCATCCAGCAATTGCAGCAGGTCGGTGCCGCTTGCCACCCCGAGCGCACTCGCCAGGGTCTCGCTGCCTTCGGCCTCGTCCAGGATCAGCACGCGCTCGGCCCGCCCGGCGATGCGGTGCGCGGCAAGCGCTGCGTTGTCGGCACGCCGGCGTCCGCCCGCATACAGCGCCACCACCTGCGGCGGCACGCAGCGGAACAGGCGCCGCAGCCCCGCCGCCTGGTCTTCGCGTCCGTCGAGCATGATCACGCCCCTCCCGCGGCGGCGAGCAACATGCCGGCCTCGTCACCGCTCAGGTGCCAGGGCGACTCACCGCCATGCTCGCGCAGCGCGCGATGGAGCAGATAGGCACGGTTGGGCAGATGCAGGTCTTCGGGCACGCGCTGGCCGTTGGTGAGGTAACGGATGTCGAGCTTGTGGCGCACGGCCACGTCGAGCGCGGGCGCCAGCGAAGCGGCCTCGTCGACCTTGGTGAAGATGCAGCCGGCGAGATCCTCGCCCGCATAGGCGCGCACCACGTCGTCGAGCGTGTCGCCGCGCGCGGTGGCATTGAGCAGCAGCAGGCGGCGCACGTCGCCGGCGCCGGCGAGCATCGCGGCCTGTTCGGCCACCATGCGGTCGCGCTGGCTCATGCCCATGGTGTCGATCAGCACCATGTGCTTGTTGCGCAGGCCGGCCAGGGTCTGGCGCAGGTCAGCGGCGTCGCGCACCGAATACACCGGCACGCCGAGGATGCGGCCGTAGATGCGCAGTTGTTCCTGGGCGCCGATGCGGTAGCCGTCGGTGGTGATCAGCGCCAGCTTGCTCGCGCCGTGGCGCACCACGCAGCGCGCGGCGATCTTGGCGGTGGTGGTGGTCTTGCCGACGCCGGTCGGGCCGACAAGCGCGAACACGCCGCCGCGATCGAGCAGATCCTCGTCCGACGCGCAGGCGCGCATCTGGCGATCGAGCGCGGCACCCACCGCCTCGCGCGCCTCGCTGCGGTCGGCGTCTTCGCGCACGGCCTCGCACAGTCTGCGTGCAACGCTCGAAGAGAACCCCGCCTCGAGCAGTTCGCCGAGCATGGTGGCGCGGGCTGGCGCCTGGCGGCGGGTCTCGCCCCAGGCAAAGCCGGCGAGCTGGCGCTCGATCATGCCGCGGATGCCGGTGAGCTCGGCCATCAGGCGGGCGTTGGTTTCCTGCAATTCGCGCACACGGGCGCTGCCGAACTCGTCGGCGGCCGACGCCGCCGCCGCGCGCCCGGAGAACACCGCCGGCGCAGCCGCCTCGGCAGTGCGGGGCCGCGCCGCCGGGGCCGCGCTGCGGATCACCGCGTCACGATTGCGCAGGGCATAGTCGGCGGTCTCGATGCGGGGCGGGTTGAACGCACGCAGCACCGGCGCGGGCTCGCCTTGCGGCTGCACCGGCGGGCGCGCTGCATTGCGCGCGGCACTGGCGGCGAGCGCCGACAGGCTGACCTGGAAATCGGGCTCTTCGACTGCCGGCGCCTGGGTGGCGGGTGCCGTGGGACGGGCCGGGGCGGGCCGCAGGTCCTGCACCTGAACGCCCGCACGCGCCGTCACCGCGGCACGGTTCGCCGCCTGCAGCGCGCCGACCGCCTCGCCCGGCAGGGCCAGGATCTCCACGCCGCCTTCGACGGCGCGGTTCGAGAGGACGATGGCATCCGGCCCGAGGGCTTCCTTCAGGGCACGGAGCGCCTCGCGGGCGGTGGGGGCAAAGTAGCGTTTGACGTTCATGACGATTCTCCCGGTGGCCGCAGTCGACCACTGCTTGATGAGGATTATCGCCACGAGCGGTCAAGCACCTTGGGCGGAATAAAGCGGCTTTCCCCCGCCTATTCGCACTCACGGACACCGCACCGGCGCGCCCAATCCGCAGCCACCGCCCGAGCCCTGCGCGCGTACGGGCCGCGAAGCCGGCGACCCGGCCTCAGCCCTGCGCGCCCACCATGGCGGTGACGCGGATGGTGCGGCTCTCGGGCACCTCGCTGTTGGAGATGACCTTGAGCGAGGGCACCGCCCGGCGCAGGAAGCGCGACAGCAGCATGCGCAGTTGCGACGGCACCAGCAGCACCGGCGGCAGGCCGATGTCCTCCTGGCGCTGGGCGATCTGCGCGGTCTGGCGCAGCAGGGTGTCGGCGAGGCCGGGCTCGATCGCCCCGCCCTCGCCGCCCGAGGCCATCGCCTGCATCAGGATGCGCTCGAGCCCGGGCTCCAGCGCCATCACCTGGACTTCGGCGTTGCCCGGGAACAGGGCCTGCATGATCGCGCGACCGAGCGCCTCGCGCACCCGGGTGGTGAGCTGCACCGGATCCTGCGTGCGCGGCGCGTGCTCGGCCAGGCACTCGATGATGCTGCGCATGTCGCGGATATTGACGCCCTCTTCCAGCAGGTTCTGCAGCACGCGCTGCACCGTCCCGATCGGCAGCAGCTTGGGCACCAGGTCCTCGACCAGCTTGGGCGATTCCTTGCCGACGTGGTCGAGCAGGGCCTGGGTCTCCTGGCGGCCGAGGAGTTCGGCGGCGTGGTTGAGGATGACGTGGTTGAGGTGGGTGGCCACCACGGTGCTCGCATCGACCACCGTGTAGCCGAGCGCGTGCGCCTGCTCGCGCATCGAGGCGTCGATCCACACCGCCGGCAGGCCGAAGGCGGGGTCGGTGGTCTCGCGCCCGGCGATCGGGCCGGACACCCGCCCCGGGTTGATGGCGAGGAACTGGCCCGGATAGGCCTCACCGCCGCCGACCTCGACGCCCTTGAGCGCGATGCGGTAGGCGTTGGGCTTGAGCTCGAGGTTGTCGCGGATATGCACCGGCGCCGGCAGGAAGCCGACCTCCTGCGCGAACTTCTTGCGCAGGCCGCGGATGCGCTTGAGCAGCTCACCGTCCTGGCCCTTGTCGACCATCGGGATCAGGCGGTAGCCGACCTCGAGCCCGAGCACGTCCACCTGCGAGACGTCGTTCCAGCTCGCCTCGAGGTTGTCCTGCGCGGGCATCGGCGCCTGCGCTGCGGCCTCGGGCGCGGCTGCCGCCGCGGCCTCGACGATGCGTTTGCGCCGCATCCAGGCCATCGCGCCGAGCGTGCCCGCAAGCAGCAGGAAGACCAGGTTGGGCATCCCCGGAATCAGGCCGAGCACGCCGATGATGGCCGCCGTCAGCATCAGGACCTGGGGGTTGGAGAACACCTGGGCGGCGACCATCCCGCCGATATCGCCCTCGTCGCCGACGCGGGAAACGACCAGGCCCGCAGCCACCGAGATGATCAGCGCGGGAATCTGCGCCACCAGACCGTCGCCGATCGTCAGCAGCGTATAGGTGTGCGCCGCATCGCCCACCCCCATGTCGTGCTGCATCACGCCAACGAAGAGGCCGCCGATGATGTTGATCACCAGAATGATGATGCCGGCCACCGCATCACCCCGCACGAACTTGGACGCACCGTCCATCGCCCCATAGAAGTCGGATTCCTGCGCGGTCTCCTTGCGTCGGCGCTTGGCTTCCTTCTCGTCGATCAGGCCGGCGTTGAGGTCGGCATCGATCGCCATCTGCTTGCCGGGCATCGCATCCAGGGTGAAGCGCGCCGACACCTCGGCGATGCGTCCGGCACCCTTGGTGATCACGACGAAGTTGATCACGGTGAGGATCACGAACACCACCAGGCCGACCGCGGTGTTGCCGCCGACGAGGAAGTGGCCGAAGGCCTCGATCACCTTGCCTGCCGCGTCCGGGCCGGCGTGGCCTTCGAGCAGCACGACCCGCGTCGACGCCACGTTGAGCGACAGTCGCAGCAGCGTCGTCACCAGCAGCACGGTCGGGAACACGGAGAAATCCAGCGGCCGGATGGCATACATCGCCACCAGCATCACCATCACCGACACCGCGATGTTGAAGGTGAAGAACACGTCGAGCAGGAACACCGGCAGCGGCAACACCATCATCGACAGGATGATGATGATCAGGATCGGCGCGGCCAGCGGGCGCAGGTTGGCCGGCGTGAGCAGCTGGCGCAGGTTCAGGGTGTCGTTCATGGCCATGGTTCAGGCACTCATTCCTCGGGCGCGCCCGGATCCATGCCGGCGGGCACCGGCAGGGTGGCAGGCGCGACGGGCGGCAGGCCGCCCTGCTTCATCCAGGCGTCGAGCTGATAGACATAGGCCATCACCTCGGCCACCGCGGTGTACAGCGCGGCGGGGATGGACTGCTCGAGCTCGCAGTGTTTGTAGAGCGCACGCGCCAGCGGCGGCGCCTCGAGCATCGGCACGCCGTGCTCCTTGGCAATCTCGCGGATCTTCAGCGCCAGTTCGCCGCGGCCTTTTGCGACGACGACTGGCGCGCCCATCTTCTCGGCGTCGTACTTGAGCGCCACCGAGAAGTGGGTCGGGTTGGTCACCACCACGTCGGCCTTGGGCACCTCGGTCATCATGCGCCGGCGCGCCATCTCGCGCTGCAGGGCGCGGATGCGGCCCTTGATCATCGGGTCGCCCTCCTGCTCCTTGCTCTCGCGCTTGACCTCTTCCTTGGTCATGCGCAGCTTCTTGTTGTACTGCCAGAGCTGGAAGGGCACGTCGATCAGGGCGAGCAGGCCGAGGCTCAACACGATCATCAGCGCGGCGAAGGCCACGGTGTCGGAGAAGTCGGCCATGCCGACCTCGAGCGGCTCCACCATCAGGTCGAACAGGTGATCGATGTTGAGCCACAGCACCAGCGCCGCGACCCCGCCTACCAGCACCGACTTCAGGATTGCCTTGATCATCTCGGCCAGGCCATGCACAGAGAACATGCGGCCGATGCCCTGCATCGGGTTCATGCGCCCGAAGTTGAAACCGAGCACCTTGGGCGCGAAGACCAGGCCGCCGAGCAGGATCGGCGCCGCCACTGCGGCGACCAGCAGCGCGAAGAACAGGGGCATCAGGGTGAGCAGCGCACCGCTGAGCATGCGCTGCATCATCTCGAGCATCAGGGCGGGCTCGAAGGCCGCCGCGCGGTCGAAGGCAAAGCCGTCGCGCATCAGCCCGGCCACGCGCGTCGCCATCCAGTTGCCCATCAGCAACAGCGCGGCGGCGCCGGTGACGGTGACGAGGAAGGTCGACAGCTCCCGCGATTGCGGGACCTGGCCTTCCTCACGCGCCTGCTCGAGCCTTCGCGGTGATGGGTCTTCTGTCTTCTCGAGATCGCTTTCTTCGGCCACGGCCGGCTCCGTTCGCTGCCCCGGACGCCCGGACGGACCCGGACGCCAGACGACGTGTGCGGATTATCGACCCTTGCCGGCAAGCGCCGGCGCCGGAAAAACGCGGCTAAACAGGCGCTATTCGCGTCTTGGCCGCTGCGTCGATCAACGCGGCGCCGGCAGGCGGTCGAAACCGCGCAGGGTGTCGCCGGCCTTGATGCCGCGCTCGGCGAACCAGCCCAGGTTCATCTCCAGCGCGAAGCGCGCCGGCCCGGCAGCGCAGTGGTTGTCGGTGGTGTGCGGCTGCATGTCCTCGACGTTGATCACCCTGCCCCCGTCGTCCACAAAGGCCACCGACAGCGGCAGCGGCGTGTTCTTCATCCACATGCAGTGCGCGCGCGCCTCGGGGAAGACGAAGACCATGCCGCGATGAAGCGGCATCGCGGCGCGATTCATCAATCCGACCTGGCGCGTCTCGAAGGTGTGCGCCACCTCGGCCTCGATGCGGTACATGCCGGCGCCGAGCTCGGCGAGCGGCAGCGCGGTCTGCGCGAACACCGGGGCTCCCGCGAGCAGCAGCGCGGCGCTGGTCACCAGGTGGCGGGTGAAGGTGGAGCGAGGAGTCATGGCGTGCGTCCGGGGCGTCTTTTTGTCATCGAAGCGGGCGGCATCTTACCTGCGCCACCCGCGCGCTGGCGAGGCACGGCCCCCTTGGAGGGCGGCAGCGTGTCGACGGCGACCTCGCGCCACTGCCCGGGGGCAAGCCCGTCGAGCCGCCACGGACCGATCGCCACCCGGATCAGCCGCAAGGTCGGCAGGCCGACCTTGGCGGTCATGCGCCGCACCTGCCGGTTCTTGCCCTCGCGTAGCACGATCTCCAGCCACGAGGTCGGCACTGACTTGCGGAAACGCACGGGCGGGTCGCGCGGCCACAGCCAGTCGGGCTCGGCCACCGACTTCGCCGCGCAAGGCCGCGTACGGAAGTCGCCCAGATCGAGGCCGGCGCGCAACTGCGCGAGCGCGGCTTCGTCCGCTTCGCCCTCGACCTGAACGAGGTAGGTCTTGGGCAGCTTGTGGCGAGGATCGGCGATGCGGTGCTGCAAGGGGCCGTCGTCGGTGAGCAGCAGCAGACCCTCGCTGTCGGTGTCGAGCCGGCCGGCGGCATAGACGCCGGGCACCGCGACGCAATCCTTCAACGTGGCGCGACCCGCCTCGTCGGTGAACTGACAGAGCACGCCGTAAGGCTTGTTGAGAAGGATGAGACGGGACATGGGCAGCGCCGAGCCGCTTGAAAAGAGGCCGCTGGATCAACAGGTTGCGCGCATTCTTGGCGGAGGCGGTGAGATTCGAACTCACGAGGGGCGCAAACCCCTGACGGTTTTCAAGACCGTTGCATTCAACCGCTCTGCCACGCCTCCGTAAGGGCGCGCAGTATATCACCGCGCAAGATCAGTT
>JAGOEI010000066.1 GCA_017997795.1 Thauera sp. | reverse complement strand
GCCACCCGATCGTCGCCATCACCGGCTCGTCCGGTGCCGGCACCAGCACCGTGCAGCGCACCTTCGAGGAAATCTTCCGTCGCGAAAGCGTGACGGCGGCGGTCATCGAGGGCGACAGCTTCCACGCCTACGACCGCAAGACGATGCGCGAGAAACTCGCCGCCTGCGACGTCGACGGCAACTGCCAGTTGAGCCACTTCGGCCCGGAGGCCAACCTGTTCGGAGAGATCGAGAACCTGTTTCGCAGCTACGCCGAGTCCGGAACGGGCAAGCGCCGCAAATACCTGCACAGCCCGGAGGAAGCCGAGCCCTGGAAGCAGGAGCCCGGCACCTTCACCCCGTGGGAGGAGCTCCCCACCGGCACCGACCTGATGTTCTACGAAGGCCTGCACGGCGCCGTTCAACACGAGAACATCGACGTCGCGCGCTTCGTCGATCTGCTCATCGGCGTCGTACCCGTGATCAACCTCGAATGGATCCAGAAGCTCAACCGCGACAAGAGCATGCGCGGCTACTCCACCGAGGCGGTCACCGACACCATCCTGCGCCGCATGCACGACTACGTGCATTACATCTGCCCGCAGTTCGCGCGCACGCATGTGAACTTCCAGCGCGTGCCGATGGTGGACACCTCCAACCCCTTCATCGCGCGCGCCATCCCCACCGCCGACGAGTCCATGGTGGTGATCCGCTTCGCCAACCCCAAGGGCATCGACTTTCCCTACCTGCTCAACATGATCAACGACAGCTTCATGAGCCGCGCCAACACCATCGTGGTGCCGGGCGGAAAGATGGAGCTGGCGATGCAGCTGATCTTCACCCCCTTCATCTGGCGCCTGATGGACCGCCGCCGCAAGGCGCTGGCGCAATGAGAACGAAACGCCTGCCGCGGCGCCCCAGCAACGTCCGGCAGCAGAAAGGTCTTTCACGGCCGCCGTGCGCCCACCCACGTCCAGCGGAGAGCAGGCGGTGTTCCTGAAGCAGGCGAGGACTGTCCGAGCCCGAAGGGCGAGTTCCGCAGCCAGCGGAAGGAACACCGCCTGCTAGGCCGCGGGTTACGGAGACGGGCGGTGGTCAAGCAAAGGTTGTTGCAACCGTCCCAGCACCACCGGCCGCTCCACGAAAGCGCGTCGCACGGGGCATTTCTTCCGCAGCCTGCGGAACTCGCCCTGCGGGCTCGGACAGTCCTCGGCTGCTCCAGAAACGCCCCATACGCCACGCCGGCCGTGGCGACTGGCCGACGGCCATAAGCAGTTTCATTTGTGATTGGAGACGTTCCGATGAACATGCGACTCACCCAGGCGCCGATCGACACCCTGTGCGCCAACGCGCTGCGCTTTCTCGCCATCGACGCCGTCGAGGCCGCCAAGTCCGGCCACCCCGGCATGCCCATGGGCATGGCCGAGATCGCCGTCGCGCTGTGGACGCGGCACCTCAAGCACGATCCGACCGACCCCGCCTGGGCCGACCGTGACCGCTTCGTGCTCTCCAACGGCCACGGTTCGATGCTGCTCTACGCCCTGCTCCACCTCAGCGGCTACGAGCTGCCGGTGGAAGAACTCAAACGCTTCCGCCAGCTCGACAGCCGCACCCCCGGCCACCCCGAGGTCGGCCACACGCCCGGCGTCGAGACCACCACCGGCCCGCTCGGCCAGGGCCTGACCAACGCGGTGGGCATGGCGCTCGCCGAGAAGCTGCTCGCCGCCGAATTCAACCGCCCCGGCCACGCCATCGTCGACCACCGCACCTGGGTCTTCCTCGGCGACGGCTGCCTGATGGAAGGCATCAGCCACGAGGCCGCGAGCTTCGCCGGCGTGCAGCGGCTCTCCAAATTGATCTGCTTCTGGGACGACAACCGCATCTCGATCGACGGCGAGGTCGAAGGCTGGTTCGCCGACGACACCCCGGCGCGCTTCCGCGCCTATGGCTGGAACGTGGTCGAGACCGTCGACGGCCACGACGTCGGGGCGGTCGATCGCGCGATCAGCGAGGCGCTTGCCAACACCGACAACGACATCGGCCCGACCCTGATCTGTTGCCGCACCACCATCGGCCACGGCAGCCCGGCGCGCGCGGGCACGGCCGATGTGCACGGCGCGCCGCTCGGCGCCGAGGAGATCGCCGCCACCCGCGCGGCGCTGGGCTGGACACACGCTCCCTTCGACATCCCCGACGAGGTGCGCCAGGCCTTCGACGCCCGCGCGCGCGGCGCGTCCCGCCATGCAGACTGGCAGGCGCGCTTCGACGCCTACGCCGCCGCGTTTCCCGACGAGGCCGAAGCCTTCACCCGCCGCATGGCCGGCAGGCTGCCGGTGGGCTTCAACATCCTGTCGAACGCCATCCTGCGCGGCGTCGCCAAGGAGGCCGCCACCGTCGCCACGCGCAAGGCCAGCCAGCAGGCCATCGGCCGCCTGGCGCGCGCGCTGCCCGAACTGCTCGGCGGCTCGGCCGACCTCACCCACTCCAACCTCACCGACTGGCCGGGCTGCGGCGCGGTGCGCGCGGATGCGCCCGGGCGCCACATCAACTGGGGCGTGCGCGAGTTCGGCATGGCCGCGGCGCTCAACGGCATCGCGCTGCACGGCGGCTTCATCCCCTTCGGCGCCACCTTCCTGGTGTTCTCGGACTACGCCCGCAACGCGATCCGCATGAGCGCGCTGATGAAGCAGCGCGTGGTGTACGTGATGACACACGACTCGATCGGCCTGGGCGAGGACGGCCCCACCCACCAGCCGGTCGAGCACATCCCCAGCCTGCGCCTGATCCCCGGGCTGGACGTGTGGCGTCCGTGCGACGCGGTGGAAACGCAGGCCGCATGGAACGCCGCGGTCGCGCGCCGCGACGGCCCCACGCTGCTCGCGCTGTCGCGCCAGAACCTGCCGCACCAGGCGCGCGACGAAGCGCAGGTTCAGGCCATCCTGCGCGGCGGCTACGTGCTCGCCGAAGCGGACGCGCCCGCGCTGGTGATCATCGCCACCGGCTCGGAAGTGGCGCTGGCGATGGCGGCGCGCGCGGCGCTGGACGCGGAGGGCGTCGCGGTGCGCGTGGTGTCCATGCCCTGCCCCACGCTGTTCGACCGCCAGACCGACGAATGGCGGCGCAGCGTGCTGCCCGCCGGCGTGCCGCGCCTGGTGATCGAGGCCGCGCACGGCGCAGGCTGGTGGCGAACCATCGCCGAAGGCGGAGCCGGCGGCGACGTGATCGGCATCGAACGCTTCGGCGAATCCGCCCCCGCGGGCGACCTGCTGGCGCGCTTCGGCTTCACGTCGGCAGCCGTGCTCGAGCGCGCCCGCGCGCTCCTTGCGGCCCCGAACCAGGCTCGGCAGGCGACGAACGCGTGCTGCTAGCCCATCGCAAACGCCATGCTCGCTTCGCGGCCCAGGCCGCTTCCACGGCAATGCACGGCCACCGCACCCTTGCCCGAAATCAGCAAGATCTCGAACGGGAGCTGAACCCATGAACTTCCTGCGCCTCGCCGAACTCGACCTCGCCGGAAAACGCGTCTTCATCCGCGCCGACTTCAATGTCCCCTTCAACGCCGACGGCACGCTGTCGGACGACACCCGCATCCGCGCCACGCTACCGGCGATCCGCCACTGCCTGGAGGCCGGCGCGGCGGTGATGATCACCTCGCACCTTGGCCGCCCGACCGAAGGCGCGCTCACCGCAGCCGATTCACTGGCGCCGGTGGCCGCGACGCTGTCGGCGCTGCTCGGCCGCCCGGTCCCGCTGATCCGCGACTGGACGGACGGCGGCTTCACGATGCGCCCGGGCGAGGTCGTGCTGCTCGAGAACTGCCGCGGCAATGTCGGCGAGAAGGCCGATGACCCGGCGCTGGCCGCCCGCATCGCGCGCTTCATCGACGTGTATGTGAACGATGCATTCGGCACCGCCCACCGCAAGGAATGCACGCTGCACGCGCTGGCCCTGGCCGCGCCGGTGGCCTGCGCCGGGCCGCTGATGACGGCCGAGCTCGACGCCCTGGGCCGCGCGCTCGCCCAGCCCGCGCGCCCGCTCGCCGCCATCGTCGCCGGCTCCAAGGTGTCGACCAAGCTCACCATCCTCGAGAGCTTGGCCGACAAGGTCGACGTGCTGGTGCTCGGCGGCGGCATCGCCAACACCTTCCTCGCCGCGCGCGGCTGCGAGGTCGGCGGCTCGCTGCACGAGCCCGAGCTGCTCGAGGCCGCCCGCCGCGTCGAGCGCCGCCTGGCCGAGCGCGGCGGCGTGGTGTGGCTGCCCGAGGACGTGGTGATCGCCGACCGCTTCGCCGCCGACGCCGACACCCGCATCTGCGACGCCGAGTCCGTGCCGCCGGGCTGGATGATCCTCGACATCGGCCCGAAGAGCCGCGACTCGCTCGCCGCCGTGCTCGAGCGCGCCGGCACCATCGTGTGGAACGGGCCGGTGGGCGTGTTCGAGCTGGACGCCTTCGCCGCCGGCACACGCGCGCTCGCCGAGGCCATCGCCGCCAGCCCCGCCTACAGCATCGCCGGCGGCGGCGACACGCTGGCCGCGATCGCGCGCTTCGGCGTGGGCGGGCGCATCGACTACATCTCCACCGGCGGCGGCGCCTTCCTGGAATTTCTCGAAGGCCGCGAGCTGCCGGCCGTCGCCGCCCTGCGCGCCCGCGCCCGGCCCGCCAGTCGTCGCATCGAGCCCGTGCCGCAGTTCGAACACGAACCCGAACTCGGCTGACCTTTCTTCCGGAGACACCTCATGGCCATGATCGCCCTGCGCCAGTTGCTCGACCACGCCGCCGAGCACGACTACGGCGTGCCCGCCTTCAACATCAACAACATGGAGCAGATCCAGGCGATCATGCTCGCCGCCGAGGCCACCGCCAGCCCGGTCATCCTGCAGGCCTCGGCCGGTGCGCGCGGCTACGCCGGCGAGGCCTTCCTGAAGAAGATGGTCGAGGCCGCCGTCGAGCAGTGGCCAGACATCCCCATCTGCCTGCACCAGGACCACGGCGCCAGCCCGGCGGTGTGCCAGCAGTCGATCCGCAGCGGCTTCACCAGCGTGATGATGGACGGGTCGCTGCGCGCGGACATGAAAACGCCGGCGAGCTACGACTACAACGTGGACGTCACCCGCCGCGTGGTCGAGATGGCGCACGCGGTGGGTGTCTCGGTCGAGGGCGAGCTCGGCTACCTCGGCTCGCTCGAGACCGGCCAGGCCGGCGAGGAGGACGGCGTCGGCGCCGAGGGCACGCTCGACCACAGCCAGATGCTGACCGACCCCGCCGAGGCCGCCGACTTCGTCGCCGCCACCGGGGTCGATGCGCTCGCGGTGGCGATCGGCACCAGCCACGGCGCCTACAAGTTCACCCGTCCGCCCACCGGCGACATCCTCGCCATCGAGCGCATCGCCGCCATCCACGCCCGCATCCCGAACACGCACCTCGTCATGCACGGATCGAGCAGCGTGCCGCAGGAGTGGCTCGCCATCATCCGCGAGCACGGCGGCGAGATCGGCGAGACCTACGGTGTGCCGGTCGAGGCCATCGTGCAGGGCATCCGCAGCGGCGTGCGCAAGGTCAACATCGACACCGACCTGCGCCTGGCGATGAGCGGCGCGATGCGCCGGCTGATGGTGACGGACCGCAAGGAGTTCGACCCGCGCAAGTTCTTCAAGGCCGCCCGCGACGCCGCGCGCGACATCTGCCGCGAGCGCTTCGAGGCCTTCGGCTGCGCCGGCCAGGCCAGCCGCATCAAGCCGCTGGCGCTGGACGTGCTCGCGCGGCGCTACGCCGGCGGGCCGCGCTGACGACCAGCGGAGCGCAGCCCTGATGAATTCGCGCTTGTCAGTGCCTGAAGCCGTGGGCAAGAATGGCCCCCGGCACTTCTGCCCCGCCACGCGCGAAACCGCGCGCCGACCCGCCCGCCATCATGTCTTCCCTGTTCGAACAGCACCCCCTGCGCCAGACCCTCAACGACGAGGTCCACGCCCGCCCGCCGGTCCCACTCGACACGCCGGAGTTCGTCACCTATCTCGCCTTCCTGCACCACGAGGGCAGCGCCAGCCGCGAGGCCGCGCACCTGGCCCAGCTCGCCGAACAGCTCGGACTGCCGACGCCGAGCACGGACACCGGCCATGTGCTGCTGGAGGCCGAAGGCTTCCGCCTGAAGTGGGAGCGCCACAACGAGTTCTCGAGCTACTGCTTCTTCCGCCGCATCGAGCCCGAAGACAGCCCCGACGAATACGCACTGCTGCATGTGCCCGCCGCCTGGCGCAAGGCCATCCCCGGCCAGTTGATCGCCGCCACCCACATCGAGCTGCGCAGCGTCACCGAGGTGCCACTGGAGACGGTGCTGCACCAGCAGTCGCGCCACGGCCAGGCGATGGTCGCCTCGAGCGTCTCCGACGGCGCCGGCTGGGTGATGACCGACTTCCATCTGCATGACGGTTTCTCGCACTTCCTGCTCCTCGACAACGGCTTCACGCCGCGCCAGGCCGGCCGCATCGCCCAGCGCCTGGTCGAGATCGAGACCTACCGGGTGATGGCGCTGCTCGCCTTTCCAGTCGCCAAGGACGTTGGGCGGCTGGTGTCGCGCGCGGAGGACGAGCTCGCCGACCTGATGGACGGCATGGGCCAGTCGCGCAGCGCCGAGGACGACCGCGCGGTGCTCGTCCGCCTGTCGCGCCTGGCCGCCGAGGTCGAGCGCTCGGTGGCGCGCACCACCTTCCGCTTCGGCGCCGCCGGCGCCTACTACCGCCTGGTGCGCCAGCGCATCGACGACCTGCGCGAGCAGCGCCTGCCCGGCTTCTCGCCGATCGGCGAGTTCATGGATCGCCGCCTGGTGCCCGCGATCGACACCTGCACCTCGATCGCCCGCCGCCAGGACGACCTCTCCGGCCGCGTCGCGCGCAACTCGCAGTTGCTGCGCACCCGCGTGGACGTGGAGATCGAGCGCCAGAACCAGGAGCTGCTGGCGCAGATGAACCGCCGCGCCAAGATCCAGCTCCACCTGCAGGAGACGGTGGAAGGCCTGTCGGTGGTGGCGATCACCTACTACGCCTCGCAACTGGTGAATTACGTCGCCAAGGGCGCCAAGGACTTCATCGCCCCGGCCACGCCGGAGGTGCTTACCGCGCTGTCGATCCCGGTGATCGCAGGGCTCGTGTACATGGGGCTACGGCGGATGCGCAAGCTGCTTGGCAAGGAAGAAGGCGAAACGCACGCGTAATCGCCTGTCCGGGCCACCCCGGGAACAAATCGCGAACAGCGCTGCAGCCAGGCGATCCCGGCCAGGTGGACCGCCGGGCGACGACGGGCCGGGGAACGGAAGGCACGCGCGGTGGTCCGCAGAGCATGTACCAGACAGGACTTGTCACCATGTCGCCTCGATCCAGACTGCGTCGCCAGCTCGTCCTCGGCGGCACTGCCGCGCTGGTGTCCGCGCCGCTCGCCGCAGCACAGCGCACGCTGACGCCGAGCCAGATGCTCGGCCCCTTCTACCCAGTCACGCCGCCGCTGCACAAGGACAACGACCTCACCCAGGTCGAAGGCCGCAGCGCGCGCGCCGCCGGGCAGATCGCCGACCTGTCGGGCCGCGTGCTCGACATCGACGGCCGGCCGCTGGCCGGGCTGCGCGTGGAGATCTGGCAGTGCGACGCCAACGGCCGCTACCGCCACCCGCGCGATACCGGCGGCCTCGACGAGGACCCGAACTTCCAGGGCTTCGGCCACACCGTCACCGACGCCGAAGGGCGCTACCGCTTCCGCACCATCCGCCCGGTGCCCTACCCGGGGCGCACGCCGCACATCCACGCCGCGATGTTCCAGGAGGCCGACCGCTCCTTCGTCACCCAGATCTACGTCTCCGGCGAGCCGCTCAACGACCGCGACGGGCTCTTCCTGCGCGTGCCCGAAGCACTGCGCCCGTTGCTGCTCGCCGACTTCGTCGAGGTGGATGACCCGGTCGCCGAACTCGCGGCAGAATTCGACTTCGTGCTGGCGCCGGTGCTGGCCGGGCTGTTCGAGGCCCACGCGGCCTGACCCTGCAGGGCCCGCACCATGACGGCCAGCCCCATTACGATCAGCCCCTTACGCCCCGCCGCCATACCCTGCAGCCACACCCATTTCTGCCGCCAACCGCCATATCGATGACTCCCGCAGCCAGAAACTCTCAATCCGGTTCCCGGCACGACCGGAAGTCCGCCCACCCATGACCGTCCGCACCGTCCTGCGCATGGGCGATCCGCGCCTGCTGCAACCCGCCGCCGCGGTCACCGCCTTCGGCACGCCCGAGCTCGCCACGCTCATCGCCGACATGTTCGACACCATGGCGGCCGAAGGTGGCGTCGGCCTCGCCGCCCCGCAGACCGGCGTCGGCCTGCGCGTCGTGATCTTCGGCTTCGAGCACAGCCAGCGTTACCCGGACGCGCCGCCGGTGCCGATGACCATCCTCGTCAATCCGGTGATCACGCCGCTTTCCGACGACCTGGAGGACGGCTGGGAAGGTTGCCTCTCGGTCCCCGGCCTGCGCGGCGTCGTGCCCCGCCACACCCGCATCCGCTACCAGGGCTTCACCCCCGACGGCGCGCCGATCGACCGCGTCGCCGAGGGCTTCCACGCCCGCGTGGTGCAGCATGAATGCGACCACCTCGACGGCACGCTGTACCCGATGCGGGTGCGGGACTTCAGCAAGTTCGGTTTCACGGAGGTGCTGTTTCCGGAGCTCGGCAGCTAGCGCTCCGACGGCCGCATTACGCTGCGCCTCCGCTCCCCTATAATCCCCGCTTTGCCAGCAACCCGAGGCCCCACCGTGGCGACGCCCATTTTCGAGACTTCCATCAAGAGCCTGCCGCTGCTCGGCCGCGGCAAGGTGCGCGACATCTACGCCGTCGATGCCGACAAGCTGCTGATCGTGACCAGCGATCGTCTGTCGGCCTTCGACGTGATCCTGCCCGACCCGATCCCCGACAAGGGCCGCGTGCTGGTGGCGCTGGCGAACTTCTGGTTCGACAAGCTCGGCCACATCCTGCCCAACCAGCTCACCGGCATCGACCCCGAGACCGTGGTCGCCGCCGACGAGCGCGAACAGGTGCGCGGGCGCGCGCTGGTGGTCAAGCGCCTGAAGCCGCTGCCGATCGAGGCGGTGGTGCGCGGCTACGTGATCGGTTCGGGCTGGAAGGACTACCAGGCCACCGGCGCGATCTGCGGCATCGCGCTGCCGGCGGGGCTCAAGCAGGCGGCGAAGCTGCCGGCGCCGATCTTCACGCCGTCGTCGAAGGCCGACATGGGCGAGCACGACGAGAACATCTCGTTCGAGCAGGCGCAGGCGCGCTGCGAGGCGCTGATGAAGGACGCGCTCGCCGGCACCGGCAAGACCGGCGCCCAGCTCGCCGAGGAGGCGCGCGCCGCGGCGATCGCGCTCTATTCCGAGGCGGCCGAGTTCGCCGCGACCCGCGGCATCATCATCGCCGACACCAAGTTCGAGTTCGGCATCGACGCCGCCGGCACGCTGCACCTGATCGACGAGGCGCTCACCCCCGATTCGTCGCGCTTCTGGCCCGCCGACAGCTACCGCGAAGGCATCAGCCCGCCGTCCTTCGACAAGCAATACGTGCGCGACTACCTGGAGACGCTCGACTGGAACAAGGCGCCGCCGGCGCCGAAGCTGCCGGCCCACGTCATCGAGCACACCGCCGGCAAGTACCGCGAGGCCTACGAGCGCCTGACCGGACAGAAGCTGGCCTGAGCCGCTGCGCCATATACGCGGACCGCGCGTGATCAGGAAAAGGGGCGTCCGCAGGGCGCCCTTTTTTGTTCCGTGTCCGGATCCACTGCACACCTGATCGACCCGAACGCCCGGCGTGAGGAAGAACCAAGGCTTGCTGCATAGCACCAGCCTATCTGGACAAGGAATAACTCCCATTCGCGAACTCTTCGCACATATCCTATTCTAAAAAGCGAAGACCCGATGCCCGACATGGACATTCACGCCAGCATCCTGCGCACGCCCGGGTCTCGGCTCACCCAAAACAACAGAGATGAGGAGAGAAGAACATGGACAAGCCCTACGACTCGCAGGAGCAACACTTCAACCTGCCCCACATCCGCTCGATTGGAACCGAGCGCCCGATGCAGTGGCTGCGCATGGGCTGGAACGACATGCGGGAGAATCTCGGCGCCAGCCTCTCCTACGGCGTGATCCTGGCCGCCATCGGCTATCTGATCCTGTCCTATGCGGCCGACAAGCCTTATCTCTTCATGGCAGCCATCTCGGGCTTCATGCTGATCGGGCCGATCGCCGCGGCCGGCATGTACGAGATCTCGCGCCGCTATGAGAAAGGGGAAAAGGTCTCCTTCTTCGGATCGATTCGCGGACTCGCGCGTAACGCTGACGCCCTCGCCATGTTTGGCGCCTTCCTCGCCATCGCGTTGATCGGCTGGGAGCGCATCTCGGCGATCATGTTCGCGCTCTTCTATCGTGGCGAGATCGACAACGTGACGAACTTCGTCAGCGGGATCCTGAGCTCGGACGGCAACCTGTACTTCCTCGCGGCCTACGTCATCGTCGGCGCGGTGCTCGCGCTCGTCGTGTTCTCGCTGTCGGCAATCGCGATCCCGATGGTGATGGACCGCGAAACCGACACCATCACCGCGGCCATGACCAGCCTGCGGGCGGTACAGGTCAATTTCGATGCGATGCTGCTGTGGGCGGTGATGATCGTCGCCCTGATCGGCATCGGCTTCGCCAGCATGATGATCGGCATGGTGATCCTGCTGCCGCTGGTAGGCCACGCCACCTGGCACGCCTATCGCGACCTCGTCCGCTGAGCACGCGTCACCGAAGCACCGACGGGCGCCGAACGCGGCGCCCGTCTTCATTTTTGCGGCAGAATAGCCGCCTTGTCCGGCCCGCCCGGATCGAACACGAAAGGTTGAAGATGCAAGACAACACCTCCGTCCAGACAGCCGCCCGACCCCCCAACCCCTTGCTCGACTTCAGCGGCATGCCGCGCTTCGCGGACATCCGGCCGGAACACGTCGAGCCCGCGATCCGCGGCCTCATCGACGAGAACCGTGCGCTGATCGAGCGCCTCACCGCCGATCCGGCCGCGCCGACCTGGGACGGCTTCGTCAGCCCGATGGACGAGGCCGGCGAGCGCCTGGGGCGCGCCTGGGGCGTGGTCGGCCACCTGCACAGCGTCTTCGACGTGCCGGCGTGGCGCGAGGCCTACAACGCGATGCTGCCCGAGATCTCGCGCTTCTACGCCGAGGTCGGGCAGAACCTGGCGCTGTTCCAGAAGTACAAGGCGCTGCACGACAGCGCCGAGTTCGCCACCCTGTCGCCGGTGCGCCAGCGCATCCTCGAACACGCGCTGCGCGACTTCCGCCTCTCCGGCGCCGAGCTGCCCGACGCGCAGAAGCCGCGCTTCCAGGAGATCCAGGAAGAGCAGTCCCAGCTCGCCGCCAAGTTCTCCGAGAACCTGCTCGACGCCACCAACGCCCACGCCGAGTGGATCACGGACGAAGCCGGCCTTGCGGGGATCCCGGAGGATGCGCGCGAGGCCGCCCGCGCCGCCGCCGAAGCCGAAGGCAAGGAAGGCTGGAAGTTCACGCTGCAGATGCCCGCCTACCTGCCCGTGCTGCACTACGCCGACGACCGCGAGCTGCGCGCGCGCATGTACCGCGCCTACGCCACCCGCGCCTCGGAGCTCGGCAACCCCGTGCTCGACAACGGCCCGCTGATCGGCCGCATCCTCGCGCTGCGCCATGAAGAGGCGCGCATGCTCGGCTACCACAGCTTCGCCGAGGTCTCGCTGGTGCCCAAGATGGCCGACACGCCGGAACAGGTGCTCGGCTTCCTGCACGACCTCGCCGCCCGCGCCAAGCCCTTCGCCGAGAAGGACCTGCAGGAGCTGAAGGCCTTCGCCAGGGCCGAGCTGGGGCTGGACACGCTCGAGCCCTGGGACGTGGCCTACGCCTCGGAGAAGCTGCGCGAGCAGCGCTACGCCTACTCCGACCAGGAGGTGAAGCAGTACTTCCCCGAGCCCAAGGTGCTCGACGGCCTGTTCGGCGTGATCCGCGCGCTGTACCGGGTCGACATCCTCCCCGACGAGGCGCCGAGCTGGGACCCCGACGTGCGCTTCTTCCGCATCGAGAAGGACGGCGCGAACGGCCCGGAACTCGTCGGCCACTTCTACCTCGACCTGCACGCGCGCAGCACCAAGCGCGGCGGCGCGTGGATGGACTCGGCGCGCAGCCG
>JAGOEI010000065.1 GCA_017997795.1 Thauera sp. | reverse complement strand
CTCGCCGCTCACCCCGCCCAACAGGCGGTTGAGCAGGCTTTCGGCGACTTCGGGATAGGTTTTGCGGCGGAAAGACATGGCGTCCTCACACGGCAAGTTCGATGGAGAAGGGGCCGATCGTCACCAGCTCGGTGGCGGCGACCGGCTTCACCCGCAGCAGCACGTCGACCGTGGAGCGGGTGCCGGGCGAGGGTTCGACGCGCAGCTCGGCCACCTTGTCGATGCGCGGCTCGGCCTTGAGCGCCTCGAGGATGAAGAGCCGCAGCAGGTTGCGGCGCGGGCCGTCGTTCTCGCGCCCGATCAGTTCATGCACCCGCGAGCCGTAGTCCGGGTGGCCGAGCGCGGCGAGCTCGCCGCGCGGGGTGAGCAGGCGCAGGATGACCGCCTGGGCGAGGTTCTCCAGCCCGTCGCGGGGCACGAAGTCCCACGCCGCACGCGGCTGCTTCGCCGTCTCGGTCAGGCGATACACCGGCCGCAACTCGCGATGCACCGCATGGATGGCGATGTCGCACAGCAGGTGGGCGGTGGAGGGCGGGCGGAAGCTGGGCATGGCGTTCATCCGATCAGGACCGTGCCGCTGGCGATCACGGTGCCGGCGGGCAGGTCGGCGGGGTCGTTGCAGGTCTGCGCCATGTCGCCCATGCGCGCGGCCGCCTTGCCGTTGATCATCACCGTGCTCGAGCCGGCGAGGATGGTGGCGCTGTTCGACGGCGACTTCTGGAACGGGCCGGCAGTGGGGATGTGGCTGGGCGTGTTGGTGGCGGTCGAGTCCTTGGTGGCGGCGGCCTTGCCCTCGATCTGCACGTCGGACGACAGGCCGCCGTCGATGGTGCCGACGAAGGGGCTGGGCAGCGGCGTCGGGATCGGCCCGCCGGGGCTGGGCACCATCTGGATGTGGATGTCGGTGGCGAGGATGCGGTCGCCTTCTTTCGCGGCAGGCAGGCTCATGGTCGCGTGTCCTCGTTCGCCCTAGTTGATCTTGACCATCGCGCCCTTGAGCACGAGGTTGGCGCGGGATTCGATGGTGGCGTCACCGCCGGCCTTCAGGGTCAGCTTGCCGGCGGCCTTCAAGTTGAGGTCGCCCTCGGTGTCGATCGTCACGCCACCACCGCCGTCGATGGTGACCGTGGCGTCGGCGACTTTCAGCGTCATCACCGGGTCGTCGTCCTGCACCTCCATCTTGAAGCGGTCGCCCATCAGGCTGACGGTGAAGCCGATCGGCGAGGACTGGCGGATCTCGACGCGCACGCCGCTTTCCTTGGCGTCGGCACCGGAGGGCAGCTGCAGCACCCAGTCGTTCTCGACGTTCTCGGGCGGGGTGTCGCTTTCGTTATACAGCGTACCCGTGACCACCGGGCGGTCGAGCGCGCCGCCGATGAACTGCACCAGCACCAGGTCGCCGACCTCGGGCAGGCTGGCGAAGCCCTTGCGCGGCGTGGCCACCGGCACGTGGCGCAGCACCAGCTCGGTGCCGCGCAGCACGACGTCGGCGCTGTACGGGCCGGGGTCGGACGGGTACACCGCCTGCACCGTGCCGATCTCGGCGAAGCGGTGGCTGGCGAGTTCGCGCCGGATCATCTGGCGCAGAGTGTCGTAGAGCGCGCTCATGCCGGCACTCCCGTCGCGCGCGTGATGAAGCCCTGGCCTGGCGCGAAGCGGTGTTCGACCGCGATCGCCACCCAGTCGCCGTCGCCGCGCCCGCCCGGGCAGTCCTCGAGCGCGAACGGGCTGGCGATGTCGAGCGCCGGGCAGCCGGGCACGGTGATGTGAACCCGGCCCGCGGGCTTGGCGCCCGCGCCGGTCAAACCGCCGAGCGCGCCGGCCAGGCCACCGGCGCCGCCGGGTGCCGTGCCGCCACCGCCCGGCGCAGCACCGCCGGCGGGCTTCTCGCCCGCGCTCCACGCGCCTTCCTTGGCCTTGCCGGTGGCCAGGCCGCCGAAGGCGGTGATCGCCGGGTCGTGCAGTTCGGCCTGCAGGCCGAGCAGGTCACGGCCCCAGCCCCAGGTCGCCACCGGCTGGCCGCGCGACGCACGGGCGTTGAGGCGCGCATCGGCATCCATCCACACGTGGACGCCGGCGGCCTGGCCGAGGCGCGCCATCCATTCCCAAAGCGAGGCCTGGGCGTCGATGGCGAGGAAGGCGTACTTGGGTCCGGCGTCGATGTCGCCCGGGGTGAGGCTGGCCTCGCCCGCCCACAGCTTGATCAGGTCGGCGAAGCCCTGGTTCTCGTAGCCGGCGTTGCGCCGCACGCGGGTGAGCGGCGCAGCGGCGGCGCCGAGCACCAGTTCGAGCAGGCCGCTGGCGCCGCCGATGAGGGTGACCGGGCCGGTGAACACCGCTGGCGGATCGTCGCCGGCGCCGAGCTGCAGCTTGAGCACATCGCCCGCCGCCAGCGCGGGAAAATCGCTGCCGGGCAGAAAGCGCAGCCGGCACGCGGACAGCGCCGGCGCCGGCAGCAGGTGCACCTCGGCCTCGACCAGCGCGGCGGTGAGCGGGTCGGGCTGGGCGGGGCCGGTGAGCAGGGCAACCAGTTCGGCGCCGAAGCCGCCGGCCGAGGGCGCGCCGCCGCCACGCGACACCTTCGCGCGTGGTGGGGGCAGTGTTCCGGCGCCGCTCGAGCCGCCGAGTGCGCCGCCGAGGCTGTCCATCAGCGCGTCGCCGATCATGGCGGCAGCTCCGTGCTGCGCGTGTTGCGCGAGCGGTACCAGCGCAGGTTCTTCAGCACGCCGTCGCCCGGAGCGTCGGCGAACACGAAGGGCAGGGTGTAGCTGCTGAGCGCGCCGGCGGTGACGAGCTGGGTGGCGCCGAGCGGCTCGGGCGTGGCTGGCGGTGCGGGGCCGCGCAGCACGTGCAGATGCAGGTGGTTGTGAAAGCTCACCCCGGTGCTGCCGGCGCGCATGATCGGGTTGCCGCGCCGCACCCGGGTGCCGATGATCTGCTGCGGTGTCTTGCCGTACAGCGTCTGCCACAGCGTGCGCACGCCCTCGGTGGCGCCGTGGCCGTAGATGGCGTAGGTCGTCACTGCCGTGCCGCCCTGGTCGCGGTCCTGGGCGTCGATGCGGCTGTCGTGGCGGATGGCGATGAAGTTCCACCCCGGGTTGTCGTCGCGCCAGCTCGCACCCATGACGCCGTCGGAGGCGGTGCGCGCGGTCGACCTCTGGGTGGTGTTCGGCTGGATGTTGTCCGGGATCCAGTCGAAGAAATCGACCACCGTGCCGTCGCGGATGGCCAGGATCTCGTCGCCGAAGTCGTGCGCGAAGTCGTAGGCGTAGATCTGCGGGAAGCTGTTCCAGCGCGCGTGGCTGAAGAAGCCGAGGTTGGCCTGGCCGACGTACATGGCGCTGTCGGCGGCGTAGGGCAGGTGGTAGGGCGAGCCGGCCTTGTCCGGATAGCCGGCGAAGTCGCTGCGGGTGTCCGGGTAGGGCGTGTCGGTGGGGTCGATGCGCGGGTTGTAGCGCCCGCCGTCGGTGCTGCCGTCGCGCTGGCTGTAGAACTCGATGATGAAAGTGAGCGTGCCGAACAGCGCGCCCAGGCCGACCTTCTCGCCGAGCTGCAGCGGGGTGTGGTTGCGCGCGATCGCCCACGCGATGAAGGTGCCGAGCATGTTGCCGAAGGCGTTGATCAGTGGCGCGCCGAGCAGCATCCACGGGAAGTACAGCGGGCCGAAGGACGCGCTGCCATTCTCGAAGGGCAGGCCGTAGTCGTCGCGCGGAATCAGCGCGCGGAAGCCGAAGCCGATGGCGAGGTTCACCAGGCCGATCACCGGGTCGGCGCGCTGCCAGTTGGCCGGGCGCAGGTCGTCGCCCACCGGCGGCGGGCCGTCGGGGCCGGTCTGGTTGATCAGCGTGAACAAGGACAGGAAGAAGTCATTCACGCCCTGGGTGGCGCCGCTGATGGTGTAGGCCGACAGCGCGTCGCCGCCGATCAGCGTCAGCCACTGCAGGAAGCCGAGCCCGGCGGTGGTCTTGGTGTGCACGCCCTCGAAGGAGCCGCCGAGCACGGTCAGCATCGGCAGCAAGGACGAGAACAGCCAGCTCGAACCCACGCCCCAGCCGAGCGAGCGCACGATCAGCGAGGGCAGCGGCGCGTCGCCCGCGCCGCGTGCGACCGCGTCGGTCCAGTTCCACAGCCACAGCGGGATGTTGCAGGCGTATTCGCGCTCGCCCATGCCCATCGCCACCGCATGCCAGAAGCCTGCGGCGCTTTTCTGCAGGATGGCGGTGGCGCGTGTCCAGTCTTCGAGGAAGGCGGGCGAGATCGCGCCGAAGCTGAAGTGCTCGCGGCTCGCCGGGCCGGCGAACTGCGGCGCCTGGTGCCAGGCGAAGGGCGTGTCGGCGCGGTGCAGCACGGCGTCGTCGACGGTGGCGCGGCGCAGCACCAGGCATTTCTGATCGGTGGTCAGCCAGACTTCATCGCCCGGGTAGCCGGGGGTGATGTTCTGCAGCAGGCCGGTGCCAAAGCCGTTCTGGAAGCCCTGGCGGTGGCGTGCATAGAGCCACGAGGCGTACCAGCAGTACTGGCCGTCCTCGCTGCGCGGTGGCACGCCGGTCGAGCGCGAGCCAGCGCGGCTGCGCGTGCTGCGGGTCGTCGCGCTCGCCGCGGGGACGGCGGCGCGCGGCAGGCCGCCACGGGTGTTGACCGCCGCGCCACGGGCGATCTCGGCGAGCACGCGCAGCACGGCCTCGATGCGCCCGAGCAGGCATTCGGCATGTCCCGAAATCGCCGGCAGCGGGGTCTCGCGCAGCGCGCGGATCAGCAGGCCGGCGAGGCGGTCGAGGTTCAGGTCCAACGTGGGGAAGCGCGGATAGACGTCGCGCTCGAGCCGGCTGAGCAGGCAGGCGAAGGCCTCGCGCACCGCCTTCACCTGCGCGCTGGCGCCCTCGGGGTGGGTGCGCAGCTCGGCGCGCACCTCGCCGAGCAGCACCAGGAAGTCGGCACGAAAACCCGCCTGACTCAGGCCGAGCGTGTCGGTGAGGATGCGCTGGGCGCGCTGCAGCGTGCTGCGGATCTGCGCGTCGGTGAGCAGGCCGGCGATCGGCGCCAGGCGTTCGAGGCTGTCGGCGAGGCGCTCGAGCAGATCGGCGGTCGAGGCCGGGCCGGGGCCCGAGGGCGCGCCTGTCGCCAGGCTGGCGATGGGCTGGGTGATCGGTTCGATCAGGCCGCGCAGCTCGGTGAGCGCCTGTGGCAGGCGCGGGCCGAGGCGGGCGAGGAGCGCGTCGGCAAAGCGCTGCCCCGCGGCCTGGAAGGCGGGCAACACCGCTTCGGCGGCGGCCGGGTCGAGGCTGAGCTGGTGCGCGATGGCGACGATCTCGTCGGCCATCTCGTCGCCCACGCCGCGTCCGTGCATGCGGTCGAGCATCTGCGGCTGGATCAGGATTGAGCCGAGCATGATCCTGTTCTCCTAGGTGCCCACGCTGACGCTGGCGCTCGCCGAGGCGCCGCCGCCGCCCGGCGCGCTGGCGAGCAGCCCGGCGTACGCCTGGTCGACGCGGCCGATCTGCACGCGCAGCTCGGGCGGCAGGCTGTGCACCCAGTCGATCACGATCTGGATCGAGACGCTGATGTCGAGCGCGGCGACCAGCGGCTCCACCGTCGCCCGCCAGGTTTCGTCCAGCGGTTGCAGCAGCAGCGGGTCGGGGTCGAGCGCGCCGACCTTGGTCTGCAGTTCCTGGTGCAGCGCGTCGAGCTGGGCGCGCAGCGCGGGCGGGATCACCGTGTCGAGCGAGATGCGCGCGAGCAGGCGGTCGCGCGTGGCTTCCAGCGGCTGGCGCAGGCTGGCGGGGTCGAGCGCGCGCAGCTCGCCGAGCAGGTCGCGATACAGCGTGTCGACCTGTTGCGCGTAGAGCGCGGGGTCGAGCCCGGCGATGCGGTCGGTGAGCGACTCGATGCGCGCGAGCAGGTCGGCGAGCGCCTGCGGCGCGGCGAGCAGTTCGTCGAGCTTGGCCTGCAGCGCATCGACCAGGCTGCGCAGCGCGGCGGAGGCGGTCTGCAGCAGCGCGACCAGCACCTTGAGGCTGTCGAGGAACAGCACCAGCGGCTGGCCGAACTGGCGCATCAGCGCGTCGCGCACCCACTGGCGGACCAGGGCGGGGCTGCCGGGCAGCAGCGCGGCGAAGGGGCCGTCGGTGGCGGGGAAGCGCTCGGCCAACTGGTCGAACAGCGTGGCCAGGCGGGTGTCGGTCTCGGCCAGGCGGCGCTCGAGCGCGGCGAAGGCGTTGAGGGCGTCCTCGGCAGCGCGGGTCGCGGGGGCGTCGAGGAAGGTGGAGATGGCGTTGGCGTTGGCCGGCGGCAGTGCGGCGAGGGCACTGCGGGTGCGGCTGCGCGCGAGCGCGAGTTCGCTCAGCAGGGTCTGGGCGCCGGCGGCGGGAAGTGCGTCGGTCAGGGGGGCACGTGCAGCGGCCCAGCGTGTGCGCAGGGCGTCGGCGGCGCTGGCGAGCGCGTTGGTGCGCAGTGCCTCGAGCGCGTTGGCGAGTTCGCCTGTGGCCGTCTCGGGCACCTTGGCGAGCACGCTGTCGAGCCAGGTGTCGAGTTGGCCGTCGGCGTCGCCGAGCGCGGCGAGCTTGGCGACCAGGTGGTCGGCGACGTCGAGCGCGCTGTCCAGCGTGTTGCCGAAGCTGCGCACCCGCGCCAGCACGCCGCTGAGCGCATCGCCGAGTTCGCCCGCGGGCACCGCGGCATCCAGCCCCTGCAGTGCGCCCTGTACGGCGTCGGTCAGTGGCGCGAGCAGGGTCGATGGGCGCAGCTTTTCCAGCTCGCCGATCAGCGCGGCGTGGGCCTGCGCCGCCGGCTGCAGCACGGCGGCGACGTCGAGCTGGCGGCCCAGGTTCTGGCGAGCGTCGGCCAGCGCACGGTCGGCCTGCTCCAGCCATTGTGTCGGGCTGAAGGCGGCCAGGCCGTCGCGCACCGCGCCGTAGGGTTCGGCCAGCAGCGGCTGCAGCGCAGCGCGTGGCGACAGCGCGAGCAGGCGTTCGCGCGCCTGCTCGGGCAGGGCCTTGATCTGCAGCAGCAGCTCGACCGGGCTGCCATCGAGCTGGACCTCGAGCTCGACCACCAGCGGGTCGGTGAGCGGCACCAGCGACTGCGGCAGCACGCTCATGGCGCCGCGGATCAGCTCGGGGCCGGGGGCGGGCAGGGTGGAGGGGTCGATCGAGCGCAGCACGCCCTGGAGCTGGCCGATGGCGCCGATGACCTCGTCGGCCACCGGGGCGAATGAGATGCGGGGCAGGGATTCGGCGAGCTGCTTGATCTGCTCGAGGAGCGCGATGAGGTCGGACACCTCGCCCTGCTGGGTGAGGTTGGCGATCGGCTCGAGGATCTGGCGCAGCGGTTCGGCCAGCGCTTCGGGGTCGATGGCGTCCATCGCCGTATCGGCCGCCTGCAGGGCCTCGCCGAGCGCCGAGGTGGCGGGCGACAGCGCGCTCGACAGCGCCGCTTCGAGGGCGGCGACCGCCTGCTCGAGCGCGGCTTCGAGCTGCTGCTGCAGGCTGGCGAGGTCGAGCGCCTGGATCTGGCTGCGGGCGTCGCCGAAGGCGCGTTCGGCGCTGGCGCCGAGGCCGGCGAGCTGCTGCTCGATGGCGGCGATCGCGTCGCCGGCGGCGTCGAGGGCGTCGGTGACCGGGGCGCTGACCGCGCTGATGTCGAGCAGCTCGAGCACCGACTGCAGGCGGCTGCGCACGTCGTCGATGAGCTCGGTGAGCGGCTGGAACGCGTTGGGCGGCAGGGTCGGCACGGCGAGGCCGCTGATGCCCTGGGTGAGGTCGGCGAAGGTGGCGCGCGGCTGCAGCAGCACCAGCGTGCGGCACAGGCCGGCGTCGAGCGCGCCGGGGAGTTCGACCAGGCTGGACATCAGGCGCGCACGGGCGTCGACCGCGGCCGCGTCGAGTGCGCCGGTGTTTGCGCCGGCAAGGGTGGTGAGTGCCGTCTGCGCCGTGGCGAGTGCAGTGGCGGCGCTGGCGGCATTGCCGGCCTGCACGGCGGTGGCGAGCGCTGCCATGGCGTCGACGAAGCTGCGGCCCGCGGTGCCGACCGCCACGCCGGACTGTGCCGCGATGTCGGCTGCGGGCAGCGCGCGCGCGATACAGCCGGTGGTGTTGAAGGCGATCAGCTTGTCCAACTCGCCGACCGTGTGCACCAGTTCGGCCTCGACCGCGGCGGCGGTGGCATCGTCCCAGCGGACCAGGGTGTCGAGCGGGTCGCGCAGGTCGTCGAGGATGGGCAGCGAGCGGAGCTGGAAATAACCCGGGCGGAAGGTGCCGACGCGGGCATGCACCCAGCGCAGCAGGCTGGGCACGGTGAGGTCGGCGGGCAGGGTGTCGATCAGGCTGCGCGCAGCGGCAACCTGGGCGGTGTCGAGGGCGCCGGCGTCGCTCGGCGGCGCAGAGGATGCGCCGCTGCCGGATGCGTTGCCCGAGGCGCCTCCGCCACTTGCACCGCTCCCGCTCCCGCCACTCCCGCTCCCGCCGCCGCTTCCTCCGGCACCTGCGCCAGCGCCGCCGCCGGCTTCCATGCTCGCGCCAAGCCCGCAACGCCAGTCGCTGCCGAACAGCGCCTGCAGGCGCCCGATGCGCGCGAGCAGCGGCGCGAACGCGGCCTGCAGATCGCCGCCGAGGATCTCGGGCAGGGCGGCGATGTCGCCCTGCAGCCCCTGGGCGAGGCCGCCGAGTTCGCCCTGCAGGCTGGGCAGCAGGTTGCCGAAGCTGGCGCTGAAATCGAAGCCGCCGGAGAGCTGCGGCACCGCCAGGCCACCGAGCCCGGACAGCGCGCTGCCGAAGTCACCCGGCGGGCCGCTCTGCCAGCCGGCGATCAGCTTGCCCAGGTCGCCAAAGGCGCCGCCGATGCCGCCCGCGATCGCGGACAGGTCCGCGCCGGATGCCGTGAGGTCGAGTTGCGCGAGCAGTCCGGCCATGGTCGCTTACTCCAGCAGGCCGCGCAGGCCGGCGCCGATGCTGCCGAGCTGGCCGATCGCGGGCGCGGTGTCGCCGAGGATGCCGGCGAGCGGCCCGGTGGGGTCGGAGATCGCCGGCATGCTGCCCAGCGCCTCGAGCGCGTCGAGGGCGCCCATCGCCTGGTCGAGCAGGCCGGCCGCGTCGTCGAGCAGGCTGGTGTCGATGCCGCCGAGCACGTCGGCGGGCGGCGGCGGTGGGGGCGACTCGGTGAGCCACAGCGTGTAATCGATCTGGTCGGGGGCGCTGGCCTCGGCCTGCACGTGCAGTTGCTGCAGCAACACGTACTGGATGTCGGTGCCGGTGACGATGTCGGAGACGAAGGTCATCGGCTCGCCGGCGAGGTATTTCTCGCGCACCGCGTTGAGCATCTCCAGCCCGGCTTCGCTGCCGAACACCGAGCCCTCGATCAGGATGCGCGCGGGACGGCGGTCGAGATCCTGGAACAGGCTGCCGGCGCGTCCCGGCACCGGGAGCTCGAGGAAGTCGCGCGTCTCGAGGGTTTCCAGCCGGGTCACGCGCGGCAGTTCCCAGTCGGCGAGCATGGGCGTGAGGCTCATGTCAGATCCACTCCCCTGAGCCAGGCCTGTTCGCGCAGCAGGCGATCGAGCTCGGCGGCGAGGTCGGCGGGGCCGTCCGCGGGCTGGCCGGATGCGGGCGCGGCGGGTGCTGCCCAGGCCTTGGCGTTGGCGGCGGGCGTGGTCGTGGCCTGCGCGTCCGGCAATGTCGCACCGAGCAGACGGGACGGCGCGCGCAGCAGCGGCAGGCGCCCGGATGCACGCTGCGTGTCCGCCTTCGCAGCGCCGGCGCCGGTGTCGGGAGCGGCGCGCAGGAACAGCGGCGCGACCAGGGTGTGCAGCGCATCGGTGGCGGACTGCAGGTGCGCGCTGGCGTCGGCAGCGCTCGCCGTAGGTTGCGGTTTCATGGTCGGGCGGGTGTCCGGGCGCGGGGCGGCGTGGCGCTGCAACAGGCTGCCGATGAGTTCGCCGACCGAGGGCCCGCTGGCGGAAGCCTGGGCGGCGTCGACCACTGCGGCAGTGCCGAGGCGGGCTGCACGCGCGAGCGTTTCGCCGGCCGCGGGGCGCGCGACAGGGGCGGTGCCCTGCAGTACGACGTCGATGAGTTCGCCGACCGACTGTGCGCTGGCCGAAGCCTTGCCCGCGCCGGCCGCTGCGGCAGCGCCCGATCGAGCCGTGCGCGCGGGCGTGCGGCCAGCCTCCGGGGGCCCGGCGGGCGCGGTGTAGCCCTGCAGTACAGCGTTGATGAGTTCGCCGACCGAGCACGCGCTGGCTGAACCCTTGCCTGCGCCGGCCGCTGCGGCGGCGGTGACGGATGGGGCCGTGCGCGCCGGGGCGCGCCCCGCTTCAGCGCGCGGGGTTGCGGCAGCGGGTGTGAGCGCTACGGCGGACGGCGGGAGGTCTGGCGGCCGGCCCGGCGCCTGACGAAGGCTGTCCGCGGCGCTGGCAAGGCCGGCCAGGCCGGCGCGTGCGCCTGCACCGGCGCGCGCTGCGGCCCCCGACGCAGCCCGACTGCCATTGTCGCTGCGCCGTCCGCGCGCCTTGACGCCGGCTTCGGCCCCGTTCGCCGCGTCGGCGACTTTCGGCAGCACAGCAAAGGGGTTGAAGGGTGTCGTGGCGGAGAAGGGGTTGAAGCGCGCCGCCGCGGGCAGGCGCTCGAGATTGCCGGTGCGCGCCGCGACCTCGCCCGTGACGGCGGCGACCAGCGCGGACAGCCGCGCCTGCGTCGCCTGCAGGTGCTTGCTGGCCGCATGGAAGGGCGCAAGGGCGGCCGCGAGGCGGCGCGTATCAGCCATGGCGCCCGCCTTCCTCGCGCAGCATCTGCAGGTGGAGCAGGATCTGGCCGAGGGTGAGCTCGCCGATCTGCTGCGGCGTCCACCCGAATTCGCGCGCCAGCACATGGGCGGCGCGCGCGATCGGCTGCTCGGCGGCTTCTTCCAGTGCTGCGGGGGCGACGGCGAGGCCGCTGATGCGGTTGACCTCGGCGAGCAGGAACTCCATCAGCCCGATCGGCAGCGCCGACACCTGCGGCAGCGACAGTTCCGGCACCTGCAGCGCCGCATGCACCATCAGCGCGCCGGCCAGGCTGTCGCTGTCGCGCGCGGCGCGGCTGATCAGCTGCAGGTCGCGCACGGTCAGCGGGCGGATCTGCACCCGCCCGGCGAAGCCGCTGCGGCCGGCCTCGATCAGCGCCGCCGGTACCTCGATGTCGTAGGTCGCGGCGCTCCCGGCGAGCAACTCGTCGGCGCCGAGGTAGGCCTCGGGCGCCGCGTCGACCGCCGGCGGGCGCGCCTGCGTTGCCATGCTCATCGGCTCAGCCTCGTTCGTCGCGGACGGTCACGTACAGCGCCTGGAAGTCGGCGCCCTCCATGACGAAGTCGTCCTCCGGCATGGTGAGATTCCACTGCTCGAGCTTGACGTCGTGCAGGGTGACGATCGACTTGGTGCCCGGGCTGGCGGCGTTCTCGGCCATCAGCGTGATGTTGAACGCGGGCTGCACCCAGGACGCGCGCGGGCGCTGGTCGGCCGCTTCGCCCAGCAGCAGGCGCAGCAGCGCGCCATTGAGCCAGGCGCGGTCGATGTGGCCGCTCACGCTGACGTTGCCCGAGCGCAGCTCGCTGGCGTAGCGCTGGCCGATCTCGTGGAAGGGGCGGATCGCCGAGCTGACCTGGACGGTGACGCCGGTGACGCGGCCGACCTGGATCAGGTCGTTGCCCTCGATCACGGCGCTGGCGGCACCGCCCTCGGGACCGTCGCCGGCGGGGGCGAGCAGGATGGTGCCGTCGGCACCGGTGTACACATTCTGATTGGCGGCAGATGGCATGTCGGTCTCCTTACCTGCGTGTTCAGGACAGCGCGAGGGTCACGCGGATGTAGTCGATGCTGAAGGTGGGTTGCATGGCCACGTTGACGATGCAGCGCCCGGCGATCTCGTCGGCGCGTGTGGCGGTGACCTCGAGCTGGTAGCCGGTGAGGGCCTCGTCCACCACCATGGTGGTCAGGAAGCTGTCGAGCGCGCCGTGCAGCGCGGTGCGCACGCGCTCGTTGTTGAGCCGGCCGACGAAGGGGTTGGCGACCTGGCGGATGCCGGCCTTCGCGTAGTCCACGATGCGCCGGGTGGTGATCTGCGAGAAGGCCTCGCCCTCGGTAGTGATGCCGCGCACCACGCGGATACCCTGGCGGTCCTCGAGCGGGCACACGTTGGCCTGCAGCAGCGACTTGAGCTGGCCGTAGCTGTAGCGGGTGACGAGCTGGGTGACGCCGGCAAGCACCTTGTTGGTGGGGCTGGCTTGCGGCGCCA
>JAGOEI010000250.1 GCA_017997795.1 Thauera sp. | reverse complement strand
TCCGTGCGCGAGCGCTTCGGCTCGCTGGACGCGCTGCTGTGGAAATTCGTCGATGGCGTGCCGCGTGACGGCGCGCGCCGCACGCTCGCCGACGTGCCGGCCGAGACGGCGGAATCGCAAGCCATGAGCCGCGAGCTGAAGCGGCTGGGCTTCCGCTTCGTCGGGCCGACGGTGTGCTACGCCTTCATGCAGGCGGTGGGCATGGTCAACGACCATGTGGCGGACTGCTTCCGCCAGCGCGAGATCGGCGAGCTGCTGGCCGCGGTGCGGCGGTAGGCCAGGCGCGAGGCGCTATACTCCGCGCCGGATTTCACCCACGCCGAGCCCGTCATGAGCGTCGAACAGAGCCTTGTCGCCTTTTCCCTCGCCGCCATGGTGCTGGCCGCGACGCCCGGCATCGACACCGCGCTGGTACTGCGCATGTCGATCTCGGCCGGTGCGCGACGCGGGCTGGCTGCGGCCTTCGGCATCGCAGCCGGGTGCCTGCTGTGGGGCGCGGTGGTGGCGACCGGGCTGGGGGCGCTGCTGGCGGCGTCCGGCACGGTGTTCACCGTGGTGAAGTTTCTTGGCGCGGCCTATCTGGTGTGGCAGGGCGTGCTGTTGCTGAGGAGCCGCGGCGTGCGCGCCGATGCGCCTGCGGTGGCGGCGGGGGGTGAGACGGTGGGCTCGGCGTTCGCCAAGGGCTTCCTGACCAACGCACTCAATCCCAAGGTCGGCATCTTCTACCTGACCCTGCTGCCGCAGTTCGTGCCGGCGGGGGTGGAGATGGCGTCGTTCAGCTTCCTGCTCGCTTCGATCCATGTGGCGATGTCGCTGCTGTGGTTCGTGCTGCTGGTCGCGCTGACGCGGCGCTCGGTGCGCTTTCTGCAGAAGCCGGCGGTGGTCGCCGCGCTCGACCGGCTCACCGGCGTGGTGTTCCTCGGCTTCGGACTCAAGCTCGCGGTTTCGCAGCCGGCGTGACGCCGTGCTCGCCGCAGGGGCGAGCGCAGCCGATGCGGCTTATTTCACCACGCCCCAGGCTTTGAGCCGGTTGTACGAGTACTGCGCGGCGTTGCCTTGCTGGCTCTGGCGCAGGTAGGCGACGTAGTGCTGCGCGGCGGCCTGGCGGTTGCCCATGCCCTCGAGCGAGATGCCCTTGAGGAAGGTGATGCCGGCGTCGCCGGGGAGCAGGCGGTCGAAGCGGTCGAGGTTCTGGTAGGCGCGGCCGGCGTCGCGCTGCTGCAGGGCGAGCACGCCGGCGAGCTTGTAGGCCTGCGCCTCCTGCGGGTAGATCTCGCGTGCGTTGTCGGCGTAGTTTGCCGCTTTCGCGGTCTGGCCCTGGGCCTGCAGGCACTGGGCCATGCGCAGGTTGCTGGCGTAGTCGCGCGGGGTCTTGGCCAGCGCGGTCTGGAATTCGGTCTGGGCCTTGGCGTACTGCCTGGCGGCCATCGCGGTCTCGCCGTTCTTGCAGGCGTCGATGGTGGGGCGGATGCGGCGCAGGCTGGCGGTGCTGTCCATGAAGCGCTCGCGGCGCGCGTCCAGGCTGTTGCTGATGCGGTAGCGCGAATCAGCGGCGGCCTGGGCGGCCTGCATGCGCTCGCTGCTCATCGGGTGGGTAGAGAACATGGTCTGCAGCAGTGACGGCGCGGATTTTTCCTCGGACACCAGCAGTTGATGCAGGCGCACCATGCCGGAGGCGGGGTAGCCGGCCTTGACGAGGTATTCCTGGCCGAGGGCGTCGGCTTCGCGCTCGTGCTCGCGCGAGTAGCCGGCGAGCAGGGCGCTGGCGCCGATCTGCCCGCCCATGCTCATCAGCCCGCCCCAGTCGGAGTTTTGCGCCGCCACGTTGAGGCCCGCGATGGCCGCCTGCGCGACCATGTTCTGCCCCTGGCGCTGGGCGGCGTGGCGGGCGTTGACGTGGCCGAGCTCGTGGCCGAGCAGGGCGGCGAGCTGGGCCTCGTCGTCGAGGTCGGCGAGGATGCCGCGGGTGACGCCCATCGCGCCGCCGGGGAAGGTGTAGGCGTTGACGTAGTTGGCGTTGAGCACGCGGTAGGAGTAGGGCATCTGCGGGCGATGCGTTAGCAGTCCCATGCGCTGGCCGATGCCGGCGACGTAGCGGTTGACCGATTGGTCCTGGATGGCGCCGAGGTCCTGGGAGAACTGGTGCGGCGCGACCTGGGCGTCGGTCTGCACCTCCTGCGCCTCGCTCATGCCGACGAGGATGGACTTGCCGGTGACGGGGGAGGTGGCGCAGCCGGAGAGGCTCGCGGCGCCAGCGCCGAGCAGCCACAGCGCCTGGCGGCGGGTGATGCGGTTGCGCTCGAGGCTGAGCGCAAGGTCGTCGAAAAAGCTCATGGCATTCGCTCGTCGAAGGACATGGGGAGATTCTACCGGCGTGGAGATCGGTGGGGGTCTCGTAGGAGCGACGCAAGTCGCGATCTGGCGGCGGAGCGCCGATGAACGCTGGTGGGTGTGGAGACGCTGCAATCGCGACTTGCGTCGCTCCTACAGGAAGTCGGCGCAGCGGGAGCGCCATGCGGGAGCGGCGCAAGCCGCAAATGGGGAGCGGTGAGGGAGGCGCTTGGGGGGGGCTCGACGGCCGCGGACCTACAGCCACCTTGCCTTGCGGAAGCGCCACCACAGGAAGGCGCTGGCGCCGATGATGATGCCGAGGCCGGCGAAATAGCCGTACTCCCAGTCCAGCTCGGGCATGTGGCTGAAGTTCATGCCCCAGATGCCGGCGAAGGCGGTGGCGACCGCGAAGATGCCGGCCCAGGCCGCGAGGCGCTTGCTGACCTCGGTCTGGTCGATGGTGACCAGCGAGATGTTGACCTGGATCGCGGTGCCGATGGTCTCGCGGATGCTGTCGAGCGAGGCGTTGATGCGGGCGAGGTGGTCGTAGACGTCGCGGAAGTAATGCCGGCTCTTGGCGCACACCTCGGGCACGCGCCCGCTGTGCAGCTTGCCGGCGGCCTCCATCAGCGGCAGCACGGCGTGCTTGAGCAGGGTGACCTTGCGCTTGAGGCGGTACAGGCGGCGGATGTTGGTATTGCCCGCGCCCTTGGTGAAGATGCGCTCCTCGAGGGCCTCGACCTCGGTCTCGAGCTTGTCGATGAGCGGGAAGTAGCCGTCGACCACGGCGTCCATCAGCGCATACAGCACGTAACCCGGGCCCTTGGCGAGCATCCTCGGCTCGCGCTCGCAGCGTGCGCGCACGCCGAGGAAGTCGCGCGCGTGGTTGTTGCGCACCGACAGGATGTAGTTGGCGCCGACGAAGACGTGCACCTCGCCGACCTCGAGCTTGCCTTCGCGCTCTTCGATCAGGTGCATGACCACGAACAGCTCGTCGTCGTATTCCTCGACCTTGGGGCGCTGGTGGCGGTGGTTGGCGTCCTCGATGGCGAGCTCGTGCAGGCCGAACTCCTCCTTCATCACCGCGAGCTCTTCGGCGCTGGCGTCCTTGAG
>JAGOEI010000249.1 GCA_017997795.1 Thauera sp. | reverse complement strand
CCTGGCGGGCGGGCGCCTGGCCGACGCCGGCGGGCAGCACGCAGCCCATGATCACTTCTTCGACCTGCTCGGGCTTGAGGCGCGCGCGCTCCACCGCCGACTTGATGGCGACGGCGCCGAGCTGCGGCGTGGTCAGGCTGGCGAGATCGCCCTGGAAGCCGCCCAGCGGCGTGCGGGCGACGGAAACGATGACGACGGGATCGGACATGCGGTTCTCCTGATGAATGTGGGTTGATTCTGCGTTCAAGGCGCCGCGCTCAGCCACCGAGCGCGGCGAGCGCCGCGACGTAGCGCGGCATGAGATCGTCCGGGCGGCTCACGTTCATGCCCAGGTCGCGGATCAGGCCGTTCTTCAGGCCGTAGATCCAGCCATGCACGGTGAGCGGCTGGCCGCGCTGCCAGGCGTCCTGCACGACCACGGTCTGCGCCACGTTGGCCACCTGTTCGATGACGTTGAGTTCGCACAGGCGGTCGTGGCGCAGCTCGGGCGGCAGCGTGTCGACCGCCTGCAGGTGACGCACATGCACGTCCTGCACATGCCGCAGCCACAGATCGACGAGGCCGACGCGGGCGCGCTCGAGCGCCGCCTTGACGCCGCCGCAGCCGTAGTGGCCGACCACCATGATGTGCTTCACCTTCAGCACGTCGACCGCGTACTGGATGACGGCGAGGCAGTTGAGGTCGGTGTGCACCACCACGTTGGCCACGTTGCGATGCACGAAGACTTCGCCCGGCAGCAGGCCGACGATCTGGTTGGCCGGCACGCGCGAATCCGAGCAGCCGATCCACAGGTATTCCGGGCTCTGCAGGTGCGACAGCTTCTCGAAGAAGCCGGGGTCGAGCTGCTGCATCTGGCGCGACCACGCCTGGTTGTAGTCGAAGAGGTGGAAGAGGTTCTCGTTGTTGACCGCGTCCTCGGACCACTGCGACAGGTCGAGGGTGAGGAAGACCGTGCCCTCGACCGGGCTCGGGTAATACGCCGGCGCCTCGCTGAAGCCGAGCTCGCGGTACAGCTTCATCGCGATGCGCATCGCCGGCAGGGTGTCGAGCAGGATGCGGCGGTAGCCGAGTTCCTGCGCCGCCTTGATCGCCGCCAGCGCAAGCTGTCGCCCCAGGCCGCGCCCGCGCATCTCGGGGTCGACATAGAGCCGCTTCATCTCGCACACGCCCTCCGAGAACCGGCGCACGCCCACGCAGCCGCAGGGCACGCCGTCCAGTTCGGCGAAGAACAGGCGGCCGTCGGCATTGCCGTAAGCGCCCGGCAGGTTGGCGACCTCGTCGGCAAAGCCCTGGTAGCTCAGATCCACGCCCAGCCACGCGGCGTAGTTGCGGAAGAACTGGCGCACCTGCTCCAGCTCGGTGACATCGGACGCGCCAAGCGCGCGCAGGCGATAAGTCATTTCAGCTCCCGTGGTCCGGTTCGTCCGATGCACGCACCCTCATCAGCCGGCGCGCTCGCTCTTGCCCTGCATCGCCATGATCGTCTGCTGCATGATCGCGCACAGCGTCCATTGCTCGTCGCGGATCGCATACACGTCAGCGCGGGTCACGATCAGCGTACGCCCCGGGCGCACCACCTCGCCACGCGCCACCAGGCGCTGGCCGTCGGCGGGGGCGACCAGGTTCATCTTGTACTCCACCGTCAGCACGCTGGTGTCGGCCTGAGTCAGCGTGTTGGCCGCGTAGCCCGCCGCCGAGTCGGCGATCATGCCGACCACGCCGCCATGGATGAAGCCGTGCTGCTGGGTGATCTCGGCCTTGTGCGGCAGATGGATCTCGACATAGCCGGGCTCGACCAGCGCCATCTCGGCGCCGATCAGGCTCATCGCCTGCTGCAGCCGGAAGCTCGCGCGCACGCGCTCGGCGTAGTTCGGGTCACGGGGCTGGAACTGCGGCATTTCGGGTCGCATGCTGGGGTCTCCTCACAAGGGCTTTTTGCTTGTTTTAACGTTTACGTCAACGTAAACTCGGCACTGAAAAAATGCAAGCGCTCAGGCAAGTTCGTGGCAGTTTCAGCCGACGCTGGCACGGTCGATCCGGCGCACGAGCTCGGCGCGCGCCGCGGCCGCGCCCTCGGCGTTGTCGCCAAGCAAGGCCTCGCACTGGCGCTCGAGCATGTCGATCTCCTGGAGCACGGCTTCGATGTCGCGCCGCTGCTGCTCCATGGCCGCGCGCCGCACCGCCAGCGCGGTGAGAAAGCGCTGCAACTGCGGCGCCGAATTGCGCACGCCGCCGTACATGTCGAGCAGCTCGCGGATCTCGGCCAGCGACAAGCCCAGGCGCTTGCCGCGCAGGGTCAGTTTGAGGCGGGTACGATCGGCCTTGGTATAAACACGGGCGCGGCCCACGCGCGCCGGGGTCAGCAAGCCCTGGTCCTCGTAGAAACGGATCGCCCGCGGGGTGATGTCGAATTCGCGAGCGAGTTCGGTGATGGTGAAGGTTTGTTCGTTGCCCATGCTCGGTCACGACGGCCAGCCTCCCGAAGCTGCAGAAGCCAGCGCAATTTATTGATTTAATTACTGATAACGAAAAAGTCGAACGGAAGTTAAGCAGATTCCCGGGATTTGGGCAATGCGCACGCAGCGCTGCGCCTGCCCGCCCCGGGATCGCCCGCCCAGACAGGACAAAACCATGAGCACAGCCCCCGACCTCCTCTACCCCTTCGACACCCTGCCCGACCCTGGCACCACACTTGAAGTGGCGCCCGGCGTGCGCTGGGTGCGCATGCGCCTGCCTTTCGCGCTCGACCACATCAACCTGTGGCTGCTCGACGACGGCGACCGCGTGGTCGTCATCGACTGCGGCTACGCTTCGCCCGACACCCAGGACGCCTGGAACGCGGTGCTCGCCGCCGACGGCCGGCCCATCGGCCGCGTCATCGTCACCCACCACCACCCCGACCACGTCGGGCTGGCGACCTGGCTCGCGGCGCGCGACGGGGCGCCGATCCACATGACCCAGGGCGAGTTCTTCGCCGCGCAGGCGATCTGGCACCAGACCCCGGGCTACTCGGTGGTCGACATGCTCGACCAGTTCCGCCGCCACGGCCTCGCCGACGAGCGCCACGAGGCCCTGGCCACCCGCGGCAACGCCTACCGCCACGGCGCGCCCGAAGTTCCCGGGCGCTACCACCGCCTGTTCGACGGCGACGAGGTGCGCATCGGCGCCCACACCTGGCGCATCGTCGTCGGCTTCGGCCACGCGCCCGAGCACGCCAGCCTGTACTGCGCCGAGCTCGGCGTGCTCATCTCGGGCGACATGCTGCTGCCGCGCATCTCCACCAACGTCAGCGTGTACGCGGCCACCCCGCACGACGATCCGCTGGGCTGGTTTCTGCGCTCATTGCGGGAATTGTGCAACATCCCCGACGACACGCTCGTGCTACCATCCCACGGCAAACCTTTCAAGGGTATTCGATCAAGGGTGGAACAATTGGTCGAGCATC
>JAGOEI010000248.1 GCA_017997795.1 Thauera sp. | reverse complement strand
GAGCTCTATGGCAAGGAGAACATCCGTGAGTTGCTCGACATGCGCAACTTCATGGACACGCTGCGCAACACGGGCGTGGACACCGGCGGGCCGGCGGCATTCGGCGCCGCGGACCGACAGGCCTTCGCGAACCGCCTGGATCGGCTGCTGCTACGCCGCCGTTGACGGACGCGGGCGCGCATCGGCAGCCCCGTCCCCTTCGTCCCCTTCGCCCACAAACACGCAGCAGCGGTTGCGGCCCGAGAGCTTGGCCGCGTACATCGCGTGATCGGCCTGGCGCAGCAACTGCTCCGCCTCCAGGTCGCCCTGCTGCGGGAAATAGCTCACGCCGATGCTGCCCGACACCTGCAGGCCCAGCCCGTCGATGACGACCGGCGCAGCAATCGCGCCCAGCAGGCGCTCGATCAGGGGCTCGCTGGCCGATGCCGCGGCGAGATCGGTGAAGATGGCGGCGAACTCGTCGCCACCCAGCCGCGCCACCGTGTCCACATCGCGCAACGCGGCGCGCATCCGGCGCGCGATCTCGACCAGCAGCCGGTCACCGACCTCGTGGCCATGGGTGTCGTTGACCGCCTTGAAGCCATCCAGATCGATGTAGGCGAGCGCGAGAAACTCGTCATTGCGCCGCACCCGCCGCATGTCCTGGCGCAGCCGGTCGGCGAGCAGCGTCCGGTTCGGCAGGCCGGTCAGGGCGTCGTGCCAGGCGATGTGCTGGAGCGCGCGCTGCGCCTCGACCAGCGCCGCGACCGAGTGCGCGAGTTGCCGGTTACGGCGTGACAGCACGACCAGCAGGCCGACCACCAAGGCCGACACGACACCGAGGGCGACGATGAAATCGGCGTACCGGCTCCACACGTCGCGCCAGGAAAACGGCGGCGCGTGATCGAAGGGCGGCAGACGCAGGGTTCGCGCCATGGTCTCCACCGGCAGGTAGTCCAGCGGCGGTGAGAAGCCCGCGATCCCGGCTGCACGCGCAGCGGGATGAGACGCCTCCAGCCCGAGCAGCGCCGCCGAGATGCGTCGCACCGTGGGTCGATCGACATGCGGCAGGGCGACGAACGGCCACTCGGGATAAAGCCGCGTCGACACCGCGAACGGATAGCCCGCGAGCGCCTGCGGGTTCAGCACCACGAGCTGCGACGCATCCAGTCGCCCCTCGGCCACCAGGCTCTCGATGATGCCGGTGCGGATGAAGCCGGCGTCGGCCCGCCCTTCCAGCACCGCCTCGACCACGGCGTCGTGGCGCCCGACGACGATCAGATCGAGCTGATCCGGCACACGCACGCCGACCTGCATCAGCTCGAAGGCCTGCGCCTGGTAGCCGCCCAGGAAGCGCGGCCCGGAGATTGCGACCCGCCGCCCCCTGAGGTCGCGCAAGCCGGTGATGTCGCCCCGCCCGGCGCGCACGATGATGCAGCCGCCAAGGCTGCTCACCGCCTGCCCGCCCTCGCTCGACACCAGGGTGGCCAGCGCGCCCGACAGGCTGTTGTGGCTGCGCAGCTCGAGGTAGTGGCTGGGATTGGTCATGACCAGATCGACGCGATGGGCGGCGACGGCCTCGTCGAGCTCGGCCTGCTCGAGCACCGCGAGCTCGACCGGGGTGCCGCCGAGCTTCTCCGACAGGTAGTCGGCAAGCGGCTGGTAGCGCTCGATCATGATCGGCTTGGGGCGGAAGGCGAACACGCCGAGCGTCAGACGATCCGCCGCGTGTGCGGCAGAGCCGAACAGTACGAGGACGACGAGCACCGCCCGAAACAGCGCACTCACGGCACACCCCCGTTGTGCGGCAGGAAGCCCGGATCGATCAGGCCGACCAGATCGTCGGCCACCTTGATGCGCCCTGCGCGCAACATCAGCGCGTTGAGCTCGCGCGCCGCCCGCAGGATGCCGCGCGCCCCGCTGGTGTCGAGATAGCTGCGGTTGCCGGCCACGTCAGGCAGGTTGAGCCCCGCGTAGCTGCGCTCGGCCTCGTCGAAGCTCAGGCCACGCCACGCGGCGATGCGACGCAGGCCGTCCTCGCGATTGACGCGCAGATGGGCGAGCGCCCGGAAGTGCCCGGCCAGCAAGGCCTCGACCTGCGCACGGTGCACCGCCAGCCGGTCGCGGCGCACCGCGAGCACATCGAAGATGAGGCCCGGAAACTGGCGGCTATCGAACAGCCGGCGCGCGCCCTCGCGTCCGAGCAGGCTGCTGAAGGGCTCGTAGCCGATGGCGACATCGATCTCGCCCGCGCGCCAGGCGTCGAGCTGGCGGTCCGGCGCGATGTCGAGCACGGTGACCGCGGCTTCATCGAGTCCGGCCGCTTCGAGCAACTTCTGCAGCACGATCTCGCCGACCGCGCCGCGCTCGACCGCGACCCGGCGCCCGGCGATGTCGGCCAGCGCCCGGATCGACGGCTGCGCCATGACCATGTCGGCGCCCACCGAGCTGTCGAAGACGAGCACGATGGTGAGCGCGATGCCGCTCGCCCGCACCGCCAGCACTTCATCCAGCGTCAAGGCGGCGGCATCGAGCTCGCCGGCCTGCAGCGCAGCCACCGAATCACCCGCGGTCTGCCCCTCCCGCAAGCGCACGCCGTCCGGAAGCCAGCCGAAGGCTCGCGCCAGCAGAAGCGGTTCGTAGCCGGGCCAGGGGTGAATGCCCACCGCCATCTGACCGCCGGACGCGCACCCGCTCGCCGCGGCAGAGCCTGCGGCGAGCGCGGCGAGACGAAGGAGAAAGGCGCGACGGTGCATGGACTGCGAGTCTATCCAAAGCGCCCGGCATGCTCGCTCGCGACCGCATGCGCGCCGTGTACAAATGCACGCATGGACCCGAACAGGGAAATCGGGTATAGTCCTCGGCGAGCATTTTCCCGGATCGAAATGTACGCGTTCAGTCCGGGGCACTGCACAGTATCTGCAGTGACTTCACCGCATCTTCACCCTATCCGGCAGCGATCCCGAGCGCCCCGCGTACGCTCCAACTTCTCGCCTTCGCTGCCCGTGCCGTGCATTCAACTGCAGGCATGTCACCGCAACACCCCAGACCGGCCCGCCCACGACGTGCCGCTTGCCGGCCCACGCTGCGCCATTACAGGGCGTACGCCAGCCTCAAGCATGCAGTGGAGCGAGCCCAACCGGTGTCGTGCACAAGTCGGCACCGGCACAACGACAAGGAGCCCGAACATGGCCAAGGAAGAACTCATCGAAATGCATGGATCCGTCACCGAGGTGCTGCCCGACGGCCGCTACCGCGTGACGCTGGACAACGGACACAACCTGATCGCCTACTCGGGCGGCAAGATGCGCAAGCACCACATCCGCATCATCGCCGGCGACAACGTCTCGCTCGAGATGTCGCCCTACGACCTGAGCAAGGGCCGGATCACCTTCCGCCACCTGCCGGGTCGCCCGGCTGGCGCCGCTGCCGCGCCGCCCCCGCGTCGCCGCTGATCCTCGCGATCCAC
>JAGOEI010000064.1 GCA_017997795.1 Thauera sp. | reverse complement strand
CCGCTCTGCAGCATCGCGACCATCTTGTACCAGGTCTCGAACATCTCGCGGCCGTAGATGCCCTTGATCTCCAGGCCCTTGAAGATGACCTGGTTCCAGTCGATCGCGGTGTTGGAGGGCGGAATGCCCAGCAGCGCGATCTTGCCGCCGTGGTTCATGTGCTCGAGCATCGCGGTGAAGGCGGACGGCACGCCCGACATCTCCAGGCCGACGTCGAAGCCTTCGGTCATGTGCAGCTCGGTCATCACGTCGGCGAGGTTCTCGCGGCTCACATTCACCGCGCGCGTCGCGCCCATCTTGCTGGCGAGCTCCAGGCGGTGGTCGTTCACATCGGTGATGACCACATGGCGCGCACCGACGTGGCGCGCGATCGCCACCGCCATGATGCCGATCGGGCCGGCGCCGGTGATGAGCACGTCCTCGCCGACCAGGTTGAACGACAGCGCGGTGTGGGTGGCGTTGCCGAAGGGGTCGAAGATCGCCGCCAGGTCGTCGGAGATGTCGTCCGGGATCTTGAAGGCATTGACCGCCGGGATCGCCAGGTACTCGGCGAACGCGCCCGCGCGGTTCACACCCACGCCCACGGTGTTGCGGCACAGGTGGCGGCGGCCGGCGCGGCAGTTGCGGCAGAACCCGCAGGTGATGTGGCCTTCGCCCGACACGCGGTCGCCGATCTTGAAGCCGCGCACCTCCTGGCCCATCTCGGCGATCACGCCCACGTACTCGTGGCCGACGTGCATGGGGACGGGAATGGTCTTCTGCGCCCACTCGTCCCACTTCCAGATGTGGATGTCGGTGCCGCAGATCGCGGTTTTCTTGATCTTGATGAGGACGTCGTTCGGTCCGACTTCCGGTTTATCGACGGTGGTCAGCGTGAGCCCCACCGACGGGGTCAATTTAGCCAGTGCTTTCATGGGGATTCCTCTCGATCGTTGTGAATGCGGGTGCTCAGGCAATCGCGCCGAGCGCCCTGCCCACCTTGGCGAAGGCGGCCACGGCACGGTCGATCTGCTCGGTGGTGTGCGCGGCGCTCATCTGCGTGCGGATGCGGGCCTTGCCCTTGGGCACGACCGGGAAGGAGAAGCCGATGACGTAGATGCCTTCCTTGAGCAGCTCCTCGGCCATGCGGCCGGCCAGTTGTGCGTCGCCAAGCATGACCGGGACGATGGGGTGATCCTTGCCCGCCAGCGTGAAGCCGAGCTTGCTCATCTCGCTGCGGAAATGCTCGCCGTTTTCTTTCACGCGACGGCACAGTTCCAGGCCTTCGTCGCTGTCGAGCAGCTCCATGACCTTGATCGACGCGGCCGCGATCGAGGGCGCGAGCGTGTTCGAGAACAGATAGGGCCGCGAGCGCTGGCGCAGCAGCTCGATGATCTCCTTGTGGCCCGAGGTGTAGCCGCCCGAGGAGCCGCCCAGGGCCTTGCCGAGCGTGCCGGTGATGATGTCCACGCGGCCTTCCACCCCGCAGTATTCCGCCGTGCCGCGGCCGTGCGTGCCGACGAAGCCGACGGCGTGGGAGTCGTCGACCATCACCAGCGCGCCATACTTGTCGGCCAGGTCGCACACGGACTTGAGGTCGGCGATGACGCCGTCCATGGAGAACACGCCGTCGGTGGCGATGAGCTTGAAGCGCACGCCGGCGGCGTCGGCAGCCTGCAGTTGCGCCTCGAGGTCGGCCATGTCGTTGTTGCGATAGCGGTAGCGCTTGGCCTTGCACAGGCGCACGCCGTCGATGATCGAAGCGTGGTTCAGTTCGTCGGAGATGACCGCGTCCTCTTCGGTGAGGATGGTCTCGAACAGACCGCCGTTGGCGTCGAAGCAGCTCCCGTAGAGGATGGTGTCCTCGGTGCCGAGGAACTTCGAGATGCTGGCCTCGAGCCGCTTGTGCACCGACTGCGTGCCGCAGATGAAGCGCACCGAGGCCATGCCGAAGCCGTCCGCGGCCAGGCCGTCCTGGGCCGCCTTGACCAGACGCGGGTCGTTGGCAAGCCCGAGGTAGTTGTTGGCGCAGAAGTTCAGCACATCGGCACCGCTGCCGAGGTGAACCTGGGCGCCCTGCGGGCTGTCGATGACACGCTCGGCCTTGTAGAAGCCGTCGGCACGGATCTGGTCGACGACGCCGTGCAGGTGGGTCAGGAAGCGCTCGCGGATGGGAGATTGGGAATTTTTTGTCATCACGACTCCATTGCAGTTGTTGGGGGAACTGCTGTTCCCCACGACAAGGGCGAAATTTCGTACGCCGATCAGGCGCGATCGAGTTGCAGCGGCTCGCCGCTCTCGGCCGCACAGGCGGCGGCGGTGAAGAGCACGTCGGTCGAGGAGTTGAGCGCGGTCTCGGCCGAGTCCTGGACCACGCTGATGACGAAGCCGATCGCCACCACCTGCATCGCCACGTCGGCCTGGACGCCGAGCAGGCTGGTCGCCATCGGGATCAGCAGCAGCGAGCCACCCGCCACGCCGGACGCACCGCAGGCGGCGAGCGCGGACACCACGCTCAGCAGCAGCGCAGTCGCGAAGTCGACCGGGATGCCCAGGGTGTGCGCAGCGGCGAGCGCCATCACCGAGATCGTGATCGCGGCGCCGCCCATGTTGATCGTGGCGCCGAGCGGGATCGAGATCGCGTAGGTGTCCTCATGCAGGCCCATGCGCTTGCACAGCGCCAGGTTGATGGGGATGTTGGCAGCCGAGCTGCGGGTGAAGAAGGCGGTGACGCCGCTCTCGCGCAGGCAGGTGAGCACCAGCGGATACGGGTTGCTGCGCAGCTTCCAGAACACGAACAGCGGGTTGACCACCAGGGCGACGAACAGCATGCAGCCCACGATCACCATCAGCAGCTTGCCGTAGCCGAGCAGCGCGTCGAAACCGGTCTCGCCCATGGTGGCGGCGACCAGGCCGAAGATGCCGAGCGGCGCGAAGCGGATCACCACCTGCACGATCGAGGACACCGCGTCCGCGAGGTCATTGACCGTCTTGCGCGTACCTTCGGAGGCATGACGCAGCGCGACGCCGAGGCCGATCGCCCACGCCAGGATGCCGATGAAGTTGGCTTCCATCAGCGCGCGCACCGGGTTGGCGACCACGTTGAGCAGCAGGTTCTTCAGCACCACCAGGATGCCACCCGGCGGGTTGCCGGTCGCGGCTGCGGTGTCGAGCACCAGCGTGGTCGGGAACGCGAAGCTGGCAAGCACGGCGACCAGCGCGGCCGCGAAGGTGCCGAGCAGGTACAGGATCAGCACCGGGCGCATGTGCGTGGGCTGGCCGTGCTTGTGGTTGGCGATCGCCGCCGTCACCAGCACGAAGACCAGGATCGGCGCGACGGCCTTCAGCGCGGCGATGAAGAGGTCGCCGAGCAGCGCGACCGATTTGGTGGCGCCCGGCGCGATCAGCGCCAGGGCGATGCCCAGGACCAGACCGATGGCGATCTGGGAAATCAGGCTCATGCGCATGAGGCGCTGCAGAGCCGTGGGGGTTGCGGTAGTCATTTCATGTCTCCTCGTTAATGCTTCTTGCTAAGGGTTTGAGTTTGGGAACTACGCTTGCTACGGGTTACGGGGCCTGCGCGCAGCCACCCCGAGCGCGATCAGCACTCGGGGAAGCTGACGGCGAGGCCGCCGCGGGAGGTTTCCTTGTACTTGTCGAGCATGTCGCGGCCGGTGTCGCGCATGGTGCGGATCACCTGATCGAGCGAGATCGCGTGTGCGCCGTCGCCACGCAGGGCGAGCTGGGCGGCGTTGATCGCCTTGATCGAGGCCATCGCGTTGCGCTCGATGCACGGCACCTGCACCAGGCCGCCGACCGGGTCGCAGGTGAGGCCGAGGTTGTGCTCGAGGCCGATCTCGGCGGCGTTCTCGACCTGCTCGGGCGTGCCGCCGAGCACTTCGGCGAGGCCGGCCGCAGCCATCGCGCACGCCGAACCGACCTCGCCCTGGCAGCCGACCTCGGCGCCGGAGATCGAGGCATTCTTCTTGCACAGCACGCCGACCGCGGCAGCGGCCAGCAGGAAGTTCTCCACGTCGCGCTCGCTGCTGCCGGGCATGAACTTCATGTAGTAGTGCAGCACTGCCGGGATGATGCCGGCCGCGCCGTTGGTGGGCGCGGTGACCACACGGCCGCCGCCGGCGTTCTCTTCGTTCACCGCCAGCGCATACAGGTTGACCCAGTCGAGTGCGTTCATCGAGTCGCTGATCATGTTGCGGCCGGCGCTGTGCTCGCTGAGCTTGCGGTACAGCGTGGGCGCGCGGCGGCGCACGTTGAGCCCGCCCGGCAGCACGCCCTCGTGGCCGACGCCGCGATCGACGCAGGCGCGCATCACGGTCCAGATGCGCTGCAGGGCGGCGCGCGTCTCGGCCTCGCTGCGCCAGGCGCCTTCGTTGGCGAGCATCAGCTCGCTGATGCGCAGGCCGTGGCGGCGGCACTGTTCGAGCAGTTGGGCGCCGTCCTCGAAGGGATACGGGAGCTCCACCGCGGTCTCGGTCGCGCCGCCCGCCTGCGCCTGCGCCTCGTCGATGACGAAACCGCCACCCACCGAGTAGTAGGTGTTCTCGTACACCACCCCGGCGTCACCATGAGCGATCAGCCGCATCGCGTTGGGGTGGTAGGGCAGGCTCACCGGCAGCAGGCGCATGTCGCGCGCCCAATCGAAGGGCACGACCACGCCGCCCGGCAGCGGCAGCTCGCCGTCGATGCGCACCGCGTCCACCGCCTCGACGAGAAAATCCGGATCGACCTCGTCCGGGCGCGCGCCCATCAGGCCTGCGATCACGGCACGGTCGGTGCCGTGACCGACGCCGGTCGCCGACAGCGAGCCGTAGAGCTTGACCTCGATGCGGCGCACCGCGCCCAGCGCCGTGCGTTGCTGCAGTTCGACGACGAAATCGTGCGCCGCACGCATCGGCCCGACGGTGTGCGAGCTGGAGGGGCCGACGCCGATCTTGAACAGGTCGAGAACGCTGATGGACATGGTGGGACTCCGGTCGAAAAAGTGGTTTGCTTTAATTCAGCTAAGCATGAAAATACTTATCGCTGCATGAACAGCATTTTCACTGGCTGATTTCGGCGCGTCGATCGATACTTTTTTATCTTCGCTTCAGAAAAACTAAACCATGCTGCCGAACGCACCTTCGCAGGTACATACCCGGCTCCGGGTCTTCCTGGCCGCCGCCCGTCACCTGTCCTTCACCCGGGCGGGCGAGGAACTGCACATCACCACCGGCGCGGTCAGCCAGCAGATCAAGCTGCTCGAGGACTGGCTCGGCCAGCGCCTGTTCCGTCGCCTGCCGCGCCGGCTCGAACTCACCGACGCCGGCAATCGCCTGCTCGGCGCGGTCGATCCGGCCTACGCCGCGGTGGAACTGGCCATCGGCCGCCTGCGCGGCGGCGCCTTGAGCGGCGTGGTGCGGGTGCGCACCCTGCCGTCCTTCCTCGCCACCTGGCTGGTGCCGCGGCTGCCGCGGCTGATGGAACGCTTTCCGCAGATCGAGCTGCAGGTCGTGGCCGAGGACAGCACCTATTCGCTGCGCGACGGCGAGTTCGACCTCGCCATCGACCTCAACGACGGCGCCTATCCCGGATTCCAGAGCACGGTGCTGCTGGACGAGGAGATCTTTCCGGTGTGTTCGCCGCGCCTGTTCGAGGGCCGCCCGGCGCTGGAGACGCCCGACGACCTGCGCCACTACCCGCTGCTGCACGACATGACCGCCTGGCGCGGCAGCCCGCCGTACGCCGAGTGGGAACGCTACCTGCGCGCGATCGACGCGCCGCAGGTCGAAGTGCGGCGCGGCTACATGTTCAACCGCAACCACATCACCATGCAGTGCGCGATCGCCGGCATGGGGGTGGCGATCGCGCGTCGCACCCTGATCACCGACGAGCTCGACAGCGGCCGGCTGGTGGCGCCCTTCGCGCAGTCGGTGCGTACCGGCAAGCGCTACTGCGTCATTCACTCCGCCGGGGCGCTCGCCGACCCGCGCGTAGCCACCGTGCATGACTGGCTGGTGGCCGAGGCGTGCGCGGCCGAACTCGCCGCCGCGCCATCCGCAGACGCGGCATCCACGCCCGGCGAGTGAGTTCCGGCGGCGGCTCACGACATCACCCGATCATGTGCCCCGGCAGCCAGGTGACCAGGCCGGGGAAGGTGTACAGCAGCACCACCGCGACCACCATCAGCAGGAAGTAGGGCAGCGCGTAGCGCGCGATCACCGTCATGTCGCGCCCGGTGAGGCCCTGCAGCACGAAGAGGTTGAAGCCCACCGGCGGGGTGACCTGCGCCATTTCCACGGTGACCACGACGAAGATCCCGAACCACAGCGGATCGATGCCCGCGCTCTGGATGGTCGGCATCAGCACCGCCATCGTCAGCACCACGATCGAGATGCCGTCGAGGAAGCAGCCGAGCAGCACGTAGAAGATCGCCAGCGCTACCAGCAGCATCGCCGGGCTGAGGCCGAGCGCACCGATCCATTCGGCGAGGTGCCGCGGGAGGCCGATGTAGCCCATCGCCAGGGTCAGGAAGGCCGAGCCGGCGAGGATCAGCGCGATCATGCAGTACAGCCGGGTCGCGCCCATCAGCGCGCCGAAGAAGCTCTTGCGGTTGAGCGTGCGCTGGCTGGCGGCGATGATCAGGCTGCCGATCACGCCGATCGCCGCCGCCTCGGTCGCGGTGGCGATGCCGCTGTAGATCGAGCCGAGCACGCCGCCGATGAGCAGGATCACCGGGATCAGGTTCTTCGAGGCGGCGAGCTTCTCGACGAAGGTGGTCTTGAGGTCGGCCGCCGGGATCTTGCCCGGGTTCATCAGCGACCACACCACCACCCAGCCCATGAACAGCGTCGCCAGCAGGATGCCGGGCAGCACGCCGCCGATGAAGAGCTTGGAGATCGACACGTCGGCCGCGACGCCATACACGATCATGATGATCGAGGGCGGAATCAGCAGGCCCAGCGTGCCGGCGCCGGCCAGGGTGCCGAGCGCCATGGATTCGGGATAGCCGCGGCGCTCGAGCTCGGGCAGCGCGATCTTGCCGATGGTGGCGCAGGTGGCCGCCGACGAGCCCGACACCGCGGCGAACAGCGTGCAGCCGATGATGTTGGTGTGCAGCAGGCGGCCCGGCAGGCGCTCGAGCCAGGGCGACAGGCCCTTGAACATGTCCTCGGACAGCTTGGTGCGGAACAGGATCTCGCCCATCCACAGGAAGAGCGGCAGCGCGGTCAGGGTCCAGCTCGAGCCGTGGCTCCAGATCGCCACCGCCATGCCGTCGCCCGGCGCGCGCGGCGTGAAGCCGAGCATGCCGAGGATGCCGATCGCCATCAGGGCGAGGCCGATCCATACGCCGCCGGCGAGCAGCGCCAGCATCAGGCCGATCATCACGGCCGCAATCATGATTTCCATGGCGCGCTCCTCTTATTCCATGCGCGCGGCTTCGCCGCTGTGGGTGGCGAGACGCGCCGGAGCGCGACCCATGGCCATCATCACCAGATCATCGAGCAGCGCGATCAGCAGCACGACCGAGCCGAAGGCCATCGACAGTTGCGGGATCCACAGCGGCGTGGCGTCCACGCCCTGCGAGATCTCCTCGAATTCGTGCGACTGCAGCACCATGCGCACGGCGTAGAAGGCCAGCATCGCCGCCACCGCAGAGCCCGCCACGAGCGAGAACAACTCCAGCACCGCGCGCATGCGCGGGCCGACGCGCTCGAGCAGCAGGCTCACGCGGATGTGCTCGCCGTGCTTGAAGGTGTAGGCCAGCGCGAAGAAACCGCAGGCGGCCATCGCGTAGCCGGCGTAGTCGTCGGTGCCGGGCAGATAGATGCCGAGCGGCCGGGCGAGGACGCCGGAGGCGACCAGCACCAGCGTGGCCACCATGCCGACCGCGGCCAGCACGCCCGACAAGCGGTACAAATTATCGAGAAGCGCTCTCATGGCGGTCTCCGGAAAGGGACGACCCCGCTCATCGCGGGGCCTTGTACATCAGCGTCGGATTACTTGAGCTTGCGATAGGCGTCGAGGATGGCCTGGCCGTCCGGGCCCGCCTTCTCGACCCACTCGGCGGTCATCTTCTCGCCGACCTTGAGCAGCTCGGCCTGCAGCGCCTCGGGCGCCGGCTGCACCTTCATCTTGTTGGCCTTGAGCTGCTCGATGTACCACGCGGTCTTCTCTTCCGAGACCTTCCAGCCGCGCTCCTCGGCGGCGGCGGCGGCCTTGAGCAGGGCGTCGCGCGCGGGCTGGTCGAGCGCGTCGAAGGCCTTCTTCGACACGAACACGATGTTCTTCGGCAGCCAGGCCTGGATGTCGTAGTAGTGGCTGAGCTGCTCCCAGCTCTTGGTGTCGTAGCCGGTGGCCGACGAGGTCAGGTTGGCCGACACCACGCCGGTCGACAGCGCCTGGGTGAGGTCGGCGGCCTGCACGGTCACCGGCTGGCCACCCATCAGCTCGATCATGCGCGCCACGGTCGGGCTGTAGGAGCGGATCTTCATGCCCTTGAGGTCGCCGATGGTCTTGAGCTCGGTCATCGAGTACAGCCCCTGCGGCGGCCACGCCACCGAGTACAGCACCTTGAGGCCGTTCTTCGCCAGGCGCGCCTCGACCGCGTCCTTGGACGCCTGCCACAGCTTCTTCGAGTCGGCGTAGCTGGTGGCGAGGAAGGGCACGGTGTCGAGCGCGTAGAGCGCATCCTCGTTGGCCAGACCCGAGATGATCAGCTCGCCGATCTGCGCCTGGCCGGCCTGCACCGCGCGCTTGATCTCGTTGGCCTTGAACAGCGAGCCGTTGGCGTGCACGGTGATCTTGAGCTTGCCGCCGGTGGCCTCGTCGACCTCCTTGGCGAACTGCTGGATGTTCTCGGTGTGGAAGTTGCTGGCCGGGTACGGGGTCGGCATGTCCCAGACGGTCTGGGCATGGGCGGCGGCGACGAAGCCCAGACCGAGCACGGAACCGGTGATCGCCTTGAGCAGAGGATGCGAGAAGGTCATGGATGTAACTCCTGATTGAAGTGGGGCAGCGCCCGGAACACATTGTCGGAGCGGCGACCAGCTATCCATAAGTCACCGTTATTGCACGATAGAGATTTTGTGGGTATCTTGTCAACAAAACGTAGATGTTTTTTACGCGAAACGTCTTCATAACCTTGACGGAGGCTCACATGGGCGACAACGGCCCCATCGTTTCTTCACAGCACCTCGTCTCGCCGAAGTCGCCCCAGGTGTCCGAGTTCGAGTTCGGCCTGATCATCGCGTGGCATGCCTTCGCGCGCTGGATGATGCGCTGCATGGCCGCTGCCGGCGTCAAGGACATGACGCCGATCGACGTGCTGGTGCTGCACCACGTGGCCCACCGCGACACCGAGAAGCGCCTGGCCGACATCGGCTTCGTGCTCAATGTGGAAGACACCCACGTCGTCTCCTATTCGCTGCGCAAGCTCGGCGGCCTCGGCCTGGTGCAGAGCACCAAGCGCGGCAAGGAAGCCTTCTATTCCGTCACCGACCAGGGGCGCGAGATCTGCCTCGCCTACCGCGACGTGCGCGAGGCCTGCCTGATGCCCGGGTTCAGCGGCAGCGCCGAGGAGAACCGCCGCATCGCCGAGCTCGCCCAGTTGCTGCGCACGGTATCGGGGCGCTACGACCAGGCCGCGCGCGCGGCCTCCACCTCCCCGCTCTGAACACAGGAGCCCAGCCGTGAGTTATCGCATCCTCGACGCCGGCGACGCCGCGCTCACCATCGAGTTCGGCAGCGTCATCGACCCTGCCCTGCTGGCGGCGGTCAACGCGCTCGACGCCGCAATCCAGCGCCTGCAAGGGGCGGGCGAGCTGCCGGGCGTGATCGAGACCATGCCCACCTTCCGCTCGCTGACGGTGTTCTTCGACCCGCTCGCCACCGACCGCGACACCCTGCTCGCCGCACTGCAGCCGCTGATCGACGCCGCCGAGCACGGCACGCCGGTCGACGGCCGCCACTGGCGCCTGCCGGTGTGCTACGAGGGCGAGGCCGCGCCCGACCTCGCCGAGGTGGCCGCCACGCTCGGCATCGGCACGGACGACGTCGTCGCCCTGCACAGCGGCACCGAGTACCTGGTGTACATGCTCGGATTCCTGCCCGGCTTCCCCTTCATGGGCGACCTGCCCGAGCGCCTGCGCCTGCCGCGCCGCAGCCAGCCGCGCGTGCGCGTGCCCGCCGGCAGCGTGGCCATCGCCACCGGCCTCACCGCGATCTACCCCTGGGAGAGCCCCGGCGGCTGGCACCTGCTCGGGCGCTGCCCGGTGCCGCTGTTCGACGCCCGCCGCGAGTCGCCCTCGCTGCTCGCTGCCGGCGACAAGGTGCGCTTCACCCCGGTGAGCGCGGACGAATGCCGCGCGCTCGAAGCCGGATTGCGCAGCGGCGACATCGACCCGATGCAGTGGCTGGTCGCCGACGCCGCCCACACCGTCGCTATGGAGGACGCAGCATGAGCACGAAGACCGAACTCGAGATCGTCTCGCCGGGCGCCTTCGCCTCGCTGCAGGACGGCGGCCGCCACGGTTACCGCCGCATCGGCGTGCCCTGGGCGGGCGTGCTCGACCGCCGCCTGATGCGCATCGCCAACGCACTCGCCGACCGCGACGAGGATGCGCCGGTGATCGAATGCTTCGACGGCGGCCTGCATGTGGTGGCCCACGGCGGCGCGGTGAAGCTGGCGGTCGCGGGCGATGCCGTGGTCGAGGTCGACGGCCCCGACGGCCGCCGCCAGCTCGCCCCCTGGCGCTCGGTGACGATCGCCGACGGCGAGCAGCTACGCATCCGCAAGATGGGCAGCGGCCGCATCGCCATGGTCGCGGTCGTCGGGCTGGAGCTCCCCGCAGTGATGGGCAGCGCCTCGACCTATGTGCGCGCCGGCCTCGGCGGCGTCGATGGCCGCGCGCTCGGCGCCGGCACGCGCCTGGCGCTGAACGACGCCGACGCCTGGGGCAGCGACCATGTGCTGACCCAGCCACCCGCCGCCGACGAGCGCACCATCCGCCTGGTGCCGGGCCCGCAGGCCGACCACTTCAGCGCCGCGGCGCTCGAAGCCCTGGTCGGCGGCGACTACCGCGTCACCACCGAGGCCGACCGCATGGGCATCCGCCTCGAAGGCGCCAGGCTGGAACACACCGCCGCCGCCGAGATCGTGTCCGACGCCACCGTGCCTGGCTCGATCCAGGTCCCCGGCGCCGGCCAGCCGATCGTGCTCCTCGCCGACGCCCAGACCGCCGGCGGCTATCCCAAGATCGCCACCGTGATCACCGCCGACCTCGGCCGCCTGGCCGCGCTGCGCCCCGGGCAGACCCTGCGCTTCGCCACCGTCACCGCCGCCGAGGGCGCGCAGATCGCACGCGCCGCCGAAGCCGAGACCCGCGCGCTGATCGCCGCCATCCGCCCCCTGCCGGCCGACGGCATCGACCTGGTGGCGCTGTACACCGGCAACCTGGTCGACGGCGTCGTGCACGCCCTCGGCCCCGAATACCGACCGCTGTATTGAGAAGCCCACCCACCCTGTAGGAGCGACGCAAGTCGCGACCCCCCCTCAATCCGCGCCCCGTCCCCCATCCCCTCGCCCACCCCACGGAGCCCCGCCCATGACCCACACCATCAACCTCAACGCCGACCTCGGCGAATCCTTCGGCGCCTGGACCATGGGCGAGGACGAGGCCCTGCTGCAGGTGGTGCGCTCGGCCAACATCGCCTGCGGCTTCCACGCCGGCGACCCGGTGGTGATGCGCCACACCGTGCGCACCGCGCTCGCCGCCGGGGTGAGCCTCGGCGCCCACCCCGCCTACCCCGACCTGCAGGGCTTCGGCCGCCGACCGATGAAGATGGCGCCGGCCGAGCTCGAGGCGATGATCATCTACCAGGTCGGCGCGCTCGCCGGCATGGCCGCGGCCGAAGGCGGCCGTGTGACCCACGTCAAGCCCCACGGCGCGCTCAACAACCAGGCCTGCGAGGACGCGGCGCTCGCCGACGCGGTCGCGCGTGCGGTCAAGGCGATCGACCCCAGCCTCATCCTGCTCGCCCCGGTGCTGTCCGAACTCCACTTCGCCGCCGAGCGCGCCGGTCTGCAGGTGGCCGGCGAAATCTTCGCCGACCGCGCCTACACCGACCGCGCCACCCTGGTACCGCGCGGCCAGCCCGGCGCGGTCATCCACGACCACGACCAGCTCGTCACCCACGTGCTGCGCATGCTCGACGCCGGCGGCGTGGTCAGCCAGAGCGGCAAGGTGCTGCCGACGGCGATGGACAGCATCTGCGTGCATGGCGACACCCTGGGCGCAGTCGACAGCGCCCGCCACCTGCGCGAAGCGCTGGAAGCACGCGG
>JAGOEI010000063.1 GCA_017997795.1 Thauera sp. | reverse complement strand
AAGGGCCGCGGCGGCGCCGGGGTTCTGGTAGTCGGGGCGCAGCCAGCGCACCAGGCCGCGGGCTTCTTCGGCGGCGCGGGCGGCGTTGAGTTCGACCAGGCGGCGCAGAAGTTCTTCCTCGGCGGCGGCCTGGGCTTCGGGCTTGTCGGGCAGCGGGGTGGTGGCGCCGGGCTTGCCGACGAGTTGTGCGGCGAGGTCGCTCCAGCCGTAGGCCTCGAACACCGCGGTGTCGAGCGCGTCGTGCAGTTCGCGCAGCACCGACACCAGGCCCTGCTCGTGGATCGTGCGTTCCTTGGGCGTCAGCGTGTCGCCGGCGCGCAGCTTCTCGAGCACGTTGTACATGCCGGTGAGGGTCAGCTCGGGGTGCAGCGACTGCTGGCGCTTGCGGTGGGCGTCGAGCTGTTCGGCGAGTTCGCGGATGCGGGCGGCCTGGGTGGGAGTGGGGTCGGGGAAGGGGAAAGTTTCGAAGCAGACCGATTTGTTGTAGCGGGGGCGATCTTCGAGGGTGCCTCCTACCGCGAGCGCCCACGGCACGTGAATTCGGCTCGATAACACGCCAAGCGGATAGGCGTCGGCGTCTGCAATCGAGATCAGCATGTTGTCCGGCAGGATCGACGCATCGAGGAACTGGAAAATGCGGTGCTTCGTCGTCTCGATGGTGGCGATGTAACGAGGTAGCAGCGTCAGCATCCGGCGCAGATCCTGACGCGGCTTGCCGAACAACCACCAAAGGCGCGCGTAACCAGCGCCGTCCTTAGTCTGCGATTTGGCGTCCCGCTCGGGTTTGACCCGTTCAAGCAGCCACTGATAAATGGCCGGGAGTCGTCGCCGAACCTCATCCGAATCCAGCCCGAACAGGTCAATGACGAACACACCGCGCGGCCGATCGGCCAGATCGCGGCCGTTGCGGTAGGCACGAATGTGTCGCTCCACCCCGTCGATCCTGCCAAGGCCCAGCGCTGCGGCCTCGTCAGGCGTGACGATGAATCCGGCGCCGTGAAGTTTCACGCCGGGAGAACTGATGCCGAGATTCGATTGCAGGGCACAGACGCCGGCCACGTCCGCGCCAGTCTTGAGGTCTGCGAACAGCCGTCCAGTCCGTGTCACCAGACTGACGTCGATTGCGTCCTGCTCGGTCTCGCTCTCCGACTTCACTTCGAGAAGGCGCCCTTCCTGCGCCCCGCCCGCACCCACCGTCATCGCAATCCGCACCGCCGCCCCGTCCGCCGCATCCACCCACGGATGGTCCGGAATCGCGAACGCCAGCGACAGCGGGTTCTTCGCCTCGAGTTGCGCCTGCACGACGCGGCGGTTGAAGGTCTGCTTGATGCTGTTGGTGGTGATGAAGCCGAAGCGGCGGGCCTTCTCCGCGCGCACGGTCTCGCCGGCGATGTGCCACCAGTACATGACGAAGTCGGCCGATTCCGGCACCTCGGGCCAGGTGCGGCGCACCGCGTCCACGTAGCCGTCGCCGAGCGCGCGGCGCATGGTGGCGGCGCCGATGAACGGCGGATTCCCCACGATGTAATGCGCCTGCGGCCACGCCGCCTTGCGCGGATTCACGTAGCGCACCTGCACCACCTGCGCCGCCTCATCAGGGATGTCCTCGCCGGTGATCGGGCTCTTCCTGTACGTCACGCCGTCCCAGCGCGTGACCGGACGCCCCGCCTCATCCGTAACCGTTTCCTCGCGCTCGTAGTCGATCAGCGCGTCGCGGTTCTCGATGTTGCGGAAGTCGCGCAGCACCGGCTGCGGCGGGGTGACCGAGCCGTGGGTGCGGAAGTGCCACTGCAGGTAGCCGATCCACAGCACCATCTCGGCGATCCTGGCCGCGCGCGGGTTGATCTCGAGGCCGAGGAACTGGTGCGGGTCGACGGTGACGCCTTCGAGTTCGAGCAGGCCCTGCGATTCGCCGAGGTCGTGCAGCAGGTTGAGCACTTCGCCTTCCAGGCGCTTCATGTGCTCGAGCGTCACGTACAGGAAGTTGCCGCTGCCGCAGGCGGGGTCGAGCACGCGCACTTCGCACAGGTGGTGGTGGAAGGCGCGCACCTCGGCGACCGCGTCCTTGCGCTTGCCCTGCTGCTCGTAGGTGAGCGCGGCGGCCTGCACTTCCTTCCATTCGGCGCGCAGCGGCTCGATGACGGTGGGCAGCACCAGGCGCTCGACGTAGGCGCGCGGGGTGTAGTGGGCGCCGAGCTTGTGGCGCTCGCGCGCATCGAGCGCGCGCTCGAGCAGGGTGCCGAAGATGGCGGGCTCGACCGCGGTCCAGTCCGCCTGCGCGGCGGCCTTCAACAGCGCGAGCTGGTCGCGGTCGAGCGCGATCGCGCTGGCGTCGGCGAACAGGCCGCCGTTGAAGCGCAGCACGCTGGTGCGCAAGGCCGCCGAAAAGCCGCCGCTGTTCATCGTCTGCCACAGGTTCTCGAGCATGGGCGCGAAGCTGGGCAGGTCGTTTTCCAGGTCGTGCAGCAGGGTGGTGAAGGCGCGCTTGGGCAGCAGGCCGACGTCCTCGGCAAACATGGTGAACAGCGCGCGCATCAGGAAGCCGGCGACGTGCTGCGGCGCGTGGCCGGCGGCTTCGAGGGATTTGGCCAGGCGCGCGAGCTGGTCGGCAATCTCGCGCGTGACGCGCGCCGAGCGGCGCGCGGGGTCGAGCGCCATCGGCTCGAGCCAGACCTTGCGCAGGCGCTCGCGGATGGCCGGGTCGCGCAGGTCTTCGAGGCGGATGCGGTGGCTGCGGGCGTCGGGGAACGGCGTGTAGGTGGCGCCCGAGCGGGTGAATTCGGCGTAGAGCTCGATGTTGCGGCCGACATCGACCACCAGGATGAAGGGCGGGCGGCCTTCCTCGGCGGGCAGCGCGCGGGCGTACTGGTCGGCCTGGTTATGGGCGCGCAGCATGGCCTTGTCCCAGCCCGAGCTGTCGAGGGCGCGGCCGGTCTGCTTGGCCTCGCAGACGAAGCCGCTGCGCCGGTAGAGGTCGATGAAGCCGTTGTTGGCGCTGCCATCGGGCTGGCGGATGACGACGCGGCGCTCGAACACGTAGGCGTTGTCGCGGGTGTCGTCCCCCGCCGGGTCGGGCCGCGGCAGGCCGAGGACCTCGCACAGCTCGGTGAGGAAGAGCTGGTAGTTGGCGCGCTCGCTGCCGCCGGCGCGCTGCCAGCGGGCGATGAAGGTGTCGAGGGCGGCGGGGTCGGTGGTGGCGGGAGCTGTGGCGACGGGCGAGGCGGTGGCGGATGACGAGGTCACGGGGCTGCCATGCGTTTGGGTTGGGAACGGGGGGATTGTAGCCGGACCGTTTGAGGCGGTTCCGTCATTGCATGTGCAATGTAGCACTGCTGTGCTACATTGAAGACACCCAAATCCATTGGAAGCGCCATGCCGACCACGACGATCCGTTTGCCCGAAGAGCTCAAAGCCCGGGTAGCTGCTGCTGCCAGAAGTGAAGGAACAACCGCCCACGGCTTCATTCTCGAGGCGATTGCCGAGAAAGCCGCCCAGGTCGAACGGCAGGCCGAATTCGATGCGCAGGCAGAAGAACGCTACGCGGCGTTGGTCAGGACGGGCGAATCGATTCCCTGGGCCGACATGCGACGCTACCTCGAAGCACGCGCGCGGGGCGACGACGCGCGGCCACCCGTCGCACGCAAGCTCGCGCGCTGAGCATGGCAGCGATCGAACTGGTGCCGGAGGTGGCTGGGGACTTCGAGCGCATCCTCGACCACCTGGCCCTGCATGAAGCACATGACCCCGACGGGCACATCCGCGACATCATCGAGGCTTTCGATGTGCTCGAGCGCAATCCACGCATCGGCCGCCCGGTGCGCGCTGGCAAGCGCGAGTTGATCATCGGGCGACGCGGCCACGGCTACATCGCCCTCTACCGCTACATCGAAGCGCTCGACACGGTCTTCATCCTGGCCATCCGCAGCCAGCGCGAAGCGGGCTACCGCAGCCCGTCGCTCGATCAGTAAGACCGTCCGCCCGCTCGCGCCAGCGCGCATGACCGCCAGCGCATGATCCACCCCGCACGCGACAACGCCGCACCGTCTCCCAGGTTCAACCCAGCGTCGCCGTCGCCAGCTTGGCGCCGAAGCCGATGAACACGCCCCCCACGCCTGCCGTGGCCCCGGCGGCAACGCGGCGGTGGCGGCGGAACTGGGCGGCGAGGCGGGCGCCGGCGAAGATCAGCACGGACAGATAAAGCACGCTGCAGATCTGCACGATGACGCCGAGGATCACGAAGGACAGCGCCGGGTGTTCGTAGGCCGGATCGACGAACTGGATGAAGAAGGACACGAAGAACAGGATCGCCTTCGGGTTCATCAGGCTGATGACGAGCGCGGTGCGGAAGGGGTGCGGCGCGCTGCGCACCGGCGGGTAATCCGGCCGACCGTCGCCGACCTGCTCGGCGGTCTCGTCCCCGCGCCGCCAGGCGGCGAGCGCGCCGCGCAGCAGGCTCACGCCCACCCAGGCGAGATAAGCCGCGCCGGCGTACTTGATCACCATGAACAGCTCGGGCGTGGCGCGCAGCACCGAGGCCATGCCGGTAACGGCGAGCAGCATCAGGATGGTGTCGCCGACGAAGATGCCCGCCGCGCCCTGGTAGCCGGCGCGCACGCCCCAGCGCGAGGCCGCCGCCATCACGTAGAGCGAATTAGGCCCCGGCAGCAGCACGATGAAGATCGTGCCGAGGATGAAGGTGGTGAGGTCGGTGATGCCGTAGAACATTGCTGCTTCCATGCAGAGAGGATTTCGCCGCGACTTGCGGCGATGGGGCGGGAGTTGGGAAAAGCGGGGGATCGCGAGATCGGGAGACTGGAAGTCGGGGTGGAAGTCGGGGGCCTTGCAGGTGGCTACTTTGCCATGCCGCCGCAGGGCACTCCAGCCTGCAGGCAATGGCGCCGACGCGGGGCGCACGCCGCCAATGCTCAAGAACCGCTACCCCCCCGCCGCTGCGCAACGAACTCGAGCGGCGCATCGACGCTGTGGCTGCGCTCGATCACCAGGCGCACGCGCAGCGCCTCGCCCTCGCGGCGCACTTCGTAGCGCTGCACCATCTCGCGCGGTGGGTCGTTGCCGGATATTGACTGGCTGCGGGTGACGAAGCGCAGCCGGCCGTCGCGCCATTCCACATCCTCGAGCGCGCGCGGCGCACCGAGAAAGCTCGCCTGGCCCTCGACGCGGCCATCGCGCACGCTGAAGTCGTAGCCCTCCTCCAGCGTCAGGTTCCACGGATAGGCGACCTCGGCCGTCCATTGCCCGACGATCGTCTCCGGCCCCGGCGCGCGCGTCGACCACAGCAGCGCGCCACCGATCGCGACGCCGGCCACCACCACGGCAGCCAGCCAGCGCCGACGCGGCGATCGCACGCTGGCCGCGGGCGGCGCGACCCACTGCGCGAGCACCGCCTCCAGGCGCGCGAGGTCGGCGGACCACGACGCATCCCCCAGCACCAGCGCCTGCCTGCTGGCCAGGCCGCGCAGTGCGATGGGCAGCGCGTTCGCGGCGGGCATGGTCGCACCGCCCACCAGCACCGGCACCACCGGCTTGCCCGAGGCCAGCGCCTGCTCGACCTCGCGGCGCACGAAATCATCCGGCCGATCCAGGCGCCGCGGCCCATCGACCGCCGCGTCGAGCCACCCCGGCCCGATCACCACCAGCACCGCCCGCACCTGATCGAGCCCGCGCGCGATCACGGCCTCGAAGTCCGCCCCCGGCTGGATGTCATCGACGTCGCGAAACACCGCGCCCGCACCGAGGCGCTGCTCGAGCGCGTCGGCGAGCCGACCAGCGAAGCCGGCGCTGTCGTCGCGGCGATAGGAGATGAACACGCTCGGCATGGCGGTGGATGAGCAGAAAGCGATGCTGCATTCAAGCACGCAGCCGGTGCGCTGGCCAGATGAACGCAGCGTGCCGCGCGTGAGCCGCCGACGCCCACCGCCTTACAGCGCCGCAAGCGGAACGGTCGGGCGCGCTCAGCGCCCGAACTGCGCGAGCGTCGCCGCGATCGCATCGAGCGCCAGCACGCGCCCCGCCCCGCCGAGGCGGATCGCCTCCCTGGGCATGCCGAACACCACCGAGCTCGCCTCGTCCTGGGCGATGGTCTGCGCGCCGGCATCGAACAGCTCGCGCAGGCCGCGCGCACCGTCGTCGCCCATGCCGGTCATGATCACGCCGAGCGCGTGGCGGCCGGCGCACTTGGCCACCGAGCGGAACAGCACATCGACCGAGGGCCGGTGGCGGTTGACCGGCGGATCGTCGCGCACCTCGACCACGTAGTGCCCGCCGCTGCGCCGCACGCGCATGTGCCGGCCACCCGGGGCGATCAGCGCGCACCCGGGAATCACGCGCTGGCCGTCCTGCGCCTCGAGCACCTCGATCGCGCAGGTCTGGTTGAGGCGGTGGGCAAACAGCGCGGTGAACTTCTCCGGCATGTGCTGCACGATGACCATGCCCGGCACCGTGCGCGGCAGCGTGCGCAGCACCGTCTCGAGCGCCTGGGTGCCGCCGGTGGAGGTGCCGATGGCGATGATGCGCTCGGCGGTCCCGGCCATGGCGCGCACGGTGTGCGTGCCCGGCTCGCCCTGTGCGGGGGCTGCGCACGCGCGTGCAGGCGTCGGCGCGCTCATGCCGGCACCCGCCGGTAAATGGACGGCCGCTCCTGGCGCAAGTCGGCACGTACACCGCTGAGGCTCTCGGAGTGGCCGGTAAACAGCCAGCCACCCGGGCGCAACTGGCGCACCACGCGGGCGACGATCTGCTGCTTGCTCGGCGCATCGAAGTAGATCAGCACGTTGCGCAGGAAGATCACGTCGAATTCGCCCACCGCGCTCAGCGAATCGTTGAGATTCACCTGCGCGAAGCGCACGCGCTGGCGCAGCGCCGGCTCCACCTCGAGCGTGGCGCCCGTGCTGCCGGCGCCGCGCCGGCAGAAGCGGCGCAGGTAGTCGGGCGGAATGCCGTCGATGCGGTCGCCCGGATACACGCCGCTGCGCGCGCGCACGAGCACCTCGCGGCTGAGGTCGGAGCCGAACACCTCCCACGGCGACGCCTCGCCGAGGCGGTCCATCAACACCATGGCGATGCTGTAGGCCTCCTCGCCACTGGAGCAGGCTGCGCTCCACACCCGCGGCGCACGAACGCGCGCCAGGGACTCGAGCACCGCGCCCGCGAGGTGCTCCAGATGCCTGGGTTCGCGGAAGAAGTAGGTCTCGTGCGTGGTCAGCAGATCGAGCATGCGCTGATACTCGTCGGGCGCGCTGCCTCCGCAAACGAGTTGGTAGTAGGCACCGTAGCTGGCCAGCCCGGTTGCGCGCAGGCGCCGGCTGAGCCGGCCGCTGACCAGATGGCGTCTGGATTCGGGCAGGTCGACGCCGGCCACGCGCCGCATCAGTTCGCGGAACTGGCCAAACTCGACATCACTGATCGCTATCTCGCGCATCCCCGACCCACCGCCTTCCCGCCTTCCCGCCCGATCTCATCGACGCCCCAGAATGGTCAGGGCTTCCGGCGGCGATGATCACGCAGTTCTGCTGGGGATCGATGGCAACTACTTCACCAAACGGCGAAAAAAGCGGCCGCCAGCGCGCGCAAGACGCGGCGCGTGGACACGAGGCCCGTGAGCCGCCGCGCCGGCGGAGCGGCCCTCAGCCCCCCGCCCGCCGCGCCTGCACCAGCGACCACAGGCTGATCATCGCCAGCGCGCCGACGATCAGCGCCATGCCGGTGAATTCGGATGCATTGGGGCGTTCGCCCAGTTCGATCCAGCCCGCAAGCGCGCCGATCATCGGGATACCCAAGGCCGACAAGCCGGCCATGCCGGTCGACAGGCGCTGCAGCACGTACAGCCACAGCAGCCACGCCAGCCCGGTGGCAAACACCGCGTTGAAGAACAGTGCGCCGTAGAAGTACGGCGTGGGGTCGATCGGCCGCGACGGATGCAGCACGGCGAGCACCCTCAGCGCGATCGCGCCGAACAGCATCTGCCAGGCGGTGAGCGACAGCAGGTCGAAGTCGTGGTCGCGGCGCATGCGCTTGGCGAGCACGGCCGACGCCGCCCAGGTGACGCCGCCGGCGACCGCGAGCAGGTTGCTGAACGCGCTGCCGCCCATCGACCACGGCTGCAGGATCAGCACCAGCCCACTGCCCGCGATCGCGATCGCCGCCCACTGCAGGCCGCGCACACGTTCGCCGAGCACCCACCACGCCATCGGGATCACCCAGAACGGCATGGTGTAGACCAGCACCGCGGTCTTGCCCGCGCCGCCCGCCACCAGCGCCCACTGGATCAGCGCGGTGAAGGCGCCGGTCTGCAGCACCCCGAGCAGCACCACCTGGCGCACCGCCACCAGGGACATGGGCTTGCGCATCACGAGCAGCACCAGGAACAGCGTGACCGCGCCGAGCACGGTGCGGATGGCGGAAAAATCGAACGGATCGACGTACTGGATGACCTGCTTCATCACCACCCAGTTGTAGCCCCAGATCAGGGACAGCGCGGCGAGCGCGAGAAGCGCGAGACGGGGCGTGCCGGACGCGGACATCGGATCTCCAAAAGGAAAACGCCGCGGCGCCCGTGACGGGGGCCGCGGCCAAATAGCTGCCGCCGGGGAGAACGGCGGCGAGTAACGGTATGGGGCGGATTATGCACCGGCGCGGACAGGGGAGGCATACGGCAGCGGTGATGTCGCCGATCAGCCTGGCACGGAGCGGAGGACGAGCGACGGCGACGGAGCGGGGAATCGCGACTTGCGTCGCTCCCACAGGTGGCTGCGGCGGTGCGGCGGTTTTCGTAGGAGCGACGCGAGTCGCGATCACGGCGGTGGCGTTCCGCGCCGCGGTCGTGCCTGCGCCGTCGATCGCGACTTGCGTCGCGCCTGCAGGGGACTCGGGAGGCGCGACATCGCCTACGGGATCGCTGATACGCGGCATCAGCCTGCGGCGCTGCCCGCGCGCGCGGCGGCCGCCTAAACTCCGCGGCCCCATCGTGCTTCCCCGGAAAACATCATGCTGCTCGGTCTGTCCCTGTTCTACGTCGGCGCGGTACTGATCCTGAATGGCCTGTGGATGCTCGGCCGCATCGGCGATCGCGAGATCGCGGTCATCAACCTGTTCACCGGCGGGCTGACGCTGCTGGTGTCGCTCAAGCTCGCCTTCGGCGACGGCGCCGACGCGGCCTCGATCAAGGGCGCGGCGCTGTCGCTGCTGTTCTCCTTCACCTACCTGTGGGTCGCGTTCAACCGCCTGAGCGGCGCCGATGGGCGCGGGCTGGGGTGGTTCAGCCTGTTCGTGGCGATCACCGCGGTACCGGTGGCCATCGACACGCTGCGCGCGGCCTCGAGCACCTGGGACTGGTGGCTGGGGCTGTCGTGGGCGGCGTGGGCGGTGCTGTGGCTGATGTTCTTCCTGCTGCTGGCGCTGCAGCGGCCGATTGCACGCCTGACCGCGACACTCGCGATCGGCCAGGGCGTGCTCACCGGCTGGCTGCCCGGCTACCTGCTGCTGACCGGCGTGCTGCGCTGAAACGGATTGCTGCAGCGCAAAAATATAAATTCCAGTATTCGACATATTAGCGAAGCGCACACCCTCGGCCGGGGTGAATCCCTAGACTCCATCTCAAGTCAGTGCAGCACAGCGCAGCGATGCGCCGACTGTCTGCCGCGCGGAACGAATCCCGCACCGGCCGACATCCACCCACAAGGCCGCACGACGCCCAGCTAGAACGCCCCACGCAGCCGGCCCCGCCCGGCCGATCGCGGGTGGCGATACAGAGACATATAAATAAAAGGAAGGAGACAACGATGTCTGACCTCGCACTGGAAGGCGGATCGCAACAGGTCCATCCGGTCGACCAGAAGCTGCCGGGCGCCCGCCTCGCAGCCCTGGGCATGCAGCACGTGCTGGTGATGTACGCCGGCGCGATCGCGGTGCCGCTGATCGTCGGCCGCGCGCTCGGCCTCACTCCCGAGCAGGTGGCGCTGCTCATCTCGGCCGACCTGTTCTGCTGCGGCCTGGTGACGCTGATCCAGTCGCTCGGCTTCGGCAAGTATTTCGGCATCAAGCTGCCGGTGATGATGGGCGTGACCTTCGCCGCGGTCGGGCCGATGGTGGCGATGGCCAACGTGCAGGGCGGCCCGGAGGGTGCCCGTGCCATCTTCGGCGCGATCATCGGCGCCGGCGTGATCTCGATCTTCATCGCGCCCTTCATGAGCCGGCTGCTGCGCTTCTTCCCGCCGGTCGTCACCGGCACCATCATCGCCATCATCGGCATCAGCCTGATGCGGGTGGGCGTTGGCTGGGCGATGGGCGGGCCGGCCCACCTGGCGCAGAGCGTGGATGTGCCCAGGCTGGTGCAGATGGTCGATGGCGCGAAGGAGAAGGCCGCGGCGGCCGGCACCGAGCTGACCAGGCTGCCGGGCGCCATCCCGATGGTCGACAACCCCGGCTACGGTGCGCTCGACACCATGGCGGTGGCCGCCTTCGTGCTGGTGGTGATCCTGCTGCTGGTGCGCTACGGGCGCGGTTTCGTCGCCAACATCGCGGTGCTGCTCGGTATCGTCGTGGGCTGCGTGGTGGCGGTGGTGATGGGCAAGATGCACTTCGACAAGGTCGGCAAGGCCGAGTGGTTCGACATCGTCACGCCCTTCGCCTTCGGCATGCCCACCTTCGACCCGGTGATGGTGCTGACCATGACCCTGGTTATGGTGGTGGTGATGATCGAGTCGGTGGGCATGTTCCTGGCGCTGGGCGAGATCACCGACAAGCGCATCAGCCGCACCGAGCTCGCCGCCGGCCTGCGCACCGACGGTCTCGGCACCCTGATCGGCGGCCTCTTCAACACCTTCCCCTACACCAGCTTCTCGCAGAACGTGGGCCTGGTGGGCGTGACCGGCGTCAAGAGCCGCTGGGTGTGCGTGGCGGCGGGCGTGATCATGATCGTGCCCGGCATGCTGCCCAAGATGGCGGCGCTGGTGGAGTCGGTGCCGACCTTCGTGCTCGGCGGCGCCGGCCTGGTGATGTTCGGCATGGTGGCCGCGACCGGCATCCGCATCCTGACCAACGTCGACTTCAAGGGCAACCGCAACAACATGTACATCGTCGCGCTGTCGATCGGCTTCGGTCTGGTGCCGCTGGTCGCACCACGCTGGACGCAGCACATGGCGCACAGCCTGCACCCGCTGCTCGAGTCGGGGATCCTGCTGACCGCGATCTCGGCGGTGGTGCTGAACCTGTACTTCAACGGCGGGCGCGAGGACAGGCTGGGCGCAATCGAGGCGGCGAAGGCGGCCGAGGCGCACTGATCCAGGACCAGGGCCTTGTCGCCGACAGCACGCGGCGGCGACAAGGCGAGGATCACATGATGAAGATCGGGGGCCTCGCGGCCCCCGATTCGTTTTCACCACGGCAGCAACTCCGCGCCACCGCAAACCCGCGCGTTCGCTCAGGGCTTTGCCAGGAACTCGAGCGTCATCGCCGCCATCGCCTTCGCGCCGGCGGGCATCGCCGCCTCGTCGAAGTCGAAGGCCGGGTTGTGGTTGGGCGCCGCGGTGGCCGGCGTCTTACCTTCGGGCGCTGCGCCGAGGATGATGTACAGGCCCGGCACCACCTTCTGGAACTCGGAGAAGTCCTCCGAGGCCATCAGGCGGGAGGTCTGCATCGCCTTGCCGCCGCTCACCTTCTTCAGCACCGGCGCCATCATCTCGGTGAGCGCCTCGGGGTTGGTCGTCACCGGATAGGCCGATGGGCCGAAGCTGACCTCGGCGGTGGCGCCGCTGGCGCTGGCGATCGACTCGGCGGTGCGCGTGATGCGCTCCTTGGCGTCGGCGCGCATGGCCTCGTCGAAGGCGCGCAGGGTGCCCACCATCTCGACCGACTCGGGGACGATGTTCTCGCGGTTGCCGCCGTTGATCTGGCCGATCGACAGCACGGCGGGTTCCTTGCTGATGTTGAGCTGGCGGCTGACGATGGTCTGCAGCGCCGTCACCACCTGGGCGGACACCACGATCGGATCGACGCCGTTCCACGGGAAGCCGCCGTGGGTCTGCTTGCCCTTGATCTTGATGCGCACGGTGTCGCCGCTGGCGAACTGCGGGCCGCTGCGGTAGCCGATCATGCCCGAGGGCATGTTGGGGATGATGTGCAGCGCGAAGGCGACGTCCGGACGCGGGTTGTCGAGCGCGCCCTCCTCCACCATGGCCTTGGCGCCCCAGCTCTTGCCGGCTACCGGCGCCGACGAGAGGCCTTCTTCAGAGGGCTGGAACACGAACTTGACCGTGCCCGGGATCTGCTCGCGCATGCCGGCCAGCACCTCGGCCACCGCCATCAGCATCGCGGTGTGGCCGTCGTGGCCGCAGGCGTGCATGACCG
>JAGOEI010000247.1 GCA_017997795.1 Thauera sp. | reverse complement strand
TCGAGCAGGCCGGCGCCGATACGGTCGAGGCGCTCGTCGCCCGTCGCGACGCGCTGCAGGCCGAACTCGCCGGGCTCACCGAGAGCGAGAAGCAGGCGCGCGCCGAGGATGCCGCCGCGCGCGCCGCGCTGCAGCAGGGGCAGGCGGTCGAGGCGCAGTTTGCCGAGGCGGTTGCGGCTGCGACTGCGCTCGACGCGCTGGAAGCGGGCCGCGCCGAGCTCGACGCCCAGCGCCTGCGCCTGGAGCAGGCCCGCCGCGCGCAGCAGGTGATGCCCGCCGACAGCGCGCTGGTCGCCGCGCGCCGTAGCGCAGACGATGCGCGCGAGCGTGAAGCGCGCGTCGCGAACGAAGCCGCGGAGGCCGCTCGCCGCCTGAGCGCAGCCGAAGCCGGGCTACAGGCCGAAACCGCGCGCGCGCCCGAGCGCGAGGCGGCGCAGCGCGAACTGCTGCGTCTGGAGTCGCTCGGCGAGGCGGTCACGCGCCTGGCCCAGGCCGACACGGAGGCCCAGCGCTGTGAAGCCGCGCGCCACGCCGCCGACAAAGCGCTCGCCACCGCCACCGCGCAGCAACAGACGCTCGCCACCCGCCGCGCGGAACTCGCCACCCGCATCGAGGCCTTGCAGCCGATCGCCGCTGATGTCGCCGCGCTCGCGCTGCGCCTGCAGCAGGCCGAACAGCGCGCCCACGCCATCGCCGCACTGGCCGCTGCACGCAAACAGCTCGCCCAGCGTGAGGCCACCGAGGCCAAGGCCCGCCATGCCTGCGATACTGCGCAGCGCGCCGCAAATGAAGTCCGCGCCGCCTTGACCGCGCTCGACACCCACTGGCGCCAGGCCCAGGCCGCCATCCTCGCCCGCCACCTGCACGACGGCGCGCCCTGCCCGGTGTGCGGCAGCGCCGAACACCCCGCGCCCGCGCGCCACGACGGCGAGCTGCCCACCGAGCAGGCGCTGCAGGATGCGGCGGAGCGCGCGCGCGCAGCCGAAGCCGCACTCGATGCCGTCCGCCAGGCGCTCAACGCCGCCGAGCTGGCGCGCGCCACCGCTGCGGCCGAAGTCGACACCCGCGCCGCCGCGCTGACGCTGGCGCCGGAGGGCGTCGCCGAGGCGGGCGATCGTGCAGGTCTTTCCGCTGCGTTGCCTGAACGGCGCGACGCCGTGGGTGACGGCGCGACTCCCGGCCCGGGCGCTGCGGTCGGTGGCCCTGCCAGGGCCGCAACGATCGAGTCGATGGCGGCCGAAGTCGCGCACCTGCGCCGCCAGCTCGACGCCGCCCGTGCCGCTGCTGCGGAGCTTGCGCCTCTGCGCGCGCAGGTGCACGCGCTCGATGCCGAACTTGCCCGCGCCGCAACGGTTTGCGAACAGGCGCGCGCCCAGTCCGCCGAGGCGGCCAGCGCGGCGCGCGGCGCGCAGCATGTCGCCGACGAGCGCCGCGCCGGCGTGCCGGAGACCTTGCGCACGCCCGCCACGCTGCAGGCGGCGCTCGCGGGGGCGCAGGCGACGCGCCAGCGGCTGGACAACGTCCTGCACCAGGCGCAATCCACCCACGGCGAAGCAGTCAGCCGCGCGGCCGGCCTGCGCGCGCAGCACGCCACGCTGGGCGAGGCCGTGCAGGCGGCAACGGTGCGGGCCGAGGAGGCGCTTGCTCAGTTCGGGATTGCGTTGCAGGCAGCGGGCTTCTGGCCGGCGCTTGCCGATGCACGTGCCGGCAGAGCGGCCATGGGGGCTGCCGATGCCGAGGCGGTGAGCCTGCCGCCGTTCGCGGGCAAGCCCGCTCCCACGCAAAGCGAGCCCGCTCCCGCACAGGGCGGGCTCGCCGCGGATCAGCTCGCGCAAGCGGAGGCGGCGTGGCGTGCCGCGCTGATCCCCGCCGAGCGCATCGCGGCGCTTGAAGCCACGATCCGGGACGCCGACCACCGCCGCGCCGCGGCCCATGAACGTGCCGAGCGCGCCACCCTCGCCATCGCCGGCCTCACCCGCCCCGACCTCGCCGCCCTCGACGCCCGCGCCGCCTCCGCGCGCGCCGCGGTCGAAGCCGCGCTCGACCGCCTCGCCCACACCCGCAGCGCGCTCGTCACGCTGGGCGAAACCCTCGCCCGGCTCGACGACATCGCCCGCCAATCCGGCGCCATCGAGGCCGAATACCGCGTCGTCGGCCACCTCGCCGACATCGCCAACGGCGCCAACGGCCGCAACCTCACCTTCCAGCGCTACGTGCTCGCCGCCCTGCTCGACGACGTGCTGCGCGCCGCCTCGCTGCGCCTGGCGGCGATGAGCCGCGGCCGCTACCAGCTCCAGCGCCGCGAAGACCTCGCCGACGCCCGCCGCGCCGGCGGGCTGGATCTGGAAGTCTTCGACGAATACACCGGCCGCAGCCGCCCGGCGAGCACGCTGTCCGGCGGCGAAGGCTTCATGGCATCGCTATCGCTCGCGCTCGGGCTATCCGACGTCGTCCAGGCCTACGCCGGCGGCGTGCAGCTCGACACGCTCTTCATCGACGAAGGCTTCGGCAGCCTCGACCCCGAATCGCTCGACATGGCGATGAAGGCGCTCATCGACCTGCAGCAGCGCGGCCGCACGGTCGGGGTGATCTCGCACGTCGAGGAGATGAAGCAGCAGATCGACGTGGCGATCGAGGTGGTGCAGGGGGTGCGGGGCAGCAGGGTGAGGCTGCGGGGGAAATCGACAAGGAATTGACGGCCAATTCTCATCAGCACAAACTAGTCATAAAGCTAGTCAGTGAGGTGTGATCATGCATGTTTGGCCTGTACAGGATGCGAAGGCGCGGTTCAGTGAGTTCCTCGATAGCTGCCTGTCCGAGGGCCCGCAGATGGTCACCCGGCGGGGTGTCGAGGCCGCGGTGTTGATTCCGGTGCAGGAGTGGCGCCGCCTGCAGGCCGCGGCGCGGCCCTCGCTCAAGGCCTTGCTGCTGGCGGACGAGGCGCGCACCGACGAGCTCGTTCCCACGCGCGGCAAGGCCCGGCGCCGCGCGCCGGTGGATCTGGACTGATCGGCATGTACCTGCTCGACACCAACGTCGTCTCCGAACTGCGCAGGCCGCGGCCCCACGGCGCCGTGGTCGCCTGGCTGCAGTCAGTGGATGACGCCAGCCTGTTCCTGTCGGCGGTCACGCTCGGCGAGATTCAGGCCGGGATCGAACGCACGCGCGAACAGGATCCTGCGAAGGCTGCGGAAATCGAAGCCTGGCTAGAGCGCGTGGCCAGCGCCTGGAATGTGCTGGCGATGGATGCCACGGCCTTCAGGGAATGGGCGAAGCTGATGCACCGGCAGTCTGACACGCTCTACGAGGACGCGATGATCGCGGCGACTGCGAGGACGCAGGGTCTGACGGTCGTCACGCGCAATGTTGCGGACTTCCGGGCGCTCGGGGTGGATGTCCTCAATCCTTTCGCGTAGCGAAGGACGCCGCGGCGATCAAGGCGATTGCAGGGGAGCAGGGTGCGAGTGCACACGCCTTGAT
>JAGOEI010000246.1 GCA_017997795.1 Thauera sp. | reverse complement strand
GCGTGACCTGCTGGGTGACGAGCGCGATGTGGTGGCGCAGGTTGGCGAGCGTGTAGTCCTCGACCGCCACGCCGTCGACCAGCAGCCGGCCTTCGTCGTGCTGGTAGAAGCGCGGGATCAGGTTGGCCAGCGTGGATTTGCCGCTGCCCGACTTGCCGACGAGCGCGATCATCTGCCCGGGTTCGGCCTTGAAGTCGATGCCCTGCAGCGCGCGGCCTTCCGCGCCCGGATAGCCGAAGCCCAGCCCCTGCGCCTCGACGCGACCGGCGACGCGCTCGCGCTCGACCGTGCCGGCGTCCGGTTCGGGCGCCTCGTCGAGCTGCTCGAAGATGCTGTCGGCCGCCGCGACGCCACGCTGGATGCGCGCGCTGACGCCGCCCAGCAACTGGATCGCGCGCGGCAGCAGGCCGGCGGCGGTGATGTAGGCGACCACGTCGCCCGCCGAGGCGTCACCGCGCACCTTGAGCACGGTGAATAGCAGCAGGCCCATCGACGAATACACGATGAGGTGCATCAGCGCCGAGAAGGTCTCCTGCGTGCGCACCATCTTCAACTGGCGCTTGGTGTTGTCGGTGCTGGCCTTGACGAAGCGCGCGCGCTCGTAGCCCTCGCCGCCGAAGCTGCGCACCACGCGATAGCCCTGAATGGTCTCGGAGGCGACATGGGTGACCTCGCCCATCGAGGTCTGGATGTTCTTCGACAGGCGGCGGAACTTGCGGCTGGCGTTCGACACCAGCCAGGCGATCACCGGCAGCACGACGAGCAGGGTCAGCGTGAGGCGCCAGTTCATCCACAGCAGGTAGCTGAGCAGCGCGATGACGGTGAGGCCCTCGCGGAACAGGATCTTGACCGCGTCGGTGGCGGCGTCGGTCACCATCGACACGTTGTAGGTGAGCTTGGAGACCAGGTGGCCGGAGTTGTTGGCGTCGTAGAAGCGGTTGGGCAGCACCAGGAAGCTGCCGAAGAGCTGGGTGCGCAGGTCGTGGATGAGGCCGAGCGAGACGCGCGAGATGCCGTAGTTGCCGAGGAAGGTGCCGAGGCCTTCGAGCAGGGCGATGACGACGATCATCACCGGGATGGCGAGGACGAGGTCGAGCGTGTCGAGCCAGGCCAGGCCGGTGCTGATCGGCGCGTCGGGGGTGGCGAGGCCGTCGATGAAGTACTTGAGCACGCTCGCCAGCGCCGCCTTGCACGCGCCCGCGATTGCGAAGCCGAGGATGCTGAGCGCGAAGAAGCCGAGGAAGGGCCGGGTGTAACCGAGCAGGCGAAGGTAGATCTTCATGCTGCTGGCGGGGGGCTTCTCGGCAGCGGGGGCGGCAGTGCTGGTGGTGATGATCGGATCGGGTGCGGCAGTCATGGCCCGGATGATATGCCAAGCCCGGATGCCCGCGTCAGTGACGATGGATGCATCGGTCTTGTGCTGGCGCGGCGCGAGTCGCGATTGAAGCGCCTCCGGGCTCGCCTTCGCGAGTCGACCGCCTTATCGCGACTTGCGTCGCTCCTACAGCGGCACCGAAGCGTAGCGGTTTCCCGATGCGTAGCGGTTTCCCGAAGCGTAGCGGTTTCCCGATGCGTAGCGGCTTCCCGAAGCGTAGCGGTTTCCCGAAGCGTGGCGGTTTCCTGTAGGAGCGACGCAAGTCGCGATTGCGGCGGTTCCGCCTCAATGCGCCTCGTCCCAGTTGTCGCCGGCGCCGACCTCGACCAGCAGCGGCACCTTCAGCTCAGCCACGCCGCCCATCAGCCTGGGCAGTTCTTCACGGATGGTGTCGAGCTCGGCCTTGGGCACCTCCAGCACCAGTTCGTCGTGCACCTGCAGCACCAGCTTCGACTCGAGGCCGGAGGAAGCCAGCCAGGCATCGGTCGCGATCATCGCCTTCTTGATCAGATCCGCGGCCGTACCCTGCATCGGCGCGTTGATCGCCGCGCGCTCGGCGCCCTGGCGGCGGCCGGCCTGGCTGGCGCGGATGTCGGAGAGGTAGAGGCGGCGGCCGAAGACCGTCTCGACGAAACCCTTGTCGCGCGCCTCGTTGCGGGTGCGCTCCATGTAGTCGGCGACACCGGGGTAGCGCGCGAAGTAGCGGTCGATCCAGCTCTGCGCGGCGGCGCGCTCGATGCCCAGGTTCTTGGCCAGGCCGTGCGCGCTCATGCCGTAGATGAGGCCGAAGTTGATCACCTTGGCGTAGCGGCGCTGCTCGCTCGTCACCTCGGCCGGCGTCACGCCGAAGACCTCGCCGGCGGTGGCGCGGTGCACGTCCTCGCCTTTTGCGAAGGCCTCGAGCAGGCGGGCGTCATCCGACAGGTGGGCCATGATGCGCAGCTCGATCTGCGAGTAGTCCGCCGAGACGATCAGGTGATCGCGCGGCGCGATGAAGGCGGCGCGGATGCGGCGGCCCTCCGGCGTGCGGATCGGGATGTTCTGCAGGTTGGGCTCGGAGCTCGACAGCCGGCCGGTGACGGCGGTGGCCTGCGAAAAGCTGGTATGCACGCGGCCGGTCTTCGGATTGACCATGCGCGGCAGCTTGTCGGCATAGGTGCTCTTGAGCTTGGACAGGCTGCGGTGCTCGAGCAGCAGCTTCGGCAAAGGGTAGTCCTCGGCGAGCTTCTCCAGCACCTCTTCGTCGGTCGAAGGCTGGCCGGTGGCGGTCTTCTTGACCACCGGCAGGCCAAGCTTGCCGAAGAGGATCTCGCCGAGCTGCTTGGGCGAGCCGAGGTTGAAGGGCTGGCCGGCGAGCGTATGGGCCTCGCCTTCGAGCGCGTGCAGGCGGCGGCCGAGCTCCTCGGAATGCTGGCTGAGCAGGAAGGGGTCGATGAGCACGCCGGTGCGCTCCATCTGCTGCAGCACGGACAGCACCGGCAGCTCGATGTCGCGGTACAGCGCGGCGAGCTGCGGCGTGGCCTCGAGCTGCGGCCACAGGTGCTGGTGCAGGCGCAGGGTCACATCCGCGTCTTCGGCGGCGTATTCGGTGGCGCGCTCGATCGCGACCTCGTCAAAGCCGATCTGCTTGGCGCCCTTGCCGCAGACATCCGTATAGGTGATCGTCGCGAGGCCCAGGTGGCGCTTGGCGAGCGAATCCATGTCGTGCGGCTTGTCGGATTCCAGCACGTAGGACTGCAGCAGGGTGTCGTGGGCGATGCCGCGCAAGGTGATGCCGTGGTTGGCGAGCACGTGGGCGTCGTACTTGAGGTTCTGGCCGAGCTTGGCGTGCTGGTCGGACTCCAGCCAGGGCCTGAGCTTGTCGAGCACCTCGTTCAAGGGCAACTGCGCGGCCACGTCCGTTCCGCGGTGCGCCAGCGGCAGGTAGGCGGCCTCGCCCGGCTCGACCGAGAACGACATCCCGACCAGCTTCGCCGCCATCGGGTCGAGGCTGGTGGTTTCGGTGTCGAAGGCGGTGAGTTCGGCGGCGGAGATCTTCGCCAGCCAGGCGTCGAAGCTCGCCCAGTCGAGGATCGTGACGTAGGCAGGATCAATGGGGTCGGCTGCTGCGC
>JAGOEI010000245.1 GCA_017997795.1 Thauera sp. | reverse complement strand
CACCACTTCCTGATCGCCATGCCCAACATGGCCGATCCTCACTTCACGCGCACCCTGACCTACATCGCCGAACACAACGACCAGGGCGCGCTCGGCATCATCGTGAACCGGCCGATCGACATGAGCCTGGCAACGCTGTTCGAGCGCATCGAAGTGCCGCTCGAGGCCGAAGGCTTCGCCAACCAGCCGGTGTATTTCGGCGGCCCGGTGCAGACCGATCGCGGCTTCGTGCTCCACCGCCCGCTCGGCGACTGGCATTCCACGCTCAAGGTCAGCGACGAGATCGGCCTCACCAGCAGCCGCGACGTGCTTCAGGCCATCGGCGCCAGTGGCGAACCGCGCGACGTGCTGGTCACGCTCGGCTACGCGGGATGGGCCGCCGGCCAGCTCGAGCAGGAACTCCTCGACAACGCCTGGCTGACCGTGCCCGCCGACATGGCGATCGTGTTCGACCTGCCGCCCGAAGAACGCCTGGTGGCCGCCATGCAGAAGCTTGGCGTCGACTTCGCCAACCTCAGCGAGGTCGCCGGGCATGCCTGACGCGGCACCCGCCGCCCAGCCTGCAGTCCACACCATCGCGGGCGATGTGGCCAAGCGGCCCGATCCCGCCGTTCCGGTCGCCCCCTGCAGCACCCCCACAGCGGCCACCCCTGCCCCGAGCCGGGCTCCATTGCCCGCCCGCGGCACCCTGCTCGGCTTCGACTTCGGCCTCGCCCGCATCGGCATCGCCACCGGCGAACTCGAAACCGGCCAGGCCAGCGCACTCGCCACGGTGCATGACGAATCGAACGACGCCCGCTTCAAGGCCATCGCCGCGCTGATCGCCGAATGGCGCCCGGTCGGCCTGGTGGTCGGCCTGCCCACCCATCTCGACGGCACCGAGCACGAACTCACCGCGCGCTGCCGGCGCTTCGCCAACCAGCTCCACGGCCGCTTCGGCCTGCCGGTGTTCACCGCCGACGAGCGCCTGTCCTCGGTCGCCGCCGAGGCCGCGCTCACCGCCGCCGGGCGCACCCACTGGCGCGAGCGCAAGGCGGTGCTCGACGCCGAAGCCGCCCGCCTCATCCTGCAAACCTTCCTGGACACCCGACGCCATGAAAGAACTTGATGCCGAAGCCCTGTGCCGGCAGCTCGCCGAGCAGATCCGCCCCCACGTCACCCCCGCCACCGCGCTGGTCGGCATCTACACCGGCGGCCTGTGGCTGGCCGAACGCCTGCACAAGGCGCTCGGCATCGCCCAGCCGCTGGGCGCGATCGACGTCTCCTTCTACCGCGACGACTACGGCAGCAAGGGCCTGCACGCCAAGCCGCAGCGCACCGAGATCCCCTTCGACGTCGACGGCGCGCACGTGATCCTGGTGGATGACGTGCTGTTTACCGGCCGCACCACCCGTGCCGCGCTCAACGAACTGTTCGACTTCGGCCGCCCCGGCGTGGTCGAACTCGCGGTGCTGGTCGACCGCGGCGGACGCGAGCTGCCGGTCGCGGCACGCTACTGCGCCCACACCCTGGCCGAATCCCTGGCGCGCACGCAGAACCTCGAACTGCAGCGCGACGAGGACAGCCACTTCACCCTCAAGCTCACCCAGGCCCAAGCGGCCGCACGCTGACACCGAGGCCCGTACGATGCGCCATCCCCAGCTCAACAAGCACGGCGAACTGCAGCACCTGCTGACCCTCGACGGTCTGCCGCGCGACATCCTCACCGCCATCCTCGACACCGCCGCGCCCTTCACCGAAGTGGCCGAGCGCGAGGTCAAGAAGCTGCCGCTGTTGCGCGGCAAGAGCGTGTTCAACCTGTTCTTCGAGAACTCCACGCGCACCCGCACCACCTTCGAGATCGCCGCCAAGCGCCTGTCGGCCGACGTGGTGAACCTCAACATCAACACCAGCTCGGCCGCCAAGGGCGAGAGCCTGCTCGACACCGTCGACAACCTGTGCGCGATGCAGGCCGACATGTTCGTCGTGCGCCACGCCGCCAGCGGCGCGCCGATGCTGATCGCCCAGCACCTGCACAACACCGGGCGCGACCACATCCGCGTGGTCAACGCCGGCGATGGCCGCCATGCGCACCCGACGCAGGGCCTGCTCGACATGTACACCATCCGCCACTTCAAGAAGGACTTCTCCAACCTGACGGTGGCGATCGTCGGCGACGTGCTGCACTCGCGCGTGGCGCGCAGCCAGATCGCCGCGCTGACCACGCTCGGCGTGCCCGAAGTGCGCGTGATCGGGCCGAAGACCCTGCTGCCCACCGACGTCGAACGCCTCGGCGTGCGGGTGTTCCACGACATGCGCGAAGGGCTGAAAGGCGTCGACGTGGTGATGATGCTGCGCCTGCAGAACGAGCGCATGAACGGCGCGCTGCTGCCCACGCCGCAGGAGTACTACAAGATCTGGGGCCTCACCGCCGAGAAGCTTGCGCTCGCCAAGCCCGACGCGATCGTGATGCACCCCGGCCCGATGAACCGTGGCGTCGAGATCGACTCCGCCGTGGCCGACGGCGCGCAGGCGGTCATCCTGCCCCAGGTCACCTTCGGCATCGCCGTGCGCATGGCGGTGATGAGCATGCTCGGCAGCCACTGAAGCCGCGGACAGCACAGGCACAAGGAATCACGCATGAACATCCTCATTTCCAACGGCCGCGTCGTCGATCCGGCCAATCGCACCGACGCGGTGCAAGACGTCTATGTCGCCGGCGGCAAGATCGTCGCCCTCGGCGCCGCACCCGAGGGCTTTACCGCTGAACGCACGATCGACGCCAGCGGCCTGGTGGTCGCCCCCGGCTTCATCGACCTCGCCGCGCGCCTGCGCGAGCCCGGCTTCGAATACCGCGCCACGCTCGAATCCGAGATGGAAGCGGCGATGGCCGGCGGCGTCACCAGCCTCGCCATCCCGCCCGACACCGACCCGGTGCTCGACGAGCCCGGCCTGGTCGAGATGCTGACCTACCGCGCCAAGAAGCTGAACCGCGCCCACATCTACCCGGTCGGCGCGCTCACCATCGGCCTCAAGGGCGAGCGCCTGTCCGAGATGGCCGAGCTGGTCGAGGCCGGCTGCGTCGCCTTCTCGCAGGCCAACGTGCCGGTGCTGGACAACGCGGTGCTGATGCGCGCGCTGCAGTACGCCGCCACCTTCGATTTCCGCGTCTGGCTGCAACCGCTGGCGCCCTTCCTGTCACGCGTGGGCCACGCCCACGACGGCGAGGTGGCGACCCGCCTCGGCCTGTCCGGCATCCCGGTCGCCGCCGAGACCGTGGCGCTGTTCACCTACCTCGAACTCGCGCGCGCCACCGGCGCCCGCCTGCACATCACCCGCCTGTCGTCCGCGGCAGGCCTCGCGCTGATCGACCAGGCGCGCGCCGACGGCATGGACGTGAGCTGCGACGTGTCGATCAACCATGTGCATCTGTGCGACATGGACATCGGCTACTTCGACCCCAACTGCCACCTGATCCCGCCGCTGCGCAGCCAGCGCGACCGCGAGGCGCTGGCCCG
>JAGOEI010000244.1 GCA_017997795.1 Thauera sp. | reverse complement strand
CGGGGCAGCAGGATCGGGCGATGGTTGCAGCGGCACGAGCGGGAACCGGCGGACGCGTCGAAAACGGCATTATCCGCGATCCCGACCTGCGGCACGAGCCCCGCGGCGGGCTCCCTCGGTGCGCCTCTATGCTTCGTCCCCGTCGCCGCTGCGGCCCTCGTCCATGCCCAGGTCCTGGATCTTGCGGCTGATGGTGTTGCGGCCGATGCCGAGCAACTGAGCCGCCTCGATGCGGCGCCCGCCGGTGGCGGCCAGCGCGCGCCGGATGAGCGTGCGCTCGAACTCGCGCGTGAGGCGGTCGAAGACCTCGCCCGGGCTGGCGGCGATCAGGCGATCGGCCTCTGTCGACAGCCCTTCGATCCAGCTCGTGGGCGACTCCCGCCCGGGCTGGTCGCGCATCTCGGGCGGCAGGTCGGCGACCTCGATGATCTGCGCCGGGGCCATCACCGTGAGCCAGTGGCACAGGTTCTCGAGCTGGCGCACGTTGCCCGGGAAGGGCTGGGTCTGCAGGTATTCCAGGGTCGCTTCCGAGATGCGCTTGCGCTCGACGCCGAGCTCCTGCGCGCTCTTCTGCAGGAAGTGGCGCACCAGCAGCGGGATGTCCTCGTGGCGCTCCCGCAGCGGCGGCAGGCGCAGGCGGATGACGTTGAGGCGGTGGAAGAGGTCTTCGCGGAACAGGCCCTGGCGCACGCGTTCTTCCAGGTCCTGGTGGGTGGCGGCGATCACGCGCACGTTGGCGCGGATCGGCTGCTGGCCGCCGACGCGGTAGAAGTGGCCGTCGGACAGCACACGCAACAGGCGCGTCTGCAGCTCGGCCGGCATGTCGCCGATCTCGTCGAGGAACAGCGTGCCGCCGTCGGCCTGCTCGAAGCGGCCGCGGCGCTGGGTGGCCGCGCCGGTGAAGGCGCCGCGCTCGTGGCCGAAGAGCTCGGATTCGAGCAGGTCGCGCGGGATGGCGGCGGTGTTGATGGCGATGAAGGGCGCATCGCGGCGCGGGCTGTGACGGTGCAGCGCGCGCGCGACGAGCTCCTTGCCGCTGCCCGATTCGCCGTTGATCAGCACGGTGGCGTGCGAATGTGCCAGCCGGCCGATGGCGCGGAAGACCTCCTGCATCGCCGGCGCCTGGCCGAGGATCTCGGGGGCGAGGGTGGCTTCCTCGCTCGCACCATTCTGGTGTGCGGTCTGTTCGAGCGCACGGCGCACGAGCGCCACCGCCTGGTCGACGTCGAAGGGCTTGGGCAGGTACTCGAAGGCGCCGCCCTGGAAGGCGGACACCGCGCTGTCGAGGTCCGAGTACGCGGTCATGATGATGACCGGCAGGTGCGGGTGGCCGGCCTTCACCTTCTGCAGCAGGTCGAGGCCGGATTCGCCGGGCATGCGGATGTCGGACAGCAGCACGGCGGGCGGCTGCGGCGTGCGCTCGAGCTCGGCGAGCGCGTCGCTGGCCGAGCTGAAGCTGGCGTGGTGGATGCCCTCGCGACCGAGGGCCTTTTCCAGCACCCAGCGGATCGAGCGGTCGTCATCGATGATCCAGACGTCGTTCATTTTCTATGCACCATCTTGGTGCGTCATTTTGGCGCGTGCGCCCGGCCAGTGCGGGCGCCGGCGCACTCAGACGCGGTCGGAAATCGGCAGCAAAATCGTGAAGCAGGTGCGCCCGGGGCGGCTGTCCACTTCGATCATGCCCTGGTGTTGTTCGATGAAGCTTTGCGCCAGCGACAGGCCCAGCCCGCTGCCGCCATCCCGCCCCGAGACCAGTGGATAGAAGATCCGGTCGCGGATCTCCTCCGGGATGCCGGGGCCGTTGTCGATTACTTGCAATTCCAGTGCCAGCTTGAAGCGGCGCTTGGCGAGCGTGACCTGGCGCGCGATGCGGCTGCGCAGGTGGATCTCGCCGCGGCCGTCGAGCGCCTGCGCGGCGTTGCGCACGATGTTGAGCACGGCCTGGATGAGCTGTTCGCGGTCGGCGGTGATCTCGGGCAGGCTGAGGTCGTAGTCGCGGCGGATGTCGAGCGCGGGGAACTCGGCGAGGATCAGCCGGCGCACGCGCTCGAGCACGTCGTGAATGTTGAGCGCTGCCGGCCGCATCATGCAGTGCGAGCTGAGCAGGCGGTTCATCAGGTCTTGCAGGCGGTCGGCCTCGGCGATGATGACGTCGGTGAATTCGCGCAGTTGCGGGTCGTCGAGCTCGTGCTGCAGCAGTTGCGCCGAGCCGCGGATGCCGCCGAGCGGGTTCTTGATCTCGTGCGCCAGGTTGCGGATCAGTTCGCGGTTGGCCTGCTGCTGATGCAGCAACTGCTCCTCGCGCGCGACCCGGAGCTGGGCGTCGATCGGGCGGAATTCGAGCAGCAGCCGTGCGCCTGCGGTGTCGACCGGCGTCACCGTGCAGTCGAGGCGGATCGGTTCGGCATCAGCGCGGGTGACGGTGAGGTCCTGCCCGGTATAGCTCCAGTTGGTACGCAGCGCGTTGTCGAGCGCGGCGCCCAGCCCTGGGGGCGAGCCGAGCAGGCGCTCGAGCGGGTGGCCGAGCAGCTTGCGCTGGCTCACCGCGAACAGGTTCTCCGCGCCGGGGTTGATGTAGCGGATGACCAGGCGCCCGTCCACGAGGACGACGGCCGACGACAGCAGCTCGAGGCCGGCGAAGGGTCCTGTGGCGGTGTGGCTGGGGGGCGTTGGCATGGGCGCGTCCTGGTGGTCTCCAAATCCAGAAGCAAGATGCGCGCCAGGCGCGGGTCATCGCAAGCCGGAGATCTCCCGGCGCAGGGCTTCGATGTTGCGCTTGTGCAGGTCGACCTTGTCCTTGAACGGTTGCAGGCGGTCGAGCACCTTCTGGTAGTTGCGTTCGTCGCCGAGACGCACGGCTTCCTGTTCGGCGAGCGCCTTCTCGGCCGCGGCGAGCGCGCCTTCTTCGGTGGCGAGTTCGCTCTGCAAGACCTGGCGGCGCGCATCGTCGCGGTTGCGCTGGTCGTTCGGGCTTACCCGCGGGAAGGCGCCGGAGGAGCCGGTGCCCGCGGAGGGTTGCGTCGCGGCAGGCGCGGCGGCGGGTCGGCGGGTCGGCGCGGGGATCGAGGACACCGGCTGGTCGCTCTGCAGGCGCACGCAGTTACGCCCCAGTGTGCGGTCGTTGGTGTAGGTCACCCGTCCGTCGCCATCGGTGCACTTGTAGATGTCTGCGTACGCAGGTGCGGCGAGGCCGGTGAGCAGGATCAGTGAGAGGATTCGAATCGCTTGCATGGGCTGGTCCGAGACGCTGGTGATGGCGGCGAATGCACACCGGCGCGCCCTTGTCCTTGCGGAATGAAGCCTGATTAGAACGCATAAAAAAAGGACGGGCAATGCCCGTCCTTTCCTGGATGCGCAGTAATCCGCGGATTACAGGCTGTAGTACATGTCGAATTCCACCGGGTGGGTGGTGATGCGCATGCGATCCACGTCTTCCATCTTCAGCGCGATGTAGGCATCGATGAAGTCGTTGGAGAACACGCCGCCGCGGGTCAGGAACTCGCGATCCTTGTC
>JAGOEI010000243.1 GCA_017997795.1 Thauera sp. | reverse complement strand
ATGTTGAGGCGGGTCATGGCGTCTCCTTGCTCCTCGATGTTGGCGGGGGTGCGGATCGGGGGCGATCAACTGCCGTTTTAGTACAGGCGCGTGGCGTCTGCACGAAGTCGCTGCAGCCCGCGGGGGGCGGAGCCGGTGGTTAGCCGGGCGCATCGGCCCTTTCCAACGCTGCCGCGGGCGTCGATCACCGTATGGAAGAGGTCGGTTTCGACAAAGCGTTCCCCGTGTTGTCGGGAACCGTCATTTCATCGAAGGCGCGCTTGTCTCATCCGGCACCGAAGCACCTGGGTGGCGGGGCAGGGTGATGGCAAAGCGCGTGACACCCTCTGCCGAGTGCGCGCTGATCTCGCCGCCGTGCGCGCGCACGATCGAGCGCGTGATCGCCAGCCCCAGCCCCGCGCCTTCGCCGTGGCGCGCACGCTGGGTGCTGCCGCGGTGGAAGCGATCGAAGATGCGCTCGAGCTGATCGGCGTCGATGGGGTCGCCGACATTGCTCACGGCCATGCGCACCGCGATGGCGTCGGCGTCGATGGCGATGGTGATCTCGCCGCCGGCCGGGGTGTGGCGCAGCGCGTTCGAGAGCAGGTTCGACAGCGCGCGGCGCAGCATCAGGCGGTCGCCGTGAACGCTCGCCTGGCCGCGGCGGATGATGCGCACCTGGCGCTCGTCGGCCAGCGCCTCGTAGAAGTCGATCAGCGCGTCGGCCTCATGGGCGAGATCGATGGACTCGCCAGCATGCGCGAGGGTATTTCCTTCGGCCTTGGCGAGGAACAGCATGTCGCTGACCATGCGCGCGATGCGCTCGTATTCCTCGAGATTCGAGGCCAGGATGTCCTGGTACTCGTCGGTCGTGCGCGGCCGCGACAGCGCGACCTGGGTCTGCGTCATCAGGTTCGAGATCGGTGTGCGCAGCTCGTGGGCGATGTCCGCCGAATAGTCGGCCAGGCGCTGGAATGCGGCTTCCAGGCGGGCGAGCATGCCGTTGAAGGCATCGACATGGTCGCGCACCTCCAGCGGCGCATCGTCCACCGCGAGCCGCTGGTCGAGCTGGCGCGCCGAGAGCCGGCGCGCGGTGTCGGTGACCCGGCGCAAGGGCGCCAGCCCCCGATGCGCGGCAAACCACCCGAACAGCGCCGCCACCAGCGCCGCCAGCGCCACGCCCGCCCAGGTGGCCTTGCGCACCGTCGCCAGGAAATGGGCGTGATGCGAGAGGTCGAGCGCCACCAGGACATCGATCGCCTCGCTGCCGACAGCGGCGGTGGGCAGGTCGATGCGCACCGCCAGGCCGCGATGCGGGTGCCCATCGACCGTCCACTCGTTGGCAGCGTCCGCGAGACGCGCGCCGGCCTGTTGCGCGGGGGTGAAGTGTTCGGGGTGGATCACATGCAGCACGCGCCCCTCGGTGTCGCGCAGCAGCACGCCCACGTTCTCGTGCCCGACGAAGGACTGGTCCAGCACCGCGAAGGGGGTCGATGACAGCGGCGGCGCACTGCTCGCCTGCAGCGCGTTGCGGATGAGCGTGAGCTTGCCGTGCAGGTCGTGCGCGTCCAGTTCCTGGAAGTGCGCGTCCAGCATGCGCCCGAACAGCACGGCCACCAGCACGAGCAGGCACGCGGTCAGCGCGGCGAACAGGGCGGCGAGGCGGGCGGTCAGCGAGGCAATGCGGATCATCGTCAGGCCGGCTCCATCGCCTCGAGCACGTAGCCCATGCCACGCACCGTGCGGATGAGCTTGGGCTCGAAGGGGTCGTCGACCTTCGCCCGCAGCCGGCGCACCGCGACCTCGATCACGTTGGTGTCGCTGTCGAAGTTCATGTCCCACACCTGCGAGGCGATCAGCGAGCGCGGCAGCACCTCGCCCTTGCGCCGCAGCAGCAGCTCGAGCAGGGCGAACTCCTTGGCGGTGAGGTCGATGCGCTGCCCGCAGCGCGTCACCCGGCGGCGCAGCAGATCGAGCTCGAGGTTTGCCGAGCGCAGGGCTTCGGGCTCGTGGCTGCGTCCGCGACGCAGCAGCGTGCGCACGCGCGCGAGCAGCTCGGCGAACGCGAAGGGCTTGACCAGATAGTCGTCGGCGCCCAGTTCCAGCCCGCGGACGCGGTCCTCGACCTGATCGCGCGCGGTCAGGAACAGCACCGGCATGGCGCGATTGTTGCGCCGCAGCGTCTGCAGGATGCCCCAGCCATCGAGCGTCGGCAGCATCACGTCGAGCACGACGAGCTCGTATTCGCCATTGAGCGCGAGGTGCAGCCCGTCGAGCCCGTCGCGCGCCAGGTCGACCACGAAGCCGGCCTCGGTGAGCCCCTGGCGCAGGTAATCGCCGGTCTTCACCTCGTCTTCGACGATCAGGATCTTCATGCGCGTACTCCGGTACATCGGGTTTCGTCTTCGGCCAATTCTGCCGCGTGGAGCAGGGTCGAGCCCCGGATTACACAAATGTAATCGGCGCGTCAGCTTGCCGTCGGTGAGGGCTTCGCATACTGGGCTCGTCCGTTCATTTTCGCCATCCACTTCGAGCCGGGGAGTAATCCATCATGAAGCGCTTCGTCACCACCACGCTCATCGCAACGCTGGGTCTTGCGGCGCCGGCAATCGCGTTGGCGCAGGCCGATCACGCCGCCCATCACGGCGGCGCGAGCGCCCCCGCCGCGGCCGATACCAAGCTGGCCGACGGCACGGTCAAGAAGATCGACAAGTCGGCCGGCAAGCTCACCATCGCCCACGGCCCGCTCGAGGCGCTCGGCATGCCGCCGATGACCATGGCCTTCCACGCCGCAGAGCCCGGCCTGCTCGATCAGGTCAAGGTGGGCGACAGGATCCGCTTTGCGGTCGAGAAGGTCCGCGGCGCGCTGACGGTCACTGCGGTGGAAGTGGTGCAGTGATGCGGCGGGCACAAAGGGTGCAGTGATGCGGCGGGCGCAAACCAATCGCCTCGCTCGCCGTTCGGCGCTCGCCCTGATCCTCGCCATCGGCATCGGCAGCGCGGGCGTTCGCGGGCAGGACGCGAGCACCGTGCCGGCGCTCGGCGCCAGCGCCCTGTCCTTGATCGAGCATGCCCGCCAGGGCAATCCCGGCTTTGCCGCCGCCCGCGCCGAGGCCGCTGCTGCCCGCGAACGGGTGACGCCCGCTGGCGCGCTGCCCGATCCGCGCTTCGAGCTCGAGCTGATGGACGCCACCAACACCATGAGCGGGCGTTCGGCCTCGTTGTTGCCCGGCCAGGTGGGCGAGACGCGCTACCGCATCGTCCAGCCGCTGCCCGGCTGGGGCAAGCGCGAGCTCGCGGTGCAGGCCGCCGCGGCCCAGGCCACGCAGACCGACGCGATGCGTGACGCGGCGTGGACCGAGCTGGCGGCGAAGATCGAGGCGCTGTGGCTGCGCTACTACGCGGCCGACCGCGAACAGGTGCTCAATCGCGAGGCGCTGACGCTGCTGCAAAGCCTGGAGGAAGTGAGCCTCACCCGCTACGAGCTGGGCCTGCTGCCGCAGCAGGCGGTGCTGCGCATGCAGCGCGAGATCACCGCGCAGCGCCTGGCGCTGGTCGAG
>JAGOEI010000242.1 GCA_017997795.1 Thauera sp. | reverse complement strand
GCAGTCGAGCGCGAAGGTCTCGTCCTTGCCGAAGAAGTAGTAGGGCGCGGTGTGGGCGCACTCGATCGTGCCCTGCTGCACGGCGTCGACCACGCCGAACGGGGGCACCAGCTCGCCGCCCGGATGCACCGAGATCACGAACTTGCCGCCGGTCGCGTCGGATACGTACTTGGCGAAGGCTTCGCTCGCGCCGAATACGGTTTCGAGCGACTTCGGGAAGCTGGAGGCCAGGCGCCAGCGGATCTGTTGCTGGGCGTGGACGATGGCCGGCGCGGTACCGGCCGCCAGAATGCCGGCCATGCCGGCGCCCTGCAGGAATTTACGACGTTCCACAGTGACTCCTTGTCTCGTGTGTTGAGGTGAATCGAAAATCTGAATGCGATTATAGGTACCGCCGATTGGTGGCTGTAACCCACGGAAAACCCTAACAATGGTCGCATCTGGCATTTTCGATTCCACCAGCATCAGGTGTCGGGCAGTTCGTCCAGCGCGCCCTGCAGATGGCTTTCGTCGGCCCAGGCGATCAATTTCCAGCTTCCGGCGGTGTGCTCGATCCAGTTCAGCGCCGCGTTCGGAATCGCGAATGCGCGCGCGGTCTGCAGTGCTTGCCCGGTGGCCAGACGATGCGCGATGTCGAGCACGCCGCCGTGGGTGACCACCACCACCGTTTCGCCGGCGTGCTGGCGGGCGATGTCCTCGAGCGCCGCGTGTACGCGCGCCGCGAGCGTCTTCAGACTCTCGCCGTCGTCGGGCAGGGCAAAGTGCGGGTCGCGCGCCTTGAAGCGGCGGAAGTTTTCCGGGTGGCGGTGCTCGGCCTCATCGAAGGTCAGGCCCTGGAAGTGCCCGTAGTGGCGTTCGCGCAGGCGCGGGTCGTGCTGCGGCGGTAGTGCGTGAGCGCGGGCGATCGCGGCTGCGGTCTGGCGCGCGCGCTCGAGGTCGCTGCTGTACAGCGCCGAAAAACGCAGACCCGCGCGCGCGAGGCTGCGCGCGGTGGCCTCCGCCTGGCTCAGTCCGGTGTCGTTGAGGGGAATGTCGATGTGGCCCTGCAGCCTGCGCTCCGTGTTCCAGGCGGTCTCGCCGTGGCGTACCAGGCAGACCCGACACGTATCGATGGAGATTGGCGTTTGTTGTGATTTCATCGTTTTTAGACGACCGAGGCTGCACGGGATCGTGCCTCGGTATGGAATAATTAGACGTTTCTGATTTCTCATGCGCGCCCACCGCGGGCGCCGGGACGGTTTTGCGCCGCCCTTCGTCGTGGAGTTTCCCCCGTGTCCTCTCTGCTGCGCTTATCCCGGTTGATCGACTGGATCAACGAACGGGTCGGCCGTAGCGTGATGTGGCTGGTGCTGATCGCAGTCGTCATCAGCGCCGGCAACGCGCTCGTCCGCAAGCTGTTTAACACAAGTTCCAATGCCCTGCTCGAGATCCAGTGGTACCTGTTCGCGGCGATCTTCATGCTCGCCGCGGGCTACACCTTCCTGCGCAACGAGCACGTGCGCATCGACATCCTGACCAGCCGGCTGTCGCCGCGCGGGCAGAACATCGTGGACGTGATCGGCATCCTGTTCTTCCTGCTGCCGATGGCGGGGCTGATCCTGTGGCTGTCGTGGCCGATCGTGATGACCTCGGTGCAGTCGGGCGAGATGTCGCAGAACCCCGGCGGCCTGATCCGCTGGCCGGTGAAGATGCTGCTGCCGGCCGGACTGGCGCTGCTCGTGCTGCAGGCGATCTCCGAACTGATCAAGCGCATCGCCTTCCTGACCGGGCACGGACCCAACCCGCTGCGCAGGAAATCCGCCGGTGCCGGCACCGAAGATCTCGTCGCCGCGATCAAGGCGCAGAGCGACAAGGGAGGGGCGGTGAAATGACCGAGTTCATCATCGCCAACATGGCGCCGCTGATGTTCGCGTCCATGATCCTGTTCCTGCTGTTCGGCTTTCCGGTGGCGTTCGCGCTCGCCGCCAACGGCATCCTGTTCGGGCTCATCGGCATCGAGCTCGGCCTGCTGCACGGCGCGCTGTTCCAGGCGCTGCCCGAGCGCATCTTCGGCATCATGGCCAACGACACGCTGCTCGCGGTGCCCTTCTTCACCTTCATGGGCCTGGTCCTCGAGCGCAGCGGCATGGCCGAGGACCTGCTCGACACCATCGGCCAGCTCTTCGGGCCGATCCGCGGCGGTCTGGCGATCGCGGTGATCTTCGTCGGCGCGCTGCTGGCGGCGACCACCGGCGTGGTGGCGGCGTCGGTGATCTCGATGGGCCTGATCTCGCTGCCGATCATGATGCGCTACGGCTACGACCATCGGCTCGCCACCGGCGTCATCGCCGCCTCCGGCACCCTGGCGCAGATCATCCCGCCCTCGCTGGTGCTGATCGTGATGGCCGACCAGCTCGGCCGCAGCGTCGGCGACATGTACCAGGGCGCCTTGCTGCCCGGCCTGGTGCTGACCTCGATGTACGTCGGCTATGTCGCGCTGGTGGCGATCTTCCGCCCGAGCTTCGCACCGGCGATGCCGCTCGAGGCGCGCACGCTGCGCGAGGCCGATGGTTCGAGCGGCATGCGTTCGCTGACGGTGCTTGCCGGCGTGTCCGTGCTCGCGGCATGGCTGTTCGCGAGCCAGGTCTATCGTGCCGATGCGCCGCGCGACGAGCTCATCGTCGTGTCGTCCATGGTCGGCATCGGCATCGCCTTCGTGGCAGCGATGGCGAACCGTCTGTTCAGCATCGGCCTGCTGTCGCGCATGGCCGAGCGCGTGACCTTCGTGCTCATCCCGCCGCTCGGGCTGATCTTCCTGGTGCTCGGCACCATCTTCATCGGTGTCGCCACGCCGACCGAAGGAGGTGCCATGGGGGCGCTCGGAGCGGTGCTGATGGCGGTGGCGCGCAAGCGGCTGTCGATGGGGCTGCTCAAGCAGGCGATGGACTCGACCACCAAGCTGTCGTGCTTCGTGCTCTTCATCCTCATCGGCTCGAGCGTGTTCGGCCTCACCTTCCGCGGCGTCAACGGCGACCTGTGGGTCGAGCACCTGATGACCTCGCTGCCCGGCGGCCAGACCGGCTTCCTGATCGCGGTGAACCTGCTGGTGTTCGTGCTCGCGTTCTTCCTCGACTACTTCGAGCTCGCGTTCATCATCGTGCCGCTGCTCGCGCCGGTGGCCGACAAGCTCGGCATCGACCTGATCTGGTTCGGTGTGCTGCTCGCGGTGAACATGCAGACCTCGTTCCTGCACCCGCCCTTCGGCTTCGCCCTGTTCTTCCTGCGCTCGGTGGCGTCCGAGAAGGTGAAGACGGCGTCCATCTACTGGGGGGCGGTGCCGTTCGTGATCATTCAGTTGATCATGGTCGGCCTGATCATCGCCTTCCCGGGGCTCGTCTCCTATGGCGACGCCGGGGCGAAGCCTGCGGAACAGCAGGAGCTCAACCTCGATGATCTGCTGCATGGCGGCAGCGGGGCGGCGCCTGCCACCGACAGCAACTCGGACCTGATGCGCCAGTTGCAGGGCAACTGAGCGCACGCGAGCAACAAAAAAGGCCGCGC
>JAGOEI010000241.1 GCA_017997795.1 Thauera sp. | reverse complement strand
GCTTCGGCCAGGAGCTGTCGGCCTTCGTCGCGCAGTTGAACACCGCCGCGCAGGCGATCCGCGCGACCCTGCCCGCGGTGTGCGAGCTCGCCCAGGGCGGCACTGCGGTCGGCACCGGCCTCAACGCGCCGCCCGGCTTCGCCGACGCGATCGCTGCCGAACTGGCGGCGCTCACCGGCCTGCCGCTCGCCAGCGCACCCAACAAGTTCGCCGCGCTCGCCGGGCACGAGCCGCTGGTGGCGTTGTCGGGCGCGCTGAAGACGCTGGCGGTGGCGCTGATGAAGCTCGCCAACGACCTGCGCCTGCTCGGCTCGGGCCCGCGCGCCGGTTTCGCCGAACTCAGGCTGCCGGCCAACGAGCCGGGCAGCTCGATCATGCCCGGCAAGGTCAACCCGACGCAGTGCGAGGCGCTGTCCATGCTCGCCTGCCAGGTGCTGGGCAACGACGCCACCATCGGCTTCGCCGCCAGCCAGGGTCATCTGCAGTTGAACGTTTTCAAGCCAGTCATCGCCTACAACCTGCTGCAATCCATCCGCCTGCTCGCCGACGGCTGCCGCAACTTCCAGCGCCACTGCGTCGCCGGCATGGAGCCGGACGCGGCGCGCATGGCCGAACACCTCGAGCGCAGCCTGATGCTGGTCACCGCGCTCAACCCGCACATCGGCTACGACAAGGCCGCGCAGATCGCCAAGAAGGCGTGGGCGGAAGGCACCACGCTGCGCGCGGCGGCGCTCGCGCTCGGCTTCACCACGGCGGCGGAATTCGATGCCTGGGTGCGGGCGCAGGACATGCTCGGCGGCTGAAAGCTGCATCCGGATGTGATCGCGCCCGCCCGGTCCGGGAAGCCGGGCGGCCCCGGCCGCGCTGCGGGAACGCTGGGGAAAGGCGGGGCCCGACGGTGCCGCGCGTACTGGCATGCCCGAAACAATTGGAAACGCCGCAGCGGGATCCCGGCGTGAATCGCGCACTCATACTGCGCACACCCCAAGCGCGCGGGCGTGCCAGCGAACCCGCGCACGAACAATCACAAGGAGGCCATCATGAAAGCCCGTACCCTCATCCCCGCCCTGCTCATCACCTTCGCCGCCACCGGCTGTGCCACCTGGGACAACATGTCCTCGCGTGAGAAGAGCGCAGCGACCGGCGCCGCGGTCGGCGGCGTAGCCGGCGCAGTCGTCACCGACGGCGGCATCCTCGGCACGGTGGGTGGCGCCGCCATCGGTGGCGTCATCGGCGACCAGCTCGGCAAGAAGAAGTAAGCGACCGGGCGCGCCATTCGCGGCGCGCGCCGTCACCCGATCTCCTCGTTCGGGGCATCGAGGCCTTTTGCGGCGTCGATGCCCCGTTTTTCGTGCGCCGGCGCGATGCGCCCGTCCTTATCGACCGTCCGCGACGGCGGCGGTATCGGGACTGAGCCCGGTGCCGGCCGGCCCGCCGCGAAAGCGCCGTACCACGCGCTGGAAGAACAGGTTGTTGGGCACCTGCAGCACCTGGCCGTCGGCCTCCTCGCGCAGCGTGGTGTAGATCAGGTTGATGTCGACGACCTGGCCCTTGAGTCCGGGCTTGTCGCCGCTCTCGAGCAGCTCGACGTGGTCGTGCAGGCGGAAGGGGCGGGTGGTGAAGATCAGCAGCGTGCAGAAGATGTTCGACAGCACGCTCCAGGCCGCGAAGAAAGCCACCGCCGCCACCGCGGCGAAACCGGTGAAGGCGGTCCACAGCACGGTGCCCGAGACCCCGAAACGGTCGAGGATCATCAGGATCGCACCGGCGTAGACGACCAGCCCGACGACGCGGCGCGCGCCCATCACCAGCTCGGCGGGCAGGCTGTAGCTGCTGGCGAGGCGGCGGACCAGGCGGCGGAAGAGCAGGTTCAGCACCCAGGCGCCGAACACGATCAACACGATCTGCAGGCCGAGCTCGATGAACTCCAGCCAGGGCTCGGCCCAGTCGGGCAGCAATTGCATGATGCGGGCGGTACGGTCTGTCACGGGGGTGCGGGCTCCGGATGCGAAGCCGCCATTCTAGAAGCGGCGCAGCGCAAATGTCCGGGAAAAAGCCTGATCCGCCCGGCACTTGGTAGAATCCCGGGCCTCTGCGGCGGTATCGGTGCGCCGTGCCGCCGTTCTCCTATCCCAATCAGGCCGTCTTCCCTTGTCCTCCACGCCCTTCCCGCCCGAACTCCTGCGCGACGTCGAAAAGCGCCGCACCTTCGCCATCATCGCCCACCCCGACGCGGGCAAGACCACGCTCACCGAGAAGCTGCTGCTGTTCGGCGGCGCGATCCAGCTCGCCGGCACGGTGAAGGCGCGCAAATCCGCCCGCCATGCCACCTCCGACTGGATGGAGGTGGAGAAGCAGCGCGGCATCTCGGTGTCGAGCTCGGTGATGCAGTTCGAGTATCAGGGGCACACGGTGAACCTGCTCGACACCCCGGGTCACGAGGACTTCTCCGAAGACACCTACCGCGTGCTGACCGCGGTCGATGCCGCGGTGATGGTGATCGACGCCGCCAAGGGCGTGGAGGCGCAGACCATCAAGCTGCTCGAGGTCTGCCGCCTGCGCAACACGCCGATCATCACCTTCGTGAACAAGATGGACCGCGAGGTGCGCGAGCCCTTCGAGCTGCTCGCCGAGATCGAGGACGTGCTCAAGATCACCTGCGCCCCGGTGACCTGGCCGCTGGGCATGGGCAAGTCCTTCCGCGGCGTGTATCACCTGCTGCAGCACCAGGTGCTGACCTTCACCCCGGGTGAGGAGCGGCGCACCGACGGCGAGATCATCAAGGGCCTGGACAACCCCGAACTCGACAAGCGCTTCCCGATGGAAGTCGGCCAGTTGCGCGAAGATGTAGACCTGATCGACGGCGCTTCGCCACCCTTCGATCTCGACGACTTCCTCGCCGGCAAGCAGAGCCCGGTGTTCTTCGGCTCGGGTATCAACAACTTCGGCGTGCAGGAGATCCTGCAGTCGCTGATCGACTGGGCGCCACCGCCGCAGGCGCGTGATGGTGGCGCGCGCATGGTGCAGCCGGCGGAACCCGCCTTCACCGGCTTCGTGTTCAAGATCCAGGCCAACATGGACCCGAGGCACCGCGACCGCATCGCCTTCTTCCGCATCTGCTCGGGGCGCTACAGCGCCGGCATGAAGGTGAAGCACGTGCGTGCCGGGCGCGAGATGAAGCTCGCCAATGTGCTCACGTTCATGGCCAATGAGCGCGTGATCATGGAAGATGGCGTCGCCGGCGACATCGTCGGCATCCACAACCACGGCCAGCTGCAGATCGGCGACACGCTCACCGAAGGCGAGAACCTCGGCTTCAAGGGCATCCCCTACTTCTCGCCCGAGATGTTCCGCGCCGCGCGCCTGCGCGATCCGCTCAAGTCGAAGCAGTTGCAGAAGGGTTTGCAGGAGTTGGGCGAAGAAGGCGCCATCCAGGTCTTCGAGCTCGAGGGCGGGCAGATGCTGCTCGGCGCGGTCGGCGTGCTGCAGTTCGAGATCGTCGCCCAGCGCCTGAAGGACGAGTACAAGGTCGATGCGATCTTCGAGCCCGCCGACATCCACAC
>JAGOEI010000240.1 GCA_017997795.1 Thauera sp. | reverse complement strand
GACCTCGGCTTCGAGCTGGCGCAGGGCTTCATCCACCGCGCCGGCCTGCTGCAGGATCTGCGCCTTCAGCAGCACGGCGGGCTCCCAGCCGGGGTTGAGTTCGAGCGCGCGCTCGACGGCGGCCAGCCCGCCCATCCCGTCCTCGACGACCATCGCGGCCTGGGCACGGGCGATGTGCGCCTCGGGCACGTCCAGGTAGGGCTCGGTGAGCCGATTGATGATTGCGCGCGCGGCTTGCTTGTCGGGCACGCGCGCCAGCGTGCGGTTGAGTCCGAGCAGGTTCTGCGGCAGTCGGCCGTTCGATTGCGCCAGCACGCGCGCGAGCTGGATCTGGATGGCTTCGAGGTTGATCTCGCCGCCGTGCTCCGGGTTGGTCATGCTGGCCAGCACGCGACGGGCCTCCTCGGAGTCGGGGGCGACTTCGGCCCACAGGCGGGCTGCTTCGCCGGCCATGCGCAGGTTGCGCGAGTACATCGCGATCTCGGTGGCCCGGCGCGCGATCCGCGGGTCGCGGGTGCTGCGTGCGAGGTCGAGATAGAGCTGCGCCGAGAGGCCGATCTGCCCGCGCGCGCCGGCGATCTCGGCGAGCAGGAAGTGGTAGAGCGTGCGCGGGGTGAGCTCCTGGCCGGGCAGCGGGCCGCCGACCGCATCGCCGTTGGCTGCCGTCGCGGCGCCGCCCGCGCCGAGCGCAAGGGCGAGGCAGAGGGAGCGGGCGAGGCGGGAAAGCTGGATCTTCATGGAGTGGGTCCGACGGACTGCGATGGGATGCGGCAGCGCGCAGCGTGGGCAGCCGGCCGCGCGTTGTCGTGGATGGAGTGCGTTGGAGGACTGAACTAGAATTCCGTTCGCTCCATGGTATGCAGTTCGGCGCCATGGCCGCAACCCGTCATGCCTGCACCCCTGCCCAGCGAGCCCCTTGTCGATGCCCGAACTGCCCGAAGTCGAAACCACCTGCCGCGGCATCCGGCCCCATGTCGAGGGCCGCGTGATGACGGCGCTGACGGTGCGCAACCCGCGCCTGCGCGTGCCGCTGCCGGCCGACCTGCCGCCGCGGGTCGCCGGTCAGATCCTGCGCACGGTCGGTCGGCGCGCCAAATACCTGCTGCTGAATTTCGACGCGGGCACGGTGATCGTTCATCTGGGCATGTCGGGCAGCCTGCGCGTGGTGCGCAGCGACGAGCCGCCCGGCGCGCACGACCACGTCGATTTCGTCTTCGGCGGTGAGGCGCTGCGCCTGCGCGACCCGCGCCGCTTCGGCATGGTGGTGTGGCAGGCGGGCGAGGCCGCGCAGCATCCCTTGCTCGCCCGCCTCGGGCCGGAGCCGCTCGACGAGGCCTTCGATGCGGCCTGGCTGCTCACGGCGACGCGCGGCCTGCGTGCGCCGATCAAGCACGTGCTGATGGACAGCCATCGCGTCGTCGGCGTGGGCAACATCTACGCGTCGGAGAGCCTGTTCCGCGCCCGCATCCATCCGCTGGAGCCCGCCGGGCGGCTCGGGCCGCGGCGTTGCGCACGGCTGGTGACGGCGGTGCGAGAGACCCTGGCGGCGGCGATCGAGGCGGGCGGTAGCACCCTGCGCGATTTCGTCGGCGGCGACGGCCAGCCCGGCTACTTCCAGCAGCAGTACTTCGTGTACAGCCGCGATGGCGAGCCCTGCCGCGTCTGCGGCGCGGCGGTGCAGCGCGTCGTCAGCGCGCAGCGGGCGACGTTCTTCTGCCCGCGCTGCCAGCGTCGGGGCTGACTCCGCGCCTGCTGCCTGCCCCGTGTTCGCAGCGGGCGTGCACTTTGGCACGGAAGCGGCCGGGGAAGCTGGCTATGCTCCGGCGTGCGAGGGTGTGCGAGACCCGATCTGCCCTTTTGCGGGCTCCTCCGCAAGGCAGTCCGTCCGATGAGCGAACCGATGACCAACCTGACCGAACAATTCTCGGCTTACAGCCGCTGGCGCAGCAACACGGGCGAGGCGGTGGCACGCCTGCGCACCTGGCTCGCGCGCAATGACGTGGGCGACGCGCAGTGCGACCTGCGCCTGCAGTATCTGCTCGAGCGCCTGCACGACGACAAGCTCACCGTGGCCTTCGTCGCCGAGTTCTCGCGCGGCAAGTCCGAACTCATCAACGCGATCTTCTTCGGCGACCATGGCGACCGCATCCTGCCCTCGAGCGCCGGGCGCACCACCATGTGTCCGACCGAGCTGCAGTGGAGCAAGGGGGCGACCCCCGAGCTGCGCCTGCTGCCGATCCGCACCCGCGCACGGCAGACGCCGGTGAGCGAGTTCAAGCGCTACCGCGAGGAATGGACGATCGATTCGCTGGCCGCGGTCGATGCGCCCAGCCTGCAGCGTGCGCTTGCGCGCGTGGGCGAGACCGAGCGCGTCACCACCCAGGACGCGGAGATGCTCGGCTTTGCGATCGACCTGGCGGGCGAGCAGGGCATCAAGCCGGGCGCCGACGGGCTGGTCGAGATTCCGCGCTGGCGCCATGCGGTGATCCAGTTCCCCCATCCGCTGCTCGAGCAGGGCCTGGTGGTGCTCGACACGCCGGGCCTCAACGCCATCGGCGCCGAGCCCGAGCTCACGCTGTCGATGCTGCCCAACGCCCACGCGGTGCTGTTCATCCTCGCCGCCGACACCGGCGTGACCCAGAGCGATCTGGCGATCTGGCGCAACTACGTGCAGGGCGGCGGTGCCCGCCAGCGCGGACGGCTGGTGGTGCTCAACAAGATCGACGGCTTGTGGGACGGGCTGCGCGAAGAGGCGCAGATCGACCTCGAGATCGGTCGCCAGGTGGACTCGGTGGCCGAGACGCTCGGCGTGGAGCGTGGGGTGGTCTTCCCCGTGTCGGCGCAGAAGGGCCTGGTGGCGCGCATCCAGCACGACGCGCCGCTGCTCGAACGCAGCCGTATCCCCGCGCTCGAGCGTGCGCTGAGCGACGACCTGCTGCCGACCAAGCAGGAGATCGTGCGCGAGGACACCCTCGCCGAGACCCGCGAGGTCAGCGCGCAGACCCGTGCATTGCTCGAAGCCCGCCTGGCCGGCCTGCGCGAGCAGTTGCAGGAACTCACCGACCTGCGCGGCAAGAACCAGAGCGTCATCGAATACATGATGCGCAAGATCCGCAGCGAGAAGGAGGAGTTCGAGCAGGGCCTGCAGAAGTATTACGCCGTGCGCTCGGTGTTCTCGAACCTCACCAACAGCCTGCTCAATCACATGGGACTTGACGCGCTGCGCGACGAGACCCGCCGCACGCGCGAGGCCATGCTCGAGTCGACCTTCACGCGCGGGCTGCGCGATGCGATGGAGGGATATTTCCGCAATCTGCGCGCCAACCTGCAGCGCTCGACGAGCGAGATCGGCGAGATCACCCGCATGCTCGAGGCGATGTACAAGCGCTTCAGCGTCGAGCACGGCCTCAAGCTGTCGCCGCCGACGGGCTTCTCGACGCTGCGCTACGAGACCGAGCTCGATCGCCTGGAGGCGACCTTCAATCGCCAGATCAACACCGCGCTCACGCTGGTGACCACCGAAAAGCATGCGCTGACGCAGAAGTTCTTCGAGACCGTGGCCATGCAGGCGCGGCG
>JAGOEI010000239.1 GCA_017997795.1 Thauera sp. | reverse complement strand
GTGGAAGCCTACGCGGCGAAGAACGATCCGCTCACCTCCACCATCGACGGCATCATGATGGGCCTCGGCCTGGTGTGGGTGCTCGGCCTGCTCGGCGCGATGCGCGAGCTGATCGGTGCGGGCACGCTGTTCGCGGGCATCGAGATGATCATCCCCGGCGCCTCGGCCATCAGTGTCTTCGGTGACGACTACGCCGGCTTCCTGATCGCCATCCTGCCGCCCGGCGCCTTCTTCGCGCTCGGCATGCTGATCGCGGCCTTCAACGCCATCAACGTCCGCCTCGCCGCGCGCGCGCGCCGCCAGCCGCCGCCGGCCACGGCCCACAAAGCGCCCGAGGAGCAGGCCGATACCGAACCGGCCGCGGCGAGCTGAGCGCCGATGGCATCGATGAAGCGCGAGGCGATCCGCGAATTCTTCCGCCGCCTGCACGACGCCAACCCGAACCCGCAGACCGAGCTCGAGTACGCCTCGCCCTATCAGTTGCTGGTCGCGGTGGTGCTGTCGGCGCAGGCCACCGACCGCAGCGTCAATATCGCCACGCGCAAGCTGTTCGCCGACGCGCCCACGCCCGAAGCCATGGTGACGCTCGGCGAAGAAGGCATCGCCGAGCACATCAAGACCATCGGCCTGTTCCGCAACAAGGCGAAGAACACGCTCGCGCTGTCGCGCCTGCTGCTCGAACGCCACGGCGGCGAAGTGCCCGCGCATCGCGAGGCCCTGGAGGCCCTGCCCGGCGTCGGCCGCAAGACCGCCAACGTGGTGCTCAACACCGTGTTCCGCCAGCCGGTGATGGCGGTGGACACGCACATCTTCCGCCTCGCCAACCGCACCGGGCTCGCGGCCGGCAAGGACGTGGTCGAGGTCGAGAAGGCCTTGATGCGGCGAGTGCCCAAGGACTACCTGCTCGACGCCCACCACTGGCTGATCCTGCACGGGCGCTACGTGTGCACCGCACGCAGCCCCCGCTGCGGGCAATGCAGCGTGCGCGACCTGTGCCTGTTCCGCGACAAGACGGACTGAACGCAGCAAGCAGCGGAGACGTGCCGGGCGCCCAGCGAGATCGGCCGCACGCGAAGCTTTTCCGGCCCGAAGCGGTCAACACGCGCGCCACCCGCGCCGAAAACGAGGAAACGACATGTTCAACCCCAGCCGCGACCAGGTGCGCAGCTTCTTCATCGACACCTGGCGCAAGTACCAGGCCAAGGAAGTGCTGACGCCGATGGAAACCATCGCCGCCGACATCATCGCGCACCACCCCGAGTACCACGCCGTGGTCGAGGACCCGGAGGCGATCGACCGCGATTTCCCGCCGGAGTCCGGCCAGATCAACCCCTTCCTGCACCTGTCGCTGCACCTGGCGATCGAGGAGCAGCTCTCGATCGACCAGCCGCCGGGCGTGCGCGCCGCCTTCGAGGCCGCCTGCGCGCGCCGCGGCGACCGTCACGACGCCATGCACGACGCGCTCGAATGCCTCGGCGAGATGCTGTTCAACGCCCAGCGCAGCGGCACCCCGCCCGACGGCGCCGCCTATGTCGGCGCCCTGCGCAAACGCGGCGGGCTGGCGGTGTGAGCAGCGCGCGGCTCGCCGGTGCCGTGTCGAGCCGCTAGAATGAACGTTTTCGGGCAAATGGTCCGGCGTTCGCCCGCCGCATCCGTCCGTACCCTGCTTTCCCCGATTCCGCGTCGCTGACGCCCGTTTTTCTCTGGAGGTTTCCATGCCCGGCCTGCTCCCCAACGTCGACCCCGATGGCCTGCTCGAGTACTCCGTGGTCTATACCGACCGCTCGCTCAACCACATGTCGCAAGCCTTCCAGGGCGTCATGCGCGAACTCTCCGCGACCCTGAAGAAGGTCTATCACGCTCATGCTGTGGCCATCGTCCCCGGCAGCGGCACCTTCGGCATGGAGGCGGTCGCGCGCCAGTTCGCCACCGGCAAGAAGACCCTGGTGATCCGCAACGGCTGGTTCAGCTACCGGTGGACGCAGATCTTCGAGATGGGGAACATCCCCGCCGAATCCGTGGTGCTCAAGGCCCGCCAGGTGCGCGACGAGGCGCAGGCGCCCTTCGTCCCGGCGCCGATCGACGAGGTCGTGGCCGCGATCCGCCAGCACCGCCCGGATGTGGTGTTCGCGCCCCACGTCGAGACCTCGGCCGGCATGATGCTGCCCGACGATTACCTGCGCGCGGTGGCCGACGCCACCCACGCGGTCGGCGGCCTGTTCGTGCTCGACTGCATCGCCTCGGGCACGATCTGGGTGGACATGGACGCCACCGGCGTCGACGTGCTGGTGAGCGCACCGCAGAAGGGCTGGAGCGCCTCGCCGTGCTGCGCGATGGTGATGATGAGCGCCGCCGCGCGCGATCGCATCGAGGGCACCACCAGCACCAGCTTCGCCTGCGACCTCAAGAAGTGGCTGCAGATCATGGAAACCTACGAAGGCGGTGCCCACGCCTACCACGCCACCATGCCCACCGACGGCCTGGTCACGCTGCGCAACGTGATGCGCGAGACCGAGGCCTACGGCTTCGAGAAGGTCAAGGCCGAGCAGGTGGAACTCGGCGCCGGCGTGCGTGCGTTGCTCGAGGCGCGCGGCTTCCCGAGCGTGGCCGCGGCGGGCTTCCAGGCCCCGGGCGTGGTGGTCAGCTTCACCACCGATGACGGCATCAAGACCGGCGCCAAGTTCGCCGCCGCCGGCCTGCAGGTTGCCGCCGGCGTTCCGCTCGCCTGCGACGAGCGCCCCGACTACAAGGCTTTCCGCGTCGGTCTGTTCGGGCTGGACAAGCTGCACAACGTCGCGCGCACCGTCGCCACGCTGGAAAAGGCGCTCGATCAGGTCGGCTGATCCGGTTCGATCCACCAGGGTGCACACGCGCCCACCCCGGTACTGGATGCGCACTCGCGCGGGCCCATCGCCTGACGCACGAACGCCACCCTTGCGGTGGCGTTTGCTTGTCAACGCGTCAGGGCCTCAGCGCGTCAGGGCAAACTGCGCGCGCAAGCGCTCGATGGTGTCGGGCTCCCCACGCAGCCGGAAGACCGCCCCCTCATCCTCCGCCCGCTCCTCCAGCACCTCGCAGTTGGCGTAGAGCTCCTTGCGCAGTTGCTGCGCCGACCACGGCAGCAGCAGTTCCGCCTCGATCAGGTCCTGCTGGAAGAAGGCGACGATCGTCTGCCGCAGCCTGGCCACCTCGTCCGGCCGGCGCGCGCTCATGACGATGCAGCCGGGGTAATTTGCGTGCAGCGCGGCCTCGCATTCGGCCTGCGCCGCGGCGTCGCCGACGTGGTCGATCTTGTTGAAGACGCGGATGCGCGGCACCTCGTCGGCGCTGATCTCCTGCAGCACCGCGTCGGTGACCTCGAGCTGGCGCTCGAAACCGGGATCGCTGGCGTCGATGACGTGCAGCAGCAGGCCGGCGTCCAGGGCCTCGTCCAGCGTCGACTTGAACGAGGCCACCAGCCCGTGCGGCAGGTTCTTGATGAAGCCGACGGTGTCGCTGACCAGCACGCGCGGCACGCTCTCGGGGTAGAGCGTGCGCACGGTGGTGTCGAGGGTGGCGAAGAGCTTGTTGGCGACCAGCACCTCGCTGCC
>JAGOEI010000062.1:3552-12743 GCA_017997795.1 Thauera sp. | reverse complement strand
GCGCCGCCGTATTCGCGCATGGCGATTCCCTACCTGCTCGAAGGCAACATCGACGAGTCCGGCACCTATCTGCGCAAGGGCGTCGACCACTTCGAGCGCCTGCGCATCCGTCAACTGCGCGGCCGCGCGGTCGCGCTCGACACCGCCAAGCGCAAGGTGCTGTTCGACGACGGTCACTTCGAGCACTACGACCGCCTGCTCATCGCCACCGGCTCGCATCCGGTGCGTCCGCCCATCCCGGGCGTGGACCTGCCCTCGGTGCACACCTGCTGGACGCTGGCCGATGCGCGTGCGATCGCCGCGCACGCCAAACCCGGCGCGCGCGTTCTGCAGTTGGGGGCCGGCTTCATCGGCTGCATCATCATGGAGGCGCTCGCCAAGCGCGGCGTGCAGCTCACCGTGGTTGAGATGGGCGACCGCATGGTGCCGCGCATGATGACGCCGAAGGCTGGCGGCATGATCAAGCGCTGGGTCGAGGACAAGGGCATCCGCGTGCTCACCTCGGCCGGCGTGCAGCGCATCGACCGCGGCGGCGACGTGGGCAGCGATGCGCCGCTGGCGGTGAGCCTGTCCACCGGCGACCGCCTCGACTGTGACCTGGTGATCGTCGCCGCGGGCGTGGCGCCCAACGTCGGCTTCCTCGACGAGACGCCAGTGCATGTGGCCAAGGGCGTGCTGGTGAATGACCACATGGAGACCAGCGTGCCCGGCATCTTCGCCGCCGGCGACGTCGCGGAGGCGCCAGACCTGTTCACCGGCGCCCACCTGGTGTCGGCGATCCAGCCCAACGCCGCCGACCAGGCGCGCATCGCCGCCACCAACATGGCGCGCGACCTGGTGCACGAGTCGCGCCTCAACGGCGTGCTGGCGATCAACGTGCTCGACACGCTCGGGCTGATTTCGTCCTCGTTTGGCCAGTGGTGGGGAGAGAAGCCCGAGGCCGGCGGCAGCGGCGTGGAGATGGTCGACGAGGCGCGCTATCGGTACCTGAGCCTGCAGTTCAAGGATGACGTGCTGGTCGGCGCCACCTCGATCGGGCTCACCCAGCACGTGGGCGCGCTACGTGGGCTGATCCACGGCCAGGTCAGGCTGGGCGACTGGAAGGAGCGCCTGCTCGCCAACCCGCTCGCCTTCGTCGACGCCTACGTCGCGCGCAGCCAGCAGCCGATGGCGCTGGCGCGCTGAGGGGGCCGACTTGGAGACTCGTGTGACGATCCGCATCGCCTTCAAGCTCTTCGCCTCGCTGTCGGACTACCTGCCCAGCGGCCACCGCGGCAACCGGCTGGAACTCGAGGTGGACGAGGGCACGACGGTGGCGGAGATGATCCGGCGCTACAACGTGCCCGAGCGCAGCGCGCATCTGGTGCTGGTGAACGGCCACTTCGTGCCGCCTTCCGAGCGGCCGCGCAAGCGCCTCGCCGAGGGCGACGAGCTCGCCATCTGGCCGCCGATCGCGGGCGGCTGAGCGGTGGCCTTCATCAACGGCCCGGTGCCCGAATCCTTCGAGCGCCGGGTTACCGCCACCGCGCGCGAGTTCGAACGTGACCTGCGTCAGGCCTGGCCCGCGGTCGAGGGCGCCGCGGCGGCGCGGCGCTTCAGCCTGCAGGAGGGTGCGCAAACCCTCGTGATCGACATCGAGCCCGCCGGCGTGCGCAGGCTGGGTCTGTTCGAGCTCCCGCAACTGGACGTGCGCTACCGCTTCGGCCCCGGCGACGAGGCCACGCGCCGCGCCTTGCTGGCGCGCCTCGATCGCGCGATGCAGAAGGGTGGCGGTTGATCTGCAGCACAATCGATTTCTGGAGCGCTGCCCATGAGTGACGCATACGTCGTCGGCCACATCACGGTGAAGAACGCACAGATGTGGGCCGAATACCGCAGCAAGGTGCCGCAGACCCTGGCCCCCTGGGGCGCCGAGCTGGTGTTTCGTGGCCAGCAGGTGGCTGCGCTCGCCGGCGAAAGCCAGCATGCGGACATCGTCGTGATCCGCTTTCCGAGCGTCGCCGCGTTGAACGACTGGTTCTCGTCGCCCGCCTATCAGGCGCTGATCCCGCTTCGGGAGCAGGCCGCCGACGTGCTGCTGCTGTCCTACGAAACGTAGCCCCGGGCGCTTTTTGCGCCAGCCTCCATTACGAGCGCGGGCCGCGCCGGCGCCGGGCTGAAGCCGAGCCCGGCGTTCCGGCCGGCGCGGGGTTTCGGTTATGCTCCCCGCCGATGTCCGCCTTCGCCGCCACCTTCTCCGACGCGCTGTCGCTGCTTGCCACCTTCGACCACACGGTGGCCGAGATCGTGGTGCTGTCGCTGCAGGTCAGCGGCGGCGCGGTGGTGCTCGGCACGCTGATCGGCCTGCCGCTGGGCGCCTGCATCGCCGTGGGGCGCTTCCCCGGCAAGAGCACGCTGTCGGTGTTGATCAACGGCATGATGGGCCTCCCCTCGGTGGTGGTGGGCGTGGTGGTGTATCTGCTGCTGTCGCGCTCCGGGCCGTTCGGCGGCTTCGGACTGCTGTACACGCCGCTGGCGATGGTCATCGCGCAGACCTTGCTTGTCGTTCCGCTGATGGCGGCGATCACCCGCCAGGTGGTCGAGGACGTGTGGCAGCGCTACGCCGAGGAGCTGCAGTTGATGCGTTTCTCGTGGTGGGACAGTGTGACCACGCTGCTCTACGACTGCCGCCATTCGCTGCTGGTGGCCGTGCTCGCGGGCCTGGGGCGGGCGATGAGCGAGGTGGGCGCGGTGATGATCGTCGGCGGCAACATCGACCGCGCCACGCGCGTGATGACCACCGCGATTGCGCTCGAGACCAGCAAGGGCGACCTGGCGCTGGCGATCGCGCTCGGCATGGTCCTCATCGTCATCATCCTCGCACTCAACGCGCTTGCCTTCGGGCTGCGCCATTGGGCGATGCGGCGCTACGGTTGAGGCGGACGATGGCCATATTCCCCCTGCGCATCAGCGACCTGCGTTACCGGCCCAACGGCCGCGAGGTGCTGGCCGGCATCGACCTCGAACTGGGCGACGAGGGCATCACGCTGGTGCTCGGCCCCAATGGCGCGGGCAAGAGCGTGCTGCTGCGCGCGATCTGCGGTCTGGTGCAGCCGAGCTCGGGCAGCATGGCGTGGGGCTCGGAGCAGGGCGCCCGGCCCGAACAGGGCGTGATGATGGTGTTCCAGCGCCCGATGATGCTGCGCGCCTCGGTGCTGCACAACGTGGCGCTCGGCCTCAAGCCCCTGGATCTGTCGCGGCGCGAACGCGAGTCGCGCGCGCTGGCGATGCTCGAGCGCATCGGCCTGGCCGATCGCGCCGGCGACAGCGCGCGCCAGCTCTCCGGTGGCGAGCAGCAGCGCCTGGCGCTGGCGCGCGCCTGGCTGACCAGGCCGCGCCTGCTGCTGCTCGACGAACCCACCGCCAGCCTGGACCCGTCGGCCAGCGCGGCGGTCGAACGCATCATTCGCGAGATCCGTACCGACGGCACGCGCATCCTGATGGTGACGCACAACCTCGGCCAGGCCACGCGCCTGGGCGACGACATCGTGTTCATGGCGGCCGGGCGGGTGTGCGAGCACACGGCGGTCCAGCCCTTCTTCGCGCGTCCGCGCTCGGAGGAGGCGCGACTGTTCATCCAGGGAGAATTGCCATGGCGCATGCGTTTCCCGGGGGCTTGAGACGCAGCCTGATCGCGACCGCCGCGGTCGTGCTGCTCGGCACCGTCGGCGCGACCTGTGGGGTGGTGGTGCGCGGGCCCGCGGACGCCCGGCCCGCGACCGGGGCGTCCGAAGCGACCCCCGCCGCGGCGCCCGCGCTGGCGCATCCGGTCGCCGCGCCCGAGCGCCCGCCCGTTGCGGAGGGCGCGAAATGACGACGAAGCCCACCCGCATGCCGCTTTCGGCGCTCGTTCTCTTCGTGCTCGCCGCGCTGGCGCTGATCCCGGCGCTGATGTGCTTCGCCGGCGAGGGTGCGCGCCTGCATCCAGCCCTCTCCGACCCCATGGCCGGGCTCGCCTTCCTCGTCTCTGCGATCGCGCTCGCCGGGTCGGGTGCGTTTCCGCTCGTGCTCGCCCGCCTTGCGCGGCGGGATGGCGAGTAGCGGAACTGTCGGGATTCTTTACGCCCTCGATAAGCGAATCTGTTTGAAGCGTGCTCCTTTGCAGCGCTTTCCGTTGCGAGGTGTGATTTTTGTCACGCTATTCGCCGCGCTGCGCTGCCAAGGCCCGTCTATCATTGCCCAGCTTGGGTTTCAACGGTCTGAACTGTCGGTGTTTTTTACACACCGACGTCATGCGCTCACTTGTTTGTACTGAGAGCACGGGTTTCAGGTGGTGGCATGGGCATTGCTACAAGATTAATTGCTTCAATACCGCAGAGGGACAATATGAAGAAAATGCTCTTGACGCTCTCGCTCGCAATGGTCGGCTCCGCTGCCGTTGCGGCGCCCGTGCAGGTGCCCGTGACCGAAATTTCCACTATCGGAAACGGCAACGCAATCAAGAACGGTGCCGCCTTGATCGCCGATGGTGAGATCCCGCTTGAGGGTAGCGCGTGGAATGGGGATAAAAGCGCCTATTGGTCTGGCAATGGCAAGTCGAAGGTGGTCACGTTCGACTTCGGTCAGGAGTATGAGCTGCACGACCTGGTCCTGTCGGTGGACAACAATGACAACTATCTGGTCGAGGTGTCTTTGGACCTGAGCCACGACAGTTGGTCGGAATTGATCTTCGTTCCCTGGTACAGGGGCGAGCAGTGGTCCGGCATGGAAACCATCAGCACGGTCGCCGGTGATCCCGAATACGTTGGCGAAATTGACTTCGGGTTCTTCTCGCTCGCAGCGATCGATTTCGATCCCGTGATCGCACGCTATGCGCGTATCAGTGGCGTCGGTGGCCGCAGCATCCTGGGCTTCGGTCCTGACGACAAATACTCGGTAGGCGAGTTGATCTTCTATGGCAAGCCGGTGCTGGCTGACGCCGCAGGGGCCGCGCCCGCGGAAGAGCAGGGTGGATCGACAGCAGCCAACGTCAACCTGATTCCGGAACCGGGCACCCTTGCACTGCTCGCCGCCGGTTTGCTGGGTGCCGGCCTTGGCCTGAGACGCCGGCGCACCTGAAATCACCGGCGCTTGCGCGCCGGCTCGATGCCTTGCCTTCCAGCAAGCACCTGACGGCCGACCGGCAAACGCCGCTCGGCCGTCTACGCTTTCCAGTGGCCCGACTTGCCCCCGAGCTTCTCCATCAACTGGATGCCTTCCATGCGCATGCCGCGGTCGACCGCCTTGCACATGTCGTAGATCGTCAGCAGGCCGACGTTGACCGCGGTCAGCGCTTCCATCTCGACCCCGGTGCGGCCGACGGTTTCGGCGGTGACGGTGCAGCGGATGGCGCATTGTGCATCGTCGAGCTCGAACTCCACGGCCACGCGGGTGAGCGGGATCGGGTGGCAGAGCGGGATCAGCTCGCTGGTGCGCTTGGAGGCCTGGATGGCAGCGATGCGCGCGATGCCGAGCACGTCGCCCTTCTTCGCGCTACCGGATTTCACCATCGCGAAGGTGTCCGGGAGCATCACGATGCGGCCGGTGGCGACTGCCACGCGGCGGGTTTCGGCCTTGGCGCCGACGTCGACCATGTGGGCCTGGCCGTCGGCGTCGAAGTGGGTGAGCGGACTGGTGTTCTGTACGGTCATGGTGCGTCTGCAGGGCGGCGCCCGATGTCGCAGCGTGCCGCGCGGCCGCCGGCGCGGGCCGTAAAACACACCGATACATCGAGCAGGGGAACGGGTCGGGATCGGCGGGTATCATAGCACCCGATGATGCGCCGACCTCTCGCCCTGCTGCTCAGCCTGGCGCTGGCCTTGCCAGCCCCGATGCCTGCCTTTGCCTACGATCTGCCCGACCTGGGCGACGTGGCGTCGTCCGAGCTTTCGCCCGCGGCCGAGCGCCGGATCGGCGAGCAGATCATCAGCCAGATCCGCTGGCGCGATGCGGCCTATCTCGATGACCCCGAGGTCGAGGAGTACGTGAACCGCCTCGGCCACCGCCTGGCGGCGGCGAGCAACAATCCGGCGCAGGACTTCGATTTCTTCGTCGTGCGCGACCCGACGCTCAACGCCTTCGCGCTGCCGGGCGGCTACATCGGCGTTCACGCCGGCCTGATCCTCGCGGCGCAGACCGAGTCGGAGTTCGCCTCGGTGCTCGGTCACGAGATCGCCCACGTCACCCAGCGTCACATCGCGCAGATCGTCGGCAAGCAGAGCCAGTCGGCGATGCTGATGGTGGCTTCGCTGCTGGTGGCGGTGCTGGCGGCGCGCAGCAATTCGGACGTCAGCCAGGCGGCGATTGCCGCGGGGCAGGCGGGTGCGATCCAGTCGCAGCTCGGCTACACGCGCAGCTTCGAGCGCGAGGCCGACCGCGTCGGGCTGGAGACGCTCTCCGGTGCCGGGCTGGACGTGCGCGGCATGCCAAGCTTCTTCGAGCGCCTGCAGCGCAACACGCGGGTGTACGAGAACAACGCGCCGGCCTATCTGCGCACCCACCCGCTCACCACCGAGCGCATCGCCGACATGGAGAACCGGGTGGCGAGCATGCCCTACCGGCAGGTGCTCGACTCGGCGGATTTCCGCTATGCGCGCGCGAAGCTGCGGGCGAATGCGGGGCAGCCGGCCGAGGCCGTGAAGGACCTGCAGGATCAGTTGGCGCGTGCGCCGCAGGACGATGCGCTCGACTATGGCTTGGCGCGCGCCCTGTTACGCGCGGGCCGGCTCGACGAGGCCGAGCAGCGCGTCGCGGCGCTGCGCAAGTCGGCGCCGGCGTCGTCGTGGGTCGAGGGCCTGGCGGCAGAAGTTCGGCTGGCACGCAAGGATGCCGCCGGCGCAGTCCGCACGCTGGAGGCGGCCTGGAAGCAGTTTCCGGCGAGCCGGAGCCTCGCCTATGCGCTCGCCGACGCCCGCATCCACGCCGGGCAGGCGCGCGAGGCCGCGGCCGGCGTGCGCCGCATGATCGATACCCGCAACAGCGACCCGCGCCTGTGGCAACTGCTGTCGCGCGCGCATGCCGAACTGGGGCAGCGTACGGCGCAGCACCGTGCGCAGGCCGAGGTCTATGTGCTGCGCGGCAGCCTGCCGGCGGCGATCGAGCAACTGGAGATCGCGCGCAAGGCCGGAGACGGCGACTTCTACGAGTTGTCCGCGGTCGACGCGCGCATGCGCGAACTAAAGCAGCGCCTGCTCGAGGAAAAGCGCGAGCGCTGAAGGCGCTGCCCGGCACCCGGTCGCGGGTGTGCGTTCCTGCCTTTCGACGCCCGCCGGCATCCATTAGAATCCGGCGCTCTACCCAAACCAAGAACAGAGGACAAAGGATGAATTTCGACAAGGAAGTGGATGCCCGGGGGCTCAACTGTCCGTTGCCGATCCTGCGCGCCAAGAAGATGCTGGCCGAGATGCAGTCGGGGCAGGTGGTGCGTGTCGTCGCGACCGACCCGGGTTCGGTGAAGGACTTTCAGGCTTTCGCGCGCCAGACCGGCAACGAGCTGGTGCAGCAGGGCGAGACGGCGGACAAGGCGTTCGAGTTCTTCCTGAAGCGCAAGTAAGCATTCCACGGCCGCAGAGTAGCCGTTGATGCGTGGATGAGAGCGGGCGAAAGCCCGCTTTTTTTCGCGGGCAAGCCCGCTCCCACGCGCGAACGGGCCCCAACGAACCCAACTGTGGGAGCAGGCGCGCGCCCTCTTGTAGCGATCAGGCTCACGGTCCCCGCAGCGAGATCAGGCTCACCCGTCCCTCAGTGAGACCCGCTTCACCCGACTCCCGCAGCGAGATCAGGCTGAAGCGCCCTACACGGTGGGAGCGGGCTTGCCCGCGAAAGATGGACTGCCGGCGGGATCAGCCGCCGAGCTTGGCCAACTGTGGCTTGAGCTTGTCCACCGTGGCCTTGAAGCCGGCCAGGCGGTCGCGTTCCTGCTGCACCACCGTAGCCGGCGCGCGGTCGACGAAGCTGGCGTTGCCGAGCTTGCCTTCGGCCTTGGCGATCTCGCCTTCGAGGCGGGCGATCTCCTTGCCCAGGCGCTCGCGCTCGGCGGCGACGTCGATCTCCACCTTGAGCATCAGGCGCGTCTCGCCCGCGACCGCGACCGGGGCGAGCTCGTCGGCGCCGATCTCGTCCACGACCTGCACCTCGGCGAGCTTGGCCAGGCCGGCGAGGTAGGGTGCATAAACGGCAAGCGCTGCCTTGTCGCCAGCGGCCACCAGCGGCAGGCGCTGGGCGGGGGAGATGTTCATCTCGCCGCGCAGGTTGCGGCAGGCGTAGATCATGGCCTTCAGCTCGGCGACCTTCGCCTCGCAGGCCTCGTCGATGCGGCTCATGTCGGCCTGCGGGTAGCGCACGCGCATGATGCTGTCGCCGTCCTTGCGCCCGGCGAGCGGCGCCACCGTCTGCCAGAGTTCTTCGGTGATGAAGGGGATCAGCGGGTGCGCGAGGCGCAGCACGGTCTCGAGCACGCGCAGCAGCGTGCGGCGGGTGGCGCGCTGCTGGGCCGGGGTGCCGGACTGGATCTGCACCTTGGCGAGCTCGAGGTACCAGTCGCAGTACTCGTCCCACACGAACTCATACACCGCGCGGGCGACGAGGTCGAAGCGGTAGGCCTCGAACTGCGCCGCGACTTCGGCTTCGGTGCGCTGCAGGCGCGACACGATCCAGCGGTCGGCGAAGGAGAAGTCGAGCACCTCGGTGGAGCAGGCGACGTTGTCGCCGATGCCGCAGTCCTGGCCTTCGCAGTTCATCAGCACGAAGCGGGTGGCGTTCCACAGCTTGTTGCAGAAGTTGCGGTAGCCCTCGCAGCGCGCGAGGTCGAACTTGATGTCGCGGCCCGGGCTGGCGAGGCTGGCGAAGGTGAAGCGCAGCGCGTCGGTGCCGAAGGCGGGGATGCCCTCGGGGAATTCCTTGCGCGTCTTCTTCTCGATGCTCTGCGCCTGCTTCGGGTTCATCAGGCCGAAGGTGCGCTTCTTGACCAGATCGTCGATGCCGATGCCGTCGATGAGGTCGATCGGGTCGAGCACGTTGCCCTTGGACTTGCTCATCTTCTGGCCTTCCGCGTCGCGGATCAGGCCGTGCACATAGACGTGCTTGAAGGGGATCTTGCCGGTGATGTGCTTGGTCATCATGACCATGCGCGCGACCCAGAAGAAGATGATGTCGAAGCCGGTGACGAGCACGGT
>JAGOEI010000062.1:0-3452 GCA_017997795.1 Thauera sp. | reverse complement strand
CCGCGTCGCGGATCAGGCCGTGCACATAGACGTGCTTGAAGGGGATCTTGCCGGTGATGTGCTTGGTCATCATGACCATGCGCGCGACCCAGAAGAAGATGATGTCGAAGCCGGTGACGAGCACGGTCGACGGCAGGTAGAGGTCGAGTGCGTCGTTGCTCTTGTCCGGCCAGTCGGCGGTCCAGTCCAGCGTCGAGAACGGCCACAGCGCGGACGAGTACCAGGTGTCGAGCACGTCGTCTTCCTGGCGCAGGTGGCCGGCGTCGTGGCGGGCGTGCAGCAGCGCCAGGCGCTCGGCGATTGCCGGGTAGTCGGCGGTGGTCTGGCCCTCGCTCTGGCGCGACTGCACCTCGGCGGTCAGTGCGTCGATCTCGGCCTGCAGGTCGGCCTTCCAGGCGCGGATCGCCTCTTCCTCGCAGGTGGCGACGAAGATCTTGCCTTCCTCGTCGTACCAGGCCGGGATGCGGTGGCCCCACCACAACTGGCGCGAGATGCACCAGTCCTGAATGTTGTTGAGCCACTGGTTGTAGGTGTTGACCCAGTTCTCGGGGTAGAACCTGATCTCGCCCGAGGCGACGACGTCGAGCGCCTTCTGGGTGATCGACTTGCCATCCGTGCCGGGCTTGGACATGGCGACGAACCACTGGTCGGTCAGCATCGGCTCGATCACCACGCTGGTGCGATCGCCGCGCGGCACCTGCATCTTGTGCGCCTTGATGTCGAGCATCAGCCCGAGCTGTTCGAGCTCGGCGACCACCGCGTCACGCGCCGGCACGCGGTCCAGGCCGGCGACGCTGGCGGGCATGGGCACGCCTTCGAGCGTGATGCCGTCGGTGGTGTAGCGCTCGGCCACCGCGGGCACGCTGCCTTCGAGCGTGAGCACGACGATCATGTCGAGCTTGTGGCGCTGGCCGACGGCGTAGTCGTTGAAGTCGTGCGCCGGGGTGACCTTGACGCAGCCGGTGCCGAACTCGCGGTCGACGTAGTCGTCGGCGATGATCGGGATGTGGCGGCCGGTGAGCGGCAGGGCGACGGTCTTGCCGATCAGGTGGGCGTAGCGTTCGTCCTCGGGATGCACCATCACCGCGACGTCGCCGAGCAGGGTCTCGGGGCGGGTGGTGGCCACGGTCAGGCCTTTCAGATCACCGATCGGACCGTCCGAGAACGGATACAGGATGTGGAAGAGCTTGCCGTCCTCTTCCTCGGACACCACTTCCAGATCGGACACCGCGGTGCCGAGCTTGGGGTCCCAGTTCACCAGGCGCTTGCCGCGGTAGATCAGGCCCTCGTTGTACAGGCGCACGAAGGTCTCGGTGACGGTCTTCGACAGGCCTTCGTCCATCGTGAAGCGCTCGCGCTTCCAGTCCGGGCTGGTGCCGAGCCGCCGCATCTGGCGGGTGATGGTGCCGCCGGAGTATTCCTTCCACTCCCACACCTTTTCCAGGAACTTCTCGCGGCCGAGGTCGTGGCGCGAGATGCCCTGGGCGTCGAGCTGGCGCTCGACGACGATCTGGGTGGCGATGCCGGCGTGGTCGGTGCCCGGCTGCCACAGCGTGTTGTCGCCGCGCATGCGGTGGTAGCGCGTGAGCGCGTCCATGAGCGTCTGGTTGAAGCCGTGCCCCATGTGCAGCGTGCCGGTGACGTTGGGCGGCGGCAGCAGGATGCAGAAGGCGGCGGGGTTCGACGTGTCGAGCCCGGCGTCGAAGTAGCCGCGGGATTCCCATTCCGGGTACCAGCGACGTTCGATGTCGGCGGGCTCGAAGCTCTTGGCCAGTTCCATGGTGTCTTTAGCGCGTGAAGGCAAAGCGCGGATTATAGCGGATGGAGGGCAGATGACCCGGCTGCGCGCGTCCGGCGCCCGTGCGGTGCTCAGGAGCGGTCGGGAGTGGCGCTTGGCCTGGCGCTGTCGTCAAGCAGGGTGCTGACTTGGGCAGAGAGTTCCGGGAGCAGGGTGGCGCGCAGGTGGGCGAGCATTTCGGCGCGCACGCGCTCGCCGAGCCGTTCGAGCTCACGGTCGAGGACTTGCTGGAATTCGACCGCGACCCAGTCGGCGACCTTGCGCGCGATCTCGGTGTCGAGTTCGACGAGCTTTTCGGCCAGGTGCTGCGCGACCGCGGCGCGGTGCCCGGCCTGATCGGCTGTGGTCACTGCAGGAGCAGGGGCGGGCCGCGTATGGAAAATCAATGCGGCCGCTGCATCCGCCGCCTTGTGCCCGGACCAGGTCGGCGGCAGATCGAGATCCTCGACGATCTCGGTCAGGATCGGCAGATCGTCATCGTCATCGAAGGCCGGCTCAGGATCCTGCGCATGGCGCGGCGCCTCCATGTCGGATTGCCCGCGGTGACGCCGAAGCAGGGCGTCGGCCTGACCGAGCAGGTCATCGGCACGTTCGAGATCGTCGTCACGCGGTGACGGAGGCCATTCCTTCATAGCGCCACCCTGCGTTCGGCATCGAATGCCTTGAGTTCGTAGCCACGCTGGCGGTAGGCCGCCCAGCGCTGGCGGGCGGTGTGCTTCTCGGCATCGTCCTGGCCGACGATCTCGATCAGCATGCGAAAGGCTTCGGCCTGCGGGGGAAGGTTGTCGGCGAGGTTGAACAACAGGTCCGTGTGCGGCCAGGGCAGCTCCGCCTCCGCGGCGGCGAGCACGACCGGCGTTTCGCCTGCGAGTGGGGAGTCGATCGCGACGTGAGGGATGAAGCTCAGCGCCTCGCCCGTCCACAGCAACTGGTCGAGGCGCTTGAGTTGTGCCGCGTCCGTGCAGCAGATCGCGATCTTGCGACCACGCTCGTGCGCGTTGGCGACCAGCTCGCGGGTGAGCACGAGCCGGTCGGGCGTGTTGTGGTAGAACTGCACGCGCGGCGCCATCAGGCCAGTTATATCCCGGTTTCGCGCATGCTCAGCCGGCGGCGCCGAGAGCGCGGCCGATCAGGAACGCCGACAGCAGCGGCACCGGCCGTCCGGTCGCACCCTTGGCGTCGCCCGACACCCAGGCGGTGCCGGCGATGTCCAGGTGCGCCCACTTGTAGTCCTTGGCGAAGCGCGACAGGAAGCAGGCCGCGGTGATGGTGCCGGCGTAGCGCCCGCCGATGTTGCCCATGTCGGCGAAGTTGCTCTTGAGCAGCTCCTGGTACTCGTCCCACAGCGGCAGTTGCCAGGCGCGGTCGCCGGATTCGGTGCCGCGGCGCAGGATCTCGGCGGCGAGCTCGTCGTCGTTGGCGAGCAGGCCACTCGGGATCTTGCCCAGGGCGACCACGCAGGCGCCGGTGAGGGTGGCGATGTCGATCACGCATTCGGGCTTGAAGCGCTCGGCGTAGGTCAGCGCATCGCACAGGATCAGCCGGCCTTCGGCGTCGGTGTTGAGCACCTCGATGGTCTGGCCCGACATCGAGGTGACCACGTCGCCGGGCTTGGTGGCGCCGCCGCCGGGCATGTTCTCGGTGGTGGGGATGA
>JAGOEI010000238.1 GCA_017997795.1 Thauera sp. | reverse complement strand
GGGCTGCCACCCCGGCCAGCACGCGCAGCGACGCGCTCGTCCACGCCGCCGCCCTGTTCGAGCGCGAGGCCGACACCCTGCTCGCGCTCGCCGTGCGCGAGGCCGGCAAGTCGTGGGCCAACGCGGTGGCCGAGCTGCGCGAGGCGGTCGACTTCCTGCGCTACTACGCCCAGCAGGCGCGTGGGTTCGACGCCGCCAGCCACGTGTCGCTCGGCCCGGTGCTGTGCATCAGCCCGTGGAACTTCCCGCTCGCAATCTTCAGTGGCCAGGTCGCCGCCGCGCTCGCCGCGGGCAACCCGGTGCTCGCCAAGCCGGCCGAGCAGACCCCGCTGATCGCTGCCTTCGCGGTGCGCCTGCTGCACGAGGCCGGCATCCCGGCCGCCGCGCTGCAGTTGCTGCCCGGCCGCGGCGAGACCGTGGGCGCTGCGCTGGTAGCCGATGCGCGCGTGCGCGGGGTGATGTTCACCGGCTCCACCGAGGTCGCCGCACTGATCAACCGCACGCTCGCCGCGCGCGGCGGCAACGTCCCGCTGATCGCCGAGACCGGCGGCCAGAACGCGATGATCGTGGACTCCACCGCGCTGCCCGAGCAGGTGGTCGGCGACGTGCTCGCCTCCGCCTTCGACTCCGCCGGCCAGCGCTGCTCGGCGCTGCGCGTGCTGTGCCTGCAGCAGGACATCGCCGACGGCGTGCTGCACATGCTGCAGGGCGCGCTCGCCGAGCTGCGCCTGGGCAACCCCGCCGACGTGCGGGTGGACATCGGCCCGGTCATCGACGCCGAGGCGCGCGCCGGGCTGGAGGCCCACGTCGCCGCGATGCAGGCGAAGGGCGCGCGCGTCACCCGCCTGCCGCTGCCTGCCGAGTGCGCGCACGGCACCTTCGTCGCGCCGACGATCATCGAGATCGGTGCGCTCGCCGAGCTCGGCCGCGAGCAGTTCGGCCCCATCCTGCACGTGCTGCGCTACCGCGCGTCCGAGCTCGACGGCCTGATCGACGCCATCAACGCCAGCGGCTACGGCCTCACCATGGGGGTGCATACCCGCATCGACGAGACCGTCGAGCGCGTCGCCGCGCGCGCCCATGTCGGCAACCTGTATGTGAACCGCAACATCATCGGCGCGGTGGTCGGCGTGCAGCCCTTCGGCGGCGAGGGCCTGTCGGGCACCGGGCCGAAGGCGGGCGGGCCGCTCTACCTGCACCGCCTGCTCGCGCGCACCCCCGGCCCGGTGCTTGCCGACGGCGCGCTCGCGGTGACGGACAGCGACGAGACCCGCGCCGCAGATGCCACGCTCGCGGCCTTCCTCGAATGGCTGGACGGCGCCGGCCGCAGCCTGCTCGAAGGCGACGAGCTGGCCGCGCTGCGCGACCGCGCCGACGCCTGCCGCGCGCGCCGCCTCGGCGGCCTGCGCCTGGCGCTCCCCGGCCCCACCGGCGAGGACGACAGCCTGCGCTTCACCGCGCGCGGCACGATCGCCGGGGTGGCGGACAGCGCCGCCGCCGTGCTGCACCAGGTGATGGCCGCGCTCGCCAGCGGCAACCACCTGCTGCTCGCCGACACCGCCGCCGCACGCAAGGTAGAGGCGGCCCTGCCCGATGCCGTGCGCGGCCATGTCCGCGTGGACGCGGCCTGGTTCGACAGGACGCTCGGTGCGGTGCTGTTCGACGGCAGCGAGACCGACGCCGACGCGCTGCGCGTGCGCGTCGCGGCGCGCACGGGCCCGATCCTGCAGCTGCTGCAGCCGACGCCCGACTACGACCTGAGCCGGCTCGTCCATGAACGCACGCTGTCGATCAACACCGCCGCCGCGGGCGGCAATGCCAGCCTGATGGCGATGGGCGCATGAGTCCGCACGCGAGCACCGGCCCCGCCGCGCCGGCGAGGTCCGGATCTTCCCGTAGGAGCGACGCAAGTCGCGAATGCGGCGGCTCCGATGGTGTAACGCACGTTGCTCGTGCGCCGAAGATCGCGACTTGCGTCGCTCCTACATGAAAGCGGCGCGCTTGCGGAAGCGCCTGTAATGGCGACGGGCTTCCCGGGAGCGCCCCTGCTAGGGCCATCACGGATGGCAAAACTGAAGAATTCGCTTACCTTTGCCGGACGCACACGGCTCCATACGGCGCCGTCTGCCCCTTCTGCCCCGTACAAGGCACAAAACCACAGCCACGAAGGAGACGTTTCATGAAAAAAACCCTGCTCGCCACCGCCGTCCTCGCGCTCGGCGGCTTTTCCACTTCGGCCCTGGCCGACCTTTCGGTGGCGATCGCCGGCCCCATGACCGGCCAGTACGCCTCCGCCGGCGACCAGATCCGCAAGGGCGCGGAGATGGCGATCGCCGACATCAACGCCCGCGGCGGCGTGCTCGGCGAGAAGCTCAAGCTCGAAGTCGGCGACGACGCCTGCGACCCCAAGCAGGCCGTGTCGGTCGCCAACACCATGGTGAATAAGGGCATCGTGTTCATGCACGGCCACTGGTGCTCGAGCTCGACGATCCCGGCCTCCGAGGTCTATGTCGAATCGGACATCCCGATGGCCACGGTGTCGACCAACCCGCAGGTGACCGAGCGCGGTCTCAACAACATCTTCCGCATCATGGGCCGTGACGACCAGCAGGGTCTGGTGGCGGGCAGCTACATCGCGGAGAAGTTCGCCGGCAAGAAGGTCGCCGTGGTCGACGACAAGAGCGCCTACGGCAAGGGCCTGGCCGACGAGATGGCCAAGGCGATGGAAGGCAAGGGCCTCAAGCCCGCGCTGCGCGAATCGATCACCGCCGGCGAGAAGGACTACTCGGGCATCGTCACCAAGCTCAAGCAGGCCGGCGTCGAAGTGATGGCCTACGGCGGCTACCACACCGAGGTCGCGCTGATCCTGCGCCAGGCCCAGGCCGCCGGCCTGCAGCTCACGGTGATGGGCGGCGACACCATGACCAACTCCGAGCTCGTCACCGCCGCCGGCCCCGCCGCCGACAACGTGATGTTCACGTTCTCGCCCGACCCGCGCAAGAACCCGGACGCCGCGCCGGTGGTGGAGAAATTCCGCGCCGCCAAGGCCGAGCCGGAAGGCTACGTGCTCTACGCCTACGCCGCGATGCAGCTGTTCGAGCAGGCCGCGACCGCAGCCAAGAGCACCAAGTACGCCGACCTCGAGAAGGCGATGCGCGGCGGCACCTTCAAGACCGTGATCGGCGACCTGTCCTTCGACGCCAAGGGCGACCAGAAGGCGCCGGGCTTCGTGGTGTACCGCTGGAAGGGCGGCCAGTACGACTACGCGCAGTAAGACGCAAGCGCATCCGGCCTGATCCGCTGGCGCCGCGACCGCGGCGCCGGCTGCTCGTGGCACCCGCGTTGGCCAGTACGGAGACGGAAGGTCCACGGAGGGCTGTGAGCGACGACTTTCGAATCAGCGCTTCATCGCGGCTTGCGCCGCTCCTACAGATGCGCGGATCCCGTTCGGGGTCCGCGCCATCCGCACCGCCACAGCAGGAGACATCGTGGCCTACGCCCTTCAACAACTGATCAACGGGCTCACGCTCGGCGCCATGTACGGCCTGATCGCCATCGGCTACACGATGGTGTACGGCATCATCGGCATGATCAACTTCGCCCATG
>JAGOEI010000237.1 GCA_017997795.1 Thauera sp. | reverse complement strand
CGCGCATCGACGTCAACACCGGCGAACGCCTGGTGCGCATCGACCGCCATCACGCCGAGTACTTCCTGGTGCAGACGCTGTGGGTGCTGTTCCGCAGCCGCTTCACCCGGCCGCTGCGCCGTTTTCTGGCGGCCTTCGAGGCGCAGGCGATCCTCGACGCGTGGCAGCACCTGCCCGCCAGCGTGCTGCGCACCGAGCGCAACAAGCGCCAGCACCTGTCCAGCGTGCTGGCGCGCAACGAGGTGGCGCGCGACTACGCCTACAACCGCCAGCTCTTCCGCCGCGTGGATCAGGGCTGGTACCAGTTCAACCCGCAGCTCTCGGTGCGGCGCCGGGTGCGCGGCGAGGGCGTGGAAGCGGGCGACGCGGAAGCCTGGGTGCCCGTGTTCCAGGCGCTGAACCTGCCGCTCGTGGCCGAGTTCGCCCGGCGCGAGACCTGGCGCATGGTCGACGAGTACCGCGCGGCGGCGAAGCTGGCGCCGTGCCCGACGCCGACCATGTTTGAGCGCACGGTCGCGCGCGAAGAGGAGGCCGAGCGGGCGCAGGCGGAAGCCTTGCGCCAGGCCGAAGCGTTGCGGCGCCAGGCGATCGCGGCGCGCGAGAAGGCCAAAGCCGATGCGCAGGCGCGGCCGCCGGCGTGGGGCACGCCGCAGGCGAAGGCGCTCGAGATCGAGCGCATCCGCCGCGAGATCGAGGCGCGCCGCGCGGCGGAGAAGGGCGGCAAATAGAAACGGTGTAATCCTTCCACGGAGGGCCGAACCCGCGGCGCTGGTCGCCGCTTGCCTTCCCACAGCCGCGCCGATGCGCCCGGTTTGCCGGCAGCACATACCGCGCCGGGCGTGGTCGGCCAATGCTCACGAAACGATCGAGAGCCGATCAGCGTTGTCACAGGCTTGAAGGGTGGCACCGGATGCAGCGCGATGCGCTGCGCCCGACAACGGATCCGTGAGGTTCGCGTGCTGTCTTCGTCGGGACAGCCTGCCGTGCAGTGAGTGTGCCTTGCCGGTCGCCGTTCTCGAAGCGTCGTTTACAAGGAGATGCGGATATGAAACCCCAACCCAACGACCCGAACCGAGCCCGGCGCGTCCCGACGCTCGGCGGCCTGCTGATTGCCGCCGCACTGTTCGCCTTTCCCGGCCTTGCGCCTGCGCAGGGTGGTGATACGGCACGACTCGCGACCGCGACCTTCGCGGGCGGCTGCTTCTGGTGCATGGAGCCGCCGTTCGATGAGCTCGAAGGCGTGGTGTCCACGACTTCCGGGTACACCGACGGGCACACCGAGAACCCGACCTACGAGCAGGTTTCCAGCGGCAGAACCGGGCATGCCGAGGCGGTCCAGGTGGTGTACGACCCCGCCAAGGTCAGCTTCGAGCGCCTCGTCGAGGTGTTCTGGCGCAACATCGATCCGACCGACGACGGCGGGCAATTCTGCGACCGCGGCAGCCCCTATCGCCCGGCGCTGTTCTATCACGACGCGGCGCAGCGCGAGGTGGCCGAGCGCTCGCGGGCGGCGCTCGAGAAGGATCGCCCCTTCAAGGCGGCGATCGCGACCCCCGTCGTTGCGGCCACGACCTTCTATCCGGCCGAGGAATACCACCAGGACTACTATCTGAAGAACCCGCTCCGCTACAAGTACTACCGCAACGGCTGCGGCCGCGACCGGCGGCTCAAGCAGTTGTGGGGCGGTTCCTGATTCACGCTGAAGGAGAACAGACCATGAAACGGCGTTACTTCCTGACCGGCCTGATCGGGGTGGCCTCCTTGCCCGTGGTCCGCGCATTCGCGGCGACGACGGACGTTCAAGGACGCCCGATGATCGAAAAAATCGAACGCAGCGAGGCCGAATGGCGGCAGTTGCTCACGCCCGCGCAGTTCAGGGTGCTGCGCGAGGAGGGCACCGAGCCTGCCTGGACCAGCGCGCTGAATGACGAGAAACGCAAGGGCAGCTATGTCTGCGCCGGCTGCGATCTGGAACTGTTTACGTCGGAGATGAAATACGACAGCGGCACCGGCTGGCCGAGCTTCTACACGACGCTGCCCGGCGTGTTCGGGCTCAAGCGCGATTTCAAGCTCATCCTGCCGCGCACCGAATACCACTGCGCGCGCTGCGGCGGGCACCACGGTCACGTGTTCAAGGACGGGCCCGCGCCCACCGGCGAGCGCTGGTGCAACAACGGCGTGGCCTTGCGCTTCGTGCCCGCCGCGGCTTGAGCGCGGCCGCAGCGTCCCGGCCACCAGCACGGCAGTCGGCCGGGCGCTTCGTGCGCGTTCGCCGGGCGTGCCGGTTTCGGGCGCTTTTATGTCCAGTACGGACAATAGTCTTGCGCCCCAGCGCTCTAAAGTCCTTCTGCCCTGTGGCCCTTCAATACCAATCCCACTGTCTGGAGCAGATATGACCAATCCAATCACCGTTCTCCGCGATACCGTGCCAGTGCCGATGCTGGATGCCTGCAAATGGGAGCGTATCGCCGGCGATCCGCACACCGTCAACCTCAACGCCTACAAGTCCGAAGACGGCCAGAAGATCATGGGCACCTGGATCTGCACGCCAGGAAAATGGCGGGTTGCCTACGACAAATGGGAGTACTGCGACTTCCGCGAAGGCTACTGCATCATCACGCCCGACGGCAGGGATCCGATCCATCTGAGGGCGGGTGACATCTTCATCGTTGAACCCGGAATGAAGGGAACCTGGGAAGTGGTCGAGACCGTGCGCAAGTACTTTGTCTTTGCCTGATCGGTTGTCGTTATTGTCTGGACGCCGCCCCCGCCGGGTCATTCGGGCGCGGTAGGGGCGAGTGGCTGGACGGTAACAGCCCCATGCCGTGCCGCCTCACGGGTGCGATCGTGGGGCTGCTCCGGAATCTTTCCCCTCAAGGGGCGGTCGGTCAGCAAGCTGCCTGTGTCGCGATCGAACATGTCGACGCCAAAAAGTGGAGAATTCACGCCACAGGCGCGTTTGGCGCAACGACACAGGAGACACGCATGACCCAATCGACCGCCGCCCCCCCACGCCGTGACGCCGCTGCACCCACTCCGGCACAGAGCCCGGAGCGCACCCTTGCGACGCGCTTCCCGCGCACGCCGCTGCTCGCCGGCACCGACGTCGAGGCCAAGCGCGCCGAACTGCTGCAGTACTTTCACGCCACCTTCGACCGCTACGAGTCGCTGTTCGAGGTCCTCGCCAGCGACGAGGCCTACTTCAGGAAGCCGATCAGCCTGCGTCACCCGCTGATCTTCTACCTCGGCCACACCGCCACTTTCTTCATCAACAAGTTCCTGCTCGCCGGCCTGATCGAGCAGCGCATCGATCCGCGCCTCGAATCCATGTTCGCCGTCGGCGTGGACGAGATGAGCTGGGACGACCTCGACGACACGCGCTACGACTGGCCCACCTTGGCCGAGGTCGCCGCCTACCGCGACAAGGTGCGCGCGGTGGTCGACCGCGTGATCCGCGACACGCCCTTCACGCTGCCGATCGACTGGAAGGACCCGTTCTGGGCGGTGGTGATGGGCATCGAGCACGAGCGCATCCACCTCGAGACCTCGTCGGTGCTGATGCGCCAGCACGCGCTGCACTACGTCAAGCCGCATCCCGCCTGGCAGCCCTGCGC
>JAGOEI010000236.1 GCA_017997795.1 Thauera sp. | reverse complement strand
GCTCAGGCGCGACGCCAGGTGGTACCGCCGGCGCCGTCCTCGAGGATCACGCCAGCTTCCGTCAATTCGGCGCGGATGCGGTCGGCATCGGCGAAGTTCTTCGCCTTCTTGGCCGCGGCGCGTTCGGCGATCTTCGCCTCGATCGCGTCGGCGTCCAGCCCGCCCGCATCCGGCGCACCGGCCTGCAGGAAGGCCTGCGGCGCGCGGCCGAGCAGGCCGAGCACGCCGCCGAGCGCCTTCAACTGCGCGGCGAGCGCCGGCGAGGCGCTGCGATTTACTTCGTTGGCCAGCTCGAACAGCGCAGCCACCGCCTCGGCGGTGTTGAAGTCGTCGTCCATCGCCGCGCGCAGGCGCTGCGCGTAGGGCTCGCTCCAGTCCACCACCGGCTCGCCCTGGACCGGCACGTTCTTCAGCGCGGTGTAGAGGCGGGTGAGCGCGTTGCGGGCGTCTTCCAGATGCGCGTCCGAATAATTCAGCGCGCTACGGTACTGCGCGCGCAGGATGAAGAAGCGCACCACCTCGGGGTCGTACTTCTGCAGCACCTCGCGGATGGTGAAGAAGTTGCCCAGCGACTTCGACATCTTCTCGTCATCGACGCGCACGAAGCCGTTGTGCATCCAGTAATTGACGAAGGCGTGGCCGTGCGCGCCTTCCGACTGGGCGATCTCGTTCTCGTGGTGCGGGAACTGCAGGTCCATGCCGCCGCCGTGGATGTCGAAGTGGTCGCCGAGCAACTCCGAGCTCATCGCCGAGCACTCGATGTGCCAGCCCGGGCGGCCCTCACCCCAGGGTGAGGCCCACTTCACCTCGCCTGGCTCCTCGACCTTGGCGTGCTTCCACAGCACGAAGTCGAGCGGATCGTTCTTGTCCTGCGCCACATCGACGCGCTCGCCGGCGCGCAGTTCGTCGAGCGACTTGCCCGACAGCTTGCCGTAGCCGTCGAACTTGCGCACCGCGTAGCACACGTCGCGGTTGGCGGCGACGTAGGCGAGGCCCTTCTGCTCCAGGCGCGAGATCAGCGACTGCATCTGCGCGACGTAGTCGGTGGCGCGCGGCTCGTGGTCGGGGCGCAGCACGCCGAGCGCGTCGGCGTCCTCGTGCATCGCGGCGATGAAGCGGTCGGTGAGCTGGCGGATGCTCTCGCCGTTGTCCTGCGCACGACGGATGATCTTGTCGTCGATGTCGGTGATGTTGCGCACGTAGGTCACGTCGAGCCCGCTCGCGCGCAGCCAGCGCGCGACCATGTCGAACACGACCATCACCCGCGCGTGACCGAGGTGGCAGAAGTCGTACACCGTCATGCCGCACACGTACATGCGGACCTTGCCGGCCTCGATCGGGGTGAAGACTTCCTTGGTGCGCGACAGGGTGTTGTAGATGGTGAGCATCGGGATGACAAAGAAACGCTGAGAAAAACCACGCCGGCAGCGCGATTGTGAGGGGTGGGGCTTGTTGCTAGAATCCGGCGTCGCTTTGCGGCCGAAGGCCCGCGCCGGAAGTCCGCAAATATACCACGGCCGGCAAGCCTGCCCTTTCGCCCGCCCAGCCCTGCCCGACCGGGTCCGCGCCGTGCGCGGGCACACCCGGGACGCGCTTCACGTTCCCTTTAGCCCGAGGCCGCAAGGCCCAGCACCGGAGATTCCATGAGAAAGTATCTGATCGCCTTTGCGGCGCTGGCGAGCACTGCGCTGAGCGCGCTGGCCGCCAATCCGATGGTCGAACTCAAGACCAGCCAGGGCGAGATCGTGGTCGAAGTCTTTGCCGACAAGGCGCCCAAGTCCGCCGAGAACTTCGTCCAGTACGTCAAGGACGGCTTCTACGACGGCACCGTCTTCCACCGCGTCATCGACGGCTTCATGGTCCAGGGCGGCGGCTTCGATGCCGAGATGAACCAGAAGAGCACACGCGCGCCGATCGAGAACGAGGCCAAGAACGGCCTCAAGAACGAACCGGGCACGCTCGCCATGGCCCGCACCGCCGACCCGCATTCGGCGTCCGCGCAGTTCTTCATCAACCTCGTGCCCAACACCTTCCTCGACTATCCCTCGCGCGACGGCTGGGGTTACGCGGTGTTCGGCAAGGTGGTCAAGGGCATGGACGTGGTGCAGAAGATCGGCAAGGTGCCCACCGCCAACCGCGGCTTCCACCAGAACGTGCCGGTCGAGCCGGTCGTCGTGGAAAGCGCGCGCGTGATCGAGTCCGCGGCGCCGGCCAGGAAGGCGGGCAAGTAAGCCCGGCCCCTCACCCCACCCGATACCCCCGGCAGCAGCGCGGCCGCCCACGCCCCCCATTCACCCAGGAGAACCCCCAATGGCAGTCAAACTGCACACCAACCACGGCATCATCACCCTCGAACTCGACGCCGAGAAGGCGCCGGTCACCGTCGCCAACTTCCTCGCCTACGTCGAGTCCGGGCACTACAACAACACCGTCTTCCACCGCGTCATCGACGGCTTCATGATCCAGGGCGGCGGCTTCGAGCCCGGCATGAACCAGAAACCGACCGGCGAGCAGATCAAGAACGAAGCCGACAACGGCCTCAAGAACGAGCGTGGCACCATCGCCATGGCGCGCACCCAGGCCCCGCACTCGGCCACCGCGCAGTTCTTCATCAACGTCGCCGACAACGACTTCCTCAACCACCGCTCGCCCGACCTGCAAGGCTGGGGTTATTGCGTGTTCGGCAAGGTCAGCGAGGGCATGGACGTGGTCGACGCGATCCGCAAGGTCAAGACCGGTTCCAGCGGCTTCCACCAGGACGTGCCGAAGGAAGACGTGATCATCGAGCGCGCCGAAGTCGTCTGATCGTGCCCGCGCGCGACCCTTCGCAAGCGGCTCCCGCCCCGGCCCGGCCGGGCGGGGCCGCCGCCACGATGCCGGAAGCCGCCCGCGCGGCGCTTCCGGCATTGTTCATTTCCGACCTCCACCTCAGCGAGGACGAGCCCGCCAACGTCGCCGCCTTCCTCGCCTTCCTGCAAGGCCCGGCGCGCGAGGGGGCCAGCCTCTTCATCCTCGGTGACCTGTTCGAATACTGGGCCGGCGACGACGACCTCGCCACGCCCTTCAACGCCCGCATCGCCGCCGCCATCCGCGAGCTTGCCCACACCGGCACCGCGGTCTTCTTCATGACCGGCAACCGCGACCTGCTCGCCGGCCAGGCCTTTGCCGACGCCATCGGCGCAACCCTGCTCGACGATCCGGCGCGCGTGCGCTTCGGCGATCGCGACGACGGAGACGGCGCCGACGCCCCCGTGCTGCTGCTCGCCCACGGCGACGCCCTGTGCACCGACGACCTCGCCTACCAGGCCTACCGCCGCCAGGTGCGCGACCCGGCCTGGCAGGCCGGCTTCCTGGCCCAGCCGCTGGCCGCACGCAAGGCCTTCATCGCCAGCCTGCGCCAGAAGAGCGAAGCGGCCAAGGCCGAAAAAGCCATGGAGATCATGGACGTCAACGCCGACGCCGTCGCCGCGCTGTTGCGCGAACACGGCTATCCGACGCTGGTGCACGGCCACACCCATCGCCCCGACTGCCACCGCCTCCCAATCGACGGCCGCGATTGCGTGCGCCACGTGCTTGCCGACTGGCACGGCGCGGCGCGCTGGCTCGCCTTCGACGGCA
>JAGOEI010000235.1 GCA_017997795.1 Thauera sp. | reverse complement strand
TCGGTCTCGAGCGTGAACTCGGCGGGGCGGAACTGCGCCTGCAGCGTCGATCCGTCCAGGCTGAGCGCGCTCGCGCTGCGGCAGGCCTCGGGCAGCGGCAGCCACAACGAACTGCGGAACACGGTCACGCCAGCGCTGACCACCGGGTAGCGCAGCTCGATGTCCAGCGCCGCGCCCACCGGCTCGGCGAGCTGCGACTTGCGATAGAGGGCGAAGGGGGTTAACGCCGGCATCTCAGCCTCGCGTCAGGCGGAGGTTGTTCACGCTGACCACGTTCTTCAGGTTGGTGTCGACGCTGTCGATGCGGGTGTTCAGCGTGACCCGGTTCTGGTCGAAGGTGGCGAGGTCGGTGTTGAAGCGCGAGACGTCGGTGGAGAACTGGCCGTAGCGCACGTCGAAGTCGTTGAGCCGGGTGCCGATCAGCGTGTAGCGGCTGTCGAAATCGGCGTAGCGGGTGTCGAAGCTCGCGTAGCGCGAATCGAAGCTCGAATACCGGGAGTCGAAGCTCGAATAGCGTGTGTCGAACGAGGCGTAGCGGCTGTCGAAGGACTGGTAGCGGGTGTCGAAGCTGTCGATGCGGGTGTTGATCGCCAGGCGGTCCTGATTCACCGCCTGGGCGAGCTCCTGCACCTGCCGCAACTGCGCGTCGACCGCGGTCGCGCGCGCCTCGACCTCGCGCGCGAGCACGCCGATGTGTTCGAACTCGGCCAGGTTGAGCTGGGCGACGGTGTCGATGCGCTGGCCGAGATCCTGTCGGGTCGCCGCGCTCAGCGTGTAGCTGCCGAGCGTGCGCGGACCGACCTCGGCGGCGGCCACGCCGAGCTGGGAGACCACCGCATCGCGCGCCGCCGCCGGCAGCACATCGACGCCGCTGCCGATGAAGCGGTCGACCGCGGCCTCCACCTGGCGCTTGCCGACCCACTCCGCGGCGCGCCCGGCGCGGCCGGCGAGATGCGTCTGGGCGAGGTTGAGCAGGTCATCGATCACCGCGCCGTCGCCGGTCTTCGCGCGAGTGGCGAGATCCTGCTCGAGCGGCGTGCCACCTTCGAGCACGTCGGCCAGGAAGCTCACCCAGGGCTCGACCCAGTCGATCCAGGTCGCGGTGCGCACCGCACGCGCAAGGCTGGTGCCGCGGTCCTCGGCGTCGAGCACGTCGGCCTGGATCAGGCCGCTGTCCACCGGCCACGCCAGCTTCCAGCGCGCGCGGCTGATGGTGTCGATGGCGGCGCCGTGGGCGTCGCGCACATAGAGGTCGACCGCGCTGCGCAGGCTGTAGCTGCGGTCGCGCAGATAGGTGTCGGCCATCGCGCGCAGGCCGGCCTCGAGCGCCAGCGGATGCGCAGCCTGCGCATCGAGCCCGCCGAGCGCGGTCTCGAGTGCGGCCTGCTGGGTCTCGGTGAGCGGCTCGGAGGGCGGGGTCAGCAGCTCGAGTTCGGCGCTGCCGTCGCCGCCGGTGAGCACGGTCACCGCCTGGCCCTCGATGCGGCGAAAACCGTACAGATACACCAGCCGCCCGATGCTGGTCTGCACCGTCACCGCGACGCCCGCGCGGGGCGTGCCGCCGTGGTCATTGACCTGCAGGCGCAGCGTGCGCGGCTCGCCCAGCCAGGCGTCCTGCGGGTGCAGCGCCAGCGTCAGCGCCAGGCCGGTCTCGGTCGGGGTGGCGTACGGATCTCCGCCGTAGAACAGCTCGACCCAGCGCGTCGGGTCGAGGCCGAGCGCGGCGACGCAGATCTCGGTGAAGCGCTCCGGGCCGATCAGCCGGATCGCACGCACCTGCACGATGTCGGTGAATTGCCCGCCGAGCGCCGCGCGCGCATCGAGCAGGCGCTGGCCGAGGCGCAGGCCGATGTCGGGCTCGCCCGGAAACTCGATGTCGCGATCGAGCTGCGCCGCGCTGGTCGCCGCGTTCAGGAATTCCAGCACCCGCGCCGCCTGGACGGCGGAGAGGTCGCTGGGCTGAAGGTAGACGATGGGCATGGCGTGGGCTGTGATCGGTGTGGGGGTGGCAGGCCTGTCGGTGGGCGGCGCTCAGCGGTTGATCTTGGTGGCCAGCCCGTTGAGCGAGGTGTTGATCGACTGCAGCCGCGAGCCGAGGTCGGCCACCTGCACGACGTCGATCTTGTTGATGCCGTCGCCCAGCGCGCGCAGTCCGGCGCTGATCTCCTTGCCGGTCTTCTCGGCGGCGAGCACCCGGCTCTCGAGCACCGCGACCGCCTGCTTGGCGCCGGCGGCATCGAGCGCGGTGCTCTGCGCCGCCTTCGCCGCCTGCGCGACCTGCTGGGTGACGTTCGCCTGCTGGCCGAAGCCGGCCGCAACGCCGGTGTCGACGGTGCCGGTGGCGAACTGCATCTGCATCGCGCCCATCATCATTGCCTTGCCGTGCTGCAGGGCCGGGTCGCTGCCGGGGTTGATGACGCTGGTGGCCTTGTCGAGCGCCTTCATCTCGCGGATGCGGCCGAGCATGCCGCGCTGGTTGGCGCGCTTGTCGAGTTCGCTGACCATGCGATGCACCAGGTCGGGCAGATGGAGGTTCTCCTTGACGATACGCCCCCAGTCGATCTCGGCTTCCTCGAAGATCTCGATGTGGTCGTGCGACCAGTTCGGAATCCACTCGCGGAAATTGACCTGGATGGTGGCGACGCCGCGCGTGGGGTCGGGCGAGAGCGCCGAGGTATCGGGCTTGGCAAAGGCCATCACGGTGGCGCGGTAGTGTTCCCACTCGCCGCGGGCAAGCGTGACGCCGCCGATCACGCGTCCGCCGGTGAACTGGTCGAGGTAGGTGTCCGCGTAGCCGCGCACCGTGGCGTTGGCCTCGTACATGGTGCTGATCGAGCGGAAGGCCATCTGCGCTTCCGGGTCCTGCGGCGATGCGGCCTCCTGCAGCACCTTCATCACCGTCTTGCCGCTGCTGCCGGCCTGGGCCTGCAGCACGCCGGCGAAGCTGCCCTCGGCGCTCGGCGACAGGCCCTTGGTGAATTGCGAGCGCAACTGCAGGCGCACCTGGCCGGCGTTGTTGAACTGCACCGCGAGCGCGTTCTCCTCGGCGTTCTCGCGCACCACGAAGCCGGGCGCGGCGCGCAGCCGGCCCCAGGTGGCGACGACGTCGAGCCAGGGCTTGGGGTCGGGCAGCGGCTTGCCGTCGAGCGTGGTGGCGGTGAAGACGAGCTCGGCGGCCTGGCCGACGAGGTAGTTCTCCTGCGCGGTGCTGACCTTGAGCAGGTAGTTCTGGCGCAGCGGCGCGGTCTCGGCGTCGAGCTTCTGTACCAGCGCGGGCAGGCCTTCGAGCGGGTCGATGCGGGCATCGAGCGCGGCGATGGCGGCCTGCATGGTGGTCTCGAGCGTGCTGACCTCGGTCTTCAGCACGGCGAGGTCGGTGGTCAGCGCGTCGAGGCTGTTGCCGTAGGTGGTCAGCACGCTCACCAGCGTGTTCCAGTCCTGGTGGCGGATCAGATGGCCGGCTTGCTTGGGACCCAGGTCCGCGGCCTGCTCGCGGGCGTCTTGAAGCGTCATGATGTGCTCTCCTTCACGATTCTGCCTTCCACCATCAGTTGCAGCGGCACGCCGGCGGGGCGGGCGCGCTCGATCAGGTTCCACACCCGCTCGGCGAGCGCCGGGTC
>JAGOEI010000234.1 GCA_017997795.1 Thauera sp. | reverse complement strand
TCCTGGATCAGCGCGCGCGATGGGCAGGTGCACACCTCGCCCTGATTGAAGGCGAACAGCACCACGCCTTCGACCGCCTTGTCGAGCAGCGCGTCGTCGGCCTCGGCGATGTCAGCGAAGAAGATATTAGGCGACTTGCCGCCGAGTTCGAGCGTGGCCGGGATCAGGTTCTCCGCCGCGGCCTGGGCGATGACGCGGCCGGTGGCGGTGGAGCCGGTGAACGCGATCTTGGCGATGCGCCGGCTGGTGGCGAGCGGCATGCCGGCCTCGCCGCCGTAGCCGTTGACGATGTTGAGCACGCCGTCGGGCAGCAGGTCGGCGATCAGTTCGGCGAGCACCAGGATGCTGACCGGGGTCGATTCGGCCGGCTTGAGCACCACGCAGTTGCCGGCCGCCAGGGCGGGCGCGAGCTTCCAGGCGGCCATCAGGATGGGGAAGTTCCACGGGATGATCTGGCCGACGACGCCGAGCGGCTCGTGGAAGTGATAGGCGACGGTGTGCTCGTCGATTTCGGAGAGGCTCCCCTCCTGCGCCCGCAGGCAGCCCGCGAAGTAGCGGAAGTGGTCCACCGCCAGCGGAATGTCCGCATTGAGCGTTTCGCGGATGGCCTTGCCGTTGTCCACCGTCTCGACGTAGGCGAGCCGCTCGAGGTTGGCCTCGATGCGGTCGGCGATCCTGAGCAGTGCGTTGGCCCGCTCGGTGGCCGGGGTGCGACCCCATGGCTCGGCCGCGGCGTGGGCGGCGTCGAGCGCGAGTTCGACGTCCGCGGCGCGGGAGCGGGCGGCCTGGGTATAGGGCTTGCCGGTGATCGGGGTGATCACGTCGAAGTATTCGCCCGCGATCGGGGCCACCCACTTGCCGCCGATGAAGTTGTCGTAGCGGCTGCGGTATTCGTGTTTGGCGCCGGGGGCGCCGGGTGCGGCGTAAAGCATGATGTCTCCTTCCTTTGCCTCGATCGTCTTTCCGCGGCCTCCGGAGCGAAGGGCAGTTTCTCCCTATCAAGAGCCGTGCCAGGTTCGGCAGAAGGAGCTATGCTTATGAAAGCAAAAGGAGTTTTAATTGTGGGGCGGCGGGCGGTGGCAGGGCGTGGAACGTCCCGTAGCGTGACACCTGTGCCATAACGGAACACCCTGGACGGCCGCGCGGGGAAGTCCTTGCCCGCCGGGCGTGAGGGCCTATACTCGGCCGCACACGGCATCCGGCCGCCAGAGTCCGGGGCGAAGGAGGAGGCATGATGATGAACCCCTACCCGAGGGTCAGGGATACGGCGCTGCGCGAGGCGCGTCGCCAGCTGCTCGAGCGGGGCGAGATTGCGGCCGGCCTGGTCGATCCCAGGCTGGCGCGTTCCTGGACGCGCAGCCAGGACGCAGGGCTCAGTCCGGTGGGCCGCAACCTCGATGCCGAGCGCCTGTCCGCCAGCCATCTGCGCCACGCCCTCGACCGCCACCAGGACTTCATCGCCCACGCGCAGCCGGTGATGGAATACCTCTACGCCCAGGTCGAGGCCTCGCACAGCATGGTGATCCTCGCCGACGACCGCGGCCTGCTGGTACACGCGATGGGCGACGCGGACTTTCTCGGCAAGGCCGAGCGGGTGGCGCTGGCGGCCGGGGCCTCCTGGCACGAGCAGCAGCGCGGCACCAACGCGATCGGCACCGCGCTGGCGGAAAGGGTGCCGGTCGAGATCCACGGCGCCGAACACTTCCTCGAGCGCAACAGCTTCCTCACCTGCGCCGCCGCGCCGATTCTCGACCCGGGCGGACGACTGCTCGGGGTGCTGGACATCTCCGGCGACCACCGCAGCCAGCACCCCCATACGCACGGCCTGGTGCGCACCGCCGCGCGCATGATCGAGAACGGCCTGATCCGTGGGCGCCACCGGCGCGACACCCTGGTGCACCTGCACCGTCAGGCCGAGGGCCTCGGCAGCGTCGCCGAGGGGCTGCTCGCGCTGTCGGAGGACGGCTGGATCATCGGCGCCAACCAGGCGGCGCTGGCCATGCTAGGCCTCGACACGCCCGACCTGGGGGCGACGCCCCTCGCCTGGGTGCTCGCCGCCCGCCTCGAAGACCTGGCGGACTGGGGCCGGCGTCGCGGGCCGCAGCCCATGCGGGTCAACACCCGGCGCGGCGAGCCGCTGTTCGTGCAGATCGACGCTGGCAAGGCCTCCATTCCCGCGCCGGCGTGCGTGCGGCCGGGCGAGCCGCAGGATGCCCTCGCCGCCCTCGACACCGGCGACGCCCGCTTGAAGGCAGTCCTGGAGAAGGCGCGCAAGGTGGCGGGCAAGGCGATTCCGGTCCTGATCCACGGCGAGTCCGGCGCCGGCAAGGAACTGCTGGCCCAGGCCATTCATCGCAGCGGCCCGCGCCGCCAGGCGCCACTGGTCGCGGTCAATTGCGCGGCGCTGCCCGAGAACCTGATCGAGGCCGAGTTGTTCGGCTACGCCCCCGGCGCCTTCACCGGCGCGCACAAGGACGGCAATCCCGGCCGCCTGCGCGAGGCCGACGGCGGCACTCTGTTCCTCGACGAGATCGGCGACATGCCGCTCGCGCTGCAATGCCGACTGTTGCGGGCGCTGCAGGATCGCGAGGTCACGCCGCTCGGCGGCGGCAAGCCGGTTGCGGTGGATTTCGCACTCATCTGCGCCACCCACCGCTGCCTGCGCGACGAGGTCGAGGCCGGCCGCTTCCGCGCCGACCTCTACTACCGGCTGAACGGCCGTAACCGGTCACTGAGCGGCGTTCTTTGCCCGCCCGCGCCCACGCGGAACAATCCCTCCCACATTCATCAGGGAGGAGCCGGCAGTGACCAGGGCGACAGCGACCAACAACAAGTGGCGGCGGCGTAGCCGTCAGGAATGGCAAGCAGTCATCGCGCGGTTTGCCGAGAGTGGGCTGGGGGTCGAGCCGTTCTGCGCCCGCGAGGGGCTCAGCGAGTCGACCTTCCGGCGCTGGCGTAGCCTGCTGGGCGAGCCGAGTACGCAGTGCGCCGAGCCGGCGATGGAGCGCATCGGCTTCGTCGACGCCGGCACGCTCAAACTCTGCGGCACGGGTCGCCTCGAGCTCCGACTCGATCTGGGCGACGGCGTGATCCTTCACCTGTCGCGCGGCTGATGTTCTTCCCCGAAGGCGCCGTCCGCGTCCATGTCTATGGCCGCCCGGTCGACATGCGCAAATCCTTCGACGGCCTGTACGCGCTCACGCGCCAGGCGCTCGGCTGCGATCCGCTGTCGGGCGAGCTGTTCGTGTTCATCAACCGGCGTGGCACGCAGATGAAGGTGCTGTACTGGGACCGCACCGGATTCTGCGTGTGGGCCAAGCGTCTCGAGCAGGGGCGCTTCGTGTCGAACTGGGCGCAGGTCCGCACGCGCCAGATGGACTGGACCGGGCTCAAGCTCTTGCTCGAAGGCATCGAGCCGGCCCGCTACAAGCGCCGTTTCAGACTGCCCGAAAACGCCGTGAAACCCGCATGAATGCTGGGCTCTACGGTAAAATATGCGCCATGTCCGCACCGCATTGCACCCCCGTTCCGACCCTTGCCGAGGCCGCCCAGTGGGCGCCCGAGCAGATCGTCGGACTGGCGCAGGCGAACGTCGCCTTGCAGCGCGACATGGATGCGATGCGGCTCGAATTTGCGGCACTCAAG
>JAGOEI010000233.1 GCA_017997795.1 Thauera sp. | reverse complement strand
CCGCGTCGCCTGCGAGACTCTGCTCGCAGACCAGTTCGTCGTGGTCGCCGGCGAGTTCAAGACACGCGACGAGGCGGTCTTCCGCGACATCGAGGCGGCAGCCGAAGGCATCGTGCGCAAGACGCTCGCCGACATCGGCTACACCGACGCCGCCACCGGCATCGATCCGCGCCGCTGCGAGATCCGCATCGCGTTCAACCACCAATCGAGTGAGATCGGCCAGGGGGTGGATCGAGCCGATGGCGAGATTGGCGCCGGCGATCAGGGGCTGATGTTCGGCTACGCCTGCGACGAGACGCCCGAGCTGATGCCGCTGGCGATCAGCCTCGCGCACCGTCTGGTGCGCAGGCAGGCCGAGCTGCGCAAGTCGGGCGCCCTACCCTGGCTGCATCCTGACGCGAAGAGCCAGGTCACCGTGCGCTACGAGGGCGGCCGCCCGGTGGCGGTCGAGAAGGTGGTGCTCTCCACCCAGCACGCCGATTCCATCGACACGGACACGCTGCGTGCCGAGGTGCTGCGCCACATCATCGACCCGATCGTGCCGGCCGAGCTGCGCAGCCCGGGCTTCGAGGCGCTGATCAACCCCACCGGTCGCTTCACCGTGGGCGGCCCCAAGGGCGACACCGGACTCACCGGGCGCAAGATCATCGTCGATACCTACGGCGGCGCCTGCCCGCACGGCGGCGGCGCTTTCTCGGGCAAGGATCCAAGCAAGGTCGACCGCTCGGCGGCCTACATGGCGCGGCACATCGCCAAGTGCCTGGTGGCTGGGGGCTTGGCGCGGCGCTGCCTGGTGCAGCTCGCCTACGCGATCGGCGTCGTGGAACCAGTGTCGGTCATGGTCGATACGTACGGGACGGGCAGCCGGCCGGACGAGGAGCTGGAAGCCCTGGTGCGCGAGCGCTTCCGGCTCACGCCGAGGGGGATCATCGAGTCGCTGGGGCTCGAGCGGCCGATCTATGCGCAGACGGCGAGCTACGGGCACTTCGGGCGCACGGACGTTGAACTGCCGTGGGAGAAGGTGGCATGAGCGATAAGAAACGCGATGGCCATGCGCTGGGTGAAGACGAGGAAGAACGCATCAGTGACGAGGCCGAGCTCGACGACCTCGACGATTAGGAGTTCGAGCCCTCGGCTTGCCCGGTCTGCCGCGAGGACTACTGCAGCGAGCACCTGGTCGCCGCAACCTGCTGCGACGACACGGATGTTCGGGGCGCAATCGATGGGTGTGAGAGAGTGGGATATCGCTACGTGCGCCGTGGATGACGCATAAGCATCGATTCAAAGCCCTCGGCGTCACGACGACCGAGCCATGTAACGCTTTTTTCGAAAAACGCTGAAGCCCGGCTTTCGTAGCTGCTTTAGAAAAGCGTTACATACGTTAATTCAATGCCTTACAGACGTCAGCCGACCTATTAACCGCTTCTTACGGTAGCAAATAGGGCTGAAACAGACAAAATACTTGTAACGGGCGCGCTAATGTAGCGACGCGTGTAACACCCTCCTATCGCGTCCATTGACATCCAGATGCGAGATCAAAAAAACCAGCGAGATCCACGGGCGCCAACCCTACACCGGTTTGACACAGACCATTCCACGTCTTCATCCAGACTATCGAGAACTCCGATTTATCAGGGGCGCCGAAGGCGGAATAGCCAAAGGCAATGATCAACCATCGAACAGGAATATGGCGCCCTCACCCCCTGCAAACTTCTTGCATCGTTCCAGGACATCCCAAATAGGCGACCAGCCACGAGAACACGCGAGCAGCGTCAAAGAAGCTTCCCATATTGGTGATCCCACGAACCAATCGGATGCGAGATCAAACCCAAGACTCTAAACGGGACTCTTGCCCATAGACAAACTCCTCACATCGGGTTGGCCTGGTAGAGCGTTCCACGCGATAACCAGCAATGCTGGACACTCGGCATAGCTGATGAAAAAACTCACCAGAGCAAAGAAGTCGCATCATGCTGCGAAATGATGTCGCCGTACGGTGCTTTTACAGCACCGCACGCACGAAAAAGCAACTTTCAGTGGCATCCGCAGGGAAGGGGGTTGGCTCCCCCGAGTTCGACAGTTAAGATCGCAAGTGCTTGTTTTTGCTAGAGCGCACTTTCAAAAATGCCACTACAACAGCGCTAACTGCTCCGGCGCCGCTGGCTTTTCGATTCCTAATGCATGAAGCACCTCGTTCTGCTCCGTGCTGAGCGTCGACACCCCCGCCACCGGCTCGCCGCCGTTTAGGCGCACGCGGTGATGCTGGATGCGCTGCAGTTGCTCGAGCGCCCGCTCGGGCGTGTAGCCCGCATCGGCCGCCTTCAGGCGACTGCGCATCACCCGGTGAAGGATCAGCGCCATGAAGCAGATCGACGCGTGCGCGCGGATCCGCTCGGGCAGGCGGTGATACACCGGGCCGATCTCGATCTCGGACTTGAGCACCTTGAAGCCGCGCTCGATGTCGGCGAGCGACTTGTAGCGCTGAATCACGTTCGGTGCGGCGAGCCCCTCGGCGTTGGTCACCAGCAGCAGCTTGCCGTCCATCATTTCGGCAAGACGCTTCGCCTTGTCGTCGATGTGGTAGCTGAAGAGCTCCTCGCCCAGATCCACCTTGATGATGCGCGACAGGTGCGCTTCGCTGACCGCGTGGTAGAAGCGCGCCTTGGCGCCGCTGTCCGAGAGCTTGCGCCCCCGGTGCTTCACGCCTTCGTCCTGTTCGGTGAGCTTGCCCGTCCATTGGTCCGCTTGGAGGATCAGCGCGTCGACACGCTCATTGCGCTGCTCGGTCTTGGTAGCGGCCGTCGCGGGATCGTGCGCAACCACCAACCGAAGGTCGTTCCAGGTGTGCTCCGAGATGACCTCCTGCGTGGCGCCAGCGCACTGCGCTTCGTGGAACGGTGCGAGCAACTCGATGAACTCGTTGTAGCGCCGGCCCGGCACCGCGACGATGAATTCGAGCAGTTTGCCGCTGGCCAGGCGCACGGCCTTCAGCGCTTCGAGATTGTCCAGGCTGAGCAGTCCTCGGTCGGCGACCAGCACCAGGCGCTGCACCGACGGGAAGCGCGCGAGCACCTTGGTGAGCGTCGGCAGGAGGGTGCGCGTCTCGGCCGTGTTGCCGTCGAACACCTCGTGGTAGATCGGCAGCCCTTCGGCGGTCTGCACCACGCCCAGCATGAACTGGCGGGCGATCAGCCCCTCCTTGGCCATGCCGTACTGGCGCACGTCATCGGCCTGCTGGCTGAGTCCTTCGCTTCGAATCGTGGTCAGGTCGTAGAACACCACCGACAGATCCTGGTCGATCAACGGGCGCAGCAGCCCGGCGACCACGGCATCGACCTCATCCTGATGATCCATCAGCGCATCGAGGCTGCGCAGCAACTGCTGGTGCGTGACCGCCTTCGGCCCGAAGTCGGGCAGCGCCACCGTCTGCACCCAGCGCAGCACGCCGAGTTTGGATTCAGGGTCGCACAGGCGGTTGAGCACCATCAGACGGATCAGCGCTTCCACGTCCGTGGTGCGGCGCGTGCGGCGAAACACCCGCCGCAGATCCGAGAACCCGAGCGACTTCCACAGCTCGGTCAGCGCCCACACGTTACCGAGCGCGCGCGCGGACTCGAACGACACCGTCGGCGCCGCCGGCTTGGCGCCCATCGGCTCGCGGCCGGTGA